>NZ_RQER01000007.1:0-300000 GCF_004770615.1 Leptospira langatensis
CAAAGGCCACTCTCTCCCGAGAAGCTCTCCTTCAGGCGTAAAGACCATATTAATTACGTCGCCCAACCCGTCAAACTCCTTTTGTATTATTTGATCCACTTTTTTTAACAATTTCTGCCCCTAACAGCAATAGAATTCGGACCCTTCTCCTTATAAATCGAAGCTGATCGGCGGTATTTGAATCATCCTGGGTCTTTCTTTTCATCCGTTTGTCTGAATTCTCAAGGCAAAATCCTATATTCAAAGTAAAGTCTAACAGCAAAAGGGCACGAAGAGAAGCATGCGCAAAATACATTATAAAACAATAATATATCTTCATCTCATTTCAATCGGCTTATTCGTAAACTGCTCTCCAGGTTCGGGAAACGGACCTTTACTTTTCCCAAATGGATTCGGATCTTCTTCTTCCTCTCATGATCAGATCAAAATCGTACATCCTCATGTAGTTAGCGGAAGCAATGAAGTAGTTTCTGGATATACAACCCTAGCCACGTATGCAGACGGAACGCAAGCAGATGTTACATCGAATACGAATTGGACAACGAGTCTTCCGTATACGATTGCCTCAGACGGCTCTCTTCATCTCGCTGATAGTAACACACCATTGAATAGCACAATCACAGGAACCGTAGACGGCGTGACGGATACGTTTCATCTTTCCGGATATTATGGTGCTCTTCTAAATTTTCAATCGAATGCTGATCCGGCAGATCAATCTACTTCCTGTCCGGTTGCGATTGGAACAAGTATCTATTTAAAAGATAATCAAGACTCAACATTTACTTGGACGGACTATTCCTATCAATGGAATCCTCATACAGCAACGGGTTATTGCGATCCTACCGATGCTACTTGTAGTTTATTAAAGATCATCATCCCTGGACATAATCTATCCAACGATCAAATTATCTTAGAAGATGCTACGATCTATATGGACTTCACTACAAATAACTTTACCGGTAGCGTAATCATAAATGGAACTCCCGCGTGGGTAGGAGTGAACAATCCTCCTTGCCGAGGGATTTACTCTATTACTGGCTTTATTATGGAACAAGATGATAATCCGATTCCACATTAATTCTGGTGCAAGCGGTTCGTCGCGGCAGAGATACGGAGGGCTTTAGTCCTGGCAAAGCCAGGATGAGCGCGGCTGCGCGAACCCGAAGTAGCTCGTTCTGAGCGAAGCGAAGAGCCGCCCAAGTCTTCCCCTTAAGATTTATAGAACCATAGAATTTCTGAGTGAAATTTAAATTTAGTTTCGCTTTTTAGATTGATAAATCTCGATATATCGATTTTCTATAAGTACGATGGATATTCTCAAAATAACAAAGGCGATCGGCAATGAGACCCGTTTGAATATTCTTGAATGGCTCAAAAGCCCGGAATCAAACTTTGGGCCCCAGGAAATCGGAGATTTTCAAAAGGATGGGGTTTGCGTAACTCTCATCCAAGAGAAGAGCGAATTAGGACAATCTACGGTATCCCATTATCTTTCGATCCTATTGGGAGCAAATCTCCTGAAAGCCAAACGAATCGGTCAATGGACTTTTTATAAGCGAAATGAAGAAACGATTCGAGCCTATCTGGAGTCCTTGAAACAAAAAATCAGATAGGAAGCCAGAGCATATTCGCGAGTAGTTCCGTTTGCAAAGACCGGATAAATCCCGTTCGGAAAACATTTTATTTGCGAACATATCGATTTTTCTAGATATCTAAATATAAGAATAGAGGATATAGGATGCTTACGGTAAAAATAAGTGATAAGGAAGAAAACAAGGGATACTCTTCCATGTTTCAGAAAGGAAAACTGACCTTAGGTGTTTTCTTTCCTATAGAATCTTTTGAAGGCGCAAAGCCTACGATGTCCAAACAGATCGAACTAGCGCAAAGGGCAGAACAAGGAGGCTTCTCCGCTTTATGGTTCCGAGATGTTCCTTTATTGGATCCTACTTTCGGTGATATAGGACAGGTTTTCGATCCTTTCGTGTATTTAGGATATATCGCCGCTCAAACAAATTCCATTGCGCTTGCGACTGGCTCGATCATCTTGCCGATCAGGCATCCGATCCATACAGCAAAGGCAGCCGCTTCAGTTGATCAACTCAGTCAGGGAAGATTGGTTTTAGGGATCGCTTCCGGAGACAGGCCAGTAGAGTATCCTCTTCTCGGTCTAAACTTTGAGAGAAGAGGAGAGATATTCAGGAAGCATTTAGGTGATTTTAGAAAGTATCTGGAAAATGAATTTCCGGAAATCCAAACGGAATACGGCACGATAAGAAGTGTCGATTTAGTACCAAAACCTTTTGCGAAAGGGATTCCCACTTTAGTTACTGGGTTCAGTCAGCAATCTCTCAAGTGGATCGCGGAAAACGCGGATGGCTGGATCTCCTATCCTAGACCACTCGATCAACAAATGAAGATCGTCTCAAGTTGGAGAGAAACCGTCGAAGAAGTTTGGGGAGAAAAATTTCTTCCCTTTGCACAGTCTTTATATATCGACTTGCAAAGCCAACCGGATGCCTCTCCTAAAAATATTCACCTTGGCTTTAGCTCCGGTAGAAAATTCCTTACCGAAGTTTTGATCATTCTGAAAGAGATAGGGGTCAATCATGTGGTATTAAATTTAAAATATGGGAGAAGACCTGCTTCGGAAGTCTTAGAAGAATTGATCCAATTTGTCCTCCCTGCACTCGGTCTATAGAGGATCTCCGCTTTAGCGAAGCAAGAATCACAACGAAATGTTGCAAAAAAGTATCGGTTTTCGGATGAAAAAGGAAATCTAATTTGGGATCTAGAATTTCAAGTTTCTTGCAAATAGAGAAGGCTCGAAAATTTTACCTATAGATGAGTTCGTATTTTTCTCCGGGAAAATCGGAGCAAAACCTTAACTTTCCAAGCCTGCCGAAAGCCAAAAAAGGCGCGAGAGCCTTGGTAGTTGCCGGTGGGGGAATGAAGGGTTCTTTCGCAGGCGGCGCATTGTATGCGATCAACCAGGCCGTCCCTTCTACTTTTTTTGATCTGATCTTAGGAGTATCTTCCGGTTCTTGTGCGGCCGCTTATTATACTACGGGTTATGAGACAAGCCACGAAGAAGGCTTGAGAACCCTGGATATCTGGCGAAAGGAACTGACCGGAAACCAATTGATCTCCTTCTTGAATCCGTTTCGTGGCAAAACCTTTCTAGACCAGGAATACTTGATCGATTATCTGTTTGGTACAAAGTATAGACTTCCTGCGGAGTATTTGGAGAAGAAGGAGACCTCCCCTTTCTATGTTGTGGTCACGAATCTGGCCAAGGCACGTGCCGAATACGTGAAAGCAACTGCGTCTAACGTATTGAATTTATTGAAGGCGGCAACTTCCCTTCCCATAGCTACCAGGGGAAAATGGAAATTGGATGGCCAATACTATGGGGACGGAGGGATTTCCGATCCGATCCCGGTAGAATCCGTCATCCAAGCCGGATACAAGGACATTACAGTTGTATTGAATAGTCCGGAAGACGAGTTATCGGACCCCATTCCGAGATTCCAAGGCTGGCTTTCCTATCCTTCCGATAAAAAGCTATCTCATATGATCACTCGCGTGCATCATACCATGTACAACAGAGCGGTTCATATAATCCAATCCCCTCCCAAAGGAGTGAAGATCCGGGTCATTTCACCGGATGAATCCGAACTCAGCATGGTAAGCACAAGTTCCAGATTGCTAAACCGCTCCGTGACTAAGGGAATGGAAGCCGGCCAAAGACTAGTAGCAAACCTTCTTGCGGAGGTGTCCGAGCTAAAGAACAAATCCAAACTTCTTAGGAAACTCTTTGTTCCTGTCATTCGTCCGGAAGGAAAGAAATAGAAAGATTAGGCAGCCGCTCTCCAACCCATACTTCTCCAGCGTTCCTTCTTCTTAAAATCCGTAACTGTGGAATAATATAAGGTGCGAACGGAATGTTGGCTCATTCCCAAATAATATGCAATTTTTCTAAAGCTCTTTTCTTCGGGAACCCCGGAATGTCGATCGGACCAATGTTTTCTGGCTCCATTCCATCTGGTCCTATTCTGCGATTCAGTATGATATAGGGATTGGAACAATCGTTTCAGTTGATCCTCAGCATTCCTCTTTCGGATCCTGCTCCTGATCTCTTCCTCCCGGTCCGAATCGAAGTACTGTCGGATCCCCAGTCCCAGCCAACTCAATCTCTGTTTAAATATCCTGCATTCCTTTAGATTCAGTCGTATCCTATGCTTCATCTTGATTACTAGAGAAGCCAGCGGATCCAATTGATCGAGTGTCTCTCTTACCAGAAGAGAGATCTCCTTAGCTTGCTCCAATATGTCTTGGGTAAAATCATACGTGCTCGCCTTTGGAAATCGATCCGTATAGAAATCGTCGGTGACGATCTCCATCTTAGCGCGGATCACATTCTTCTTTTTCTGGTTCAAGACCAAATGTTTAACGTATGTAGTTAAGAATGCCGGGAAATTCGTATAATTCCCTTCTTGGTATACTTTCATTATATGTTCCACATCATGAACCAATTTCAAAACAATATCAGCGCAAGAATCGTCGTCTAAACGGAATTTTCTCCTGGAGAGCGCCCAGGCCCAACCCCAAGCCTCCTTTAAGAAAAGATCAGGATCCCCATTTCTATAATAGAACTCCAGAGAGGAGATCAGCTTCTGGTCCCATTCCAAATTTGAATACATGCGTCGGATTTAAGAAGAAGGTTCTTCCTACACGAGTATTATAAAGTCGGAATGAGGCGCATTATATCCTGAATTCGGAATTAAAGCGTAATTATGATCTCTTTTCCTATATTCGAACGAAGTTGAAACCTAAAACCATATATGTAGGGTCTTAAGAATGAAATACGATCCGAGAGAGCCTTCTTTCCGGATCGATAAGAGGGGAATATTATGAATCTATTCATTAGATATTCGGCAATCGCATTGTTGTTTGCCGGATCCGTATGGGCGCAGCCTGCAGGAGGTCCTCCTCCGAGAGAAGACAAATGCCGCACGGAAAGGGAAACCTATTGTAAGGATATGAAACATGGTCCGGAACTCCATCGCTGCTTGGAAGATAATTCCTCCAAACTCTCTGCGACTTGCAAGGCTCACCTTGCGGAGATGAAAGACAGGCATGAAAAGTTCAAGGCAGCTTGTGCCGACGATGAGAGCAAGTATTGCAAGAACGTAGACAGGGGCCCGGCCCATATGAAATGCTTAAGAGAAAACGAAAGTAAACTCTCCGCCGCTTGCAAAGCCGCCCTCCCACCTCCTCCACCGGATCGCAGATAATCCGAACGTGTTAGAAAGGCCCTGCACGTTAGGGCCTTTTCTTCGCATATTTTCCATTGACGTCCAGTCTCTCCGGATTAAACAGACCTGGGAGCTATATTAGAAAAAATGCGCAGACTGCTATTCATTGGGATTATTTTATTTTCTTTCACTCATTGCCCGGCACCGAGTGTTCACGGAAAATTCATCATTACAGATCCATTAAATAAGAAACAGGCGATCTTGCCTGAAGATGTGATCATCTTTAGAGAATCCCTCCCGCCTGGTATAAAGGAATCGAAAGAATACTTCGAAGTTGAGAAGTCTTATAGCCAAAAGATAGAATTGATAGGAAAGATCGAGGTCTTTCTGGAAACGGGTTTAACCATGATGCCTGGGATCACCGTCAGACCTTATTTTATCAGTGAAGAAGATGAAGGTATCTTAGGGAAGTACTGCAGAAATAACGTCTTAATCGTTCTGCCTGTTCCTTTGATCAATGTGATCAATCCTCTCGGGTGGCCTTGCTTAGCTATGAGTAATTATGCAGGAAGATCCGGCGAGGCAGTGGCTTATCAGGACGCTGTCCGAGAAAAAGTGATCCGAGAGAAAGCCGCAGCTAACGGGGCCAATATCGTATTCATGCTCAAAGTTACGAAAGGACTGAAAGGCATAGTTTCGCAGGCATTGAATCAGGCAGGCTCACTTGCAGGGACCGCATCCATCATAAACAATATTGAGAACTGGGAGATCTATGGGATCCACGTCTTAGACAAGAGCTACTACCAAAGAAAATAGATCCTGGCGTTAAAGGCGCTTATCGTTAGCGCCTCTTTTCTTCAGAGAGTTGCTTACGCCGGCAAGATCCCAGTATCGTAATCGTCCACGGAAGAAGGGATCGGAGTGCAACCCGGCAGCTTGGTCCAATCAGGTTCATCCCCTATATGTCTATAGGTATGACTCCAAAGGATCCGATCTTTCAGGACCAAAAAGGCACCTGGCATTCTCAAGATATTTCGTCCTTGGACTCCGTAAAAATTCCCTTTGGTAAGAGCTCTGACCGCGCTTACCCAAACCTCCGGTCCCGCTAATTCGATCAAATTTCCTTCCGAAATTTTCAAATATTCGTAAAGACCTGCGTCCGGATCGGAGATGGCGCTTGCCTCCGGCCAGAATCTTGAAAAAAATTCTTCTCCTTCTCTTACAGAATCAGGATGAACGAACAATATAGGCGGGAAGGCAGAGACCCGAGAGCTGATCTGTCTAAGATCCTCCACAGTCTCTCTACAAAAAATACATCCTAAATGTCGGAGATAGATGAGTAAACTAGGCTTCTGAGGAATATTATCCCCCAAAACCGTTCCGATCAGCCTTCTGCCTTTGACCGGATATTCCAAGACTTCTTTCGGTAGAAATTTCATCTGAGTTGGAATCTATTCTTTAGACAGATCCAAAAATCCGTCTCCTTCCAATTTCGGGCCGTTTTCTTTTCCGATCCATCCAGACATTTTCCTTGTTCAAAAAAAAGCAGGCTTAAAGGGAAGATCCGATCCATCTAACACTCTGGAATTGATCCTGGCTTTTCGGTTCCAAACGGCCCAGCTTGCCCTGTAAATAGGAGAGACCCAAGCCGAAGGAAATAAATTCCCTTTCGCGGCCAATTCGCTAACCTGGTTCCTCCATTTGGAATAAAGCCTGGCTGCGTCCGTCAGAGCTTCCTCCGAGATCGTATCCAAGGAGCGATGCCTAGGTTGAGAAAGAGTCCATTCTACTTTTTGAATGTATTTTTCTTGGACTTCCTTTAACTCCGCGCTAAATATCGGAACTGCCTTTCGATAATTCCTAAGACAGAGTCTATACAATATTTCATGGTTCCACCAGAGAGAAGCGTCCGGAGTGGCTCCCGGTTGCACTACTTTTCCTTCTAAGGCAGCTTTGCCCGGAAGGGAAAATGGAATAAAAATCGAGATAGAAGGGATTGAAGTGCCCGTTGCCCAAAACTGGGAATAAGTAGGATCCGGATCCAATTCCGCCAGAAAAGAAGAAGTCGTCTGATTAGGAGAAAGAGGACCTCCTGCATGCAAACATACCGAACCCATTCCTGCGTCGCTCGGATTGAATCTTGGATCCTTGGAAGGAAATCCTCCTAAGGTTAGTTTCATAGGAGAACTGCCCTGACCGCTTCCTTCCAATCTAAGGATCTGCATTGCTTCCGGAATTCCCAAAGCGGAACCGAAGAATTCTCCCGCCTTAGAAGTGATCCCTCTGCGTATTTTACATTTACTGAATGTAGTGTAAAGGGAATCGGAGAAGATACCTTTGAACGAGAAATTCTCTCCTTTCCTTAACCATCCCTTGGCCCTAGCAAAATCGATCGCGCCCGAATGCAATCCGTCGTAATTCGATTCGAGTGTGAGTCCATTCGAAATGGAATAGAAACCATGGACCTTCTTCCAAGCCCAGAATTTGTCTGCGGTCTCTAACACGAAGGCATCCTTGGCATCCGCGATAATAAAACTATTATGATAGAAGAAATTTCGATTCGCGTATCCTCCGCACGCGTCCTGACCAAATCTTTCCAGATGTTCTATGATGCAATCTTTCGCTTCCGAAGCGGAATCGGATCTTTCCAAGGCGATCCTAAGTAAGTCCATTCCGGTCAATCCGTTGTTTTTCTTTTCGATCGGAATACGAGTAAAGACTGCTTCGTTCCCGATCGTCACTCCTTTAGAATTTGCTCCCATCTCCGCTCCCCAAAGATGAAAAGGACGAGAGATCAAAATTTCTTTGGACTTCTTTGCTTGGGGAATGTCCAGAAAACTGACACGAACAGAACTTTCTTTATGATTCTTTTCCGAAAGACGGACTAGGCATTGGGCCTCATTCGGTTCTCGATCCGAATTTTTACCGAAGATCATTCTCCCAGAAGAAGTAAGATCAGGAGTAGCAACGAATGTATCGCACATAGGCGGGAATGCTACCTTCTTTCCCCAGAAGAGCAAGAGGTTTTTATACTACAAAACTTCCAGAAGGAGCATGGTCATATCATCCTTAAGATGAGAACGATGCAGATTCAGAACGGACTTGCCCACGGATTCCAGGAACTCGTGTCCCGATTTGGAAGTATGATCCTGGAGTAATTTCACAAAAGAATCGTAGCCGAAAAACTCCTGATCCTCTCCATAAAACTCGAATAATCCGTCGGAAAAAAGAAGTACCTTATCTCCCGGAGACAATTCCACAGTATAATCACGATTGAATAATTTAGGCAGAGCGAGAAGCACTGTGCCCCTTCCTTCCAAAGTCTTCACAGAACCGTCGGAACGAATGATCACAGCAGGATGATGGCCGGCGTACGAATAGGTCAAGAGCCTCTTCTCACGATCCAATCTCATGTAAACAGCGGTGATAAAGAAACCGCCGATCATACCCATCAAGGATTCATGGATCAAAGTTAGACCCTTGGCAGGACTTTCCGCAATGGGAGCGTTCATCTTGAAGGCCATGACCGCCATAGAAGAGACCATGGCAGCGGAGATCCCATGACCCGCAGCATCCGCAAAGAAGAAGTCCAACTCGCCTTGCTTGGCCATATCCGTCTTAATAAGATCCCCACCTACACTTTCCAAAGGTTTAAAGTAAGAGGAGATCCTGAAATTACCGGATTCAGGGAACTCCAGATCCACCAAGCTCTTCTGAGTGGATTGGGCAAGCTCCAGCTCCTCCTCAATATTGGCCTGGAATTTTTCCAATTGCACATCCGCACGCAATAAGGTTTCGAAAGTCCTCATACGAAACCCGATTACCAAGACGGAAAGAACGGAAGAAGAGATGAGACCGAAATAGTACATACCCACTTCTATCCTAGGATTTTTCACATTTATTCCGACGAAGAAGGCGATCGCAATGAAGATGAGAAGTACAGGGATCAGGACCCTTCTGTTATTGATCGAAACTCCAGTACTGAAAACTACCAGGATCAAACCGAACAGATAACCCAGATACAAACCGTTCGCGTACAAAAGATAGAAGGAATGCACGCTCATGATCGCAAAATGGAACAGTAGGACAGGGTCCGTATACTGTTTAAAACTCTTTAATTTAAAACTTAAGACAAGGGAAATTAGGATGAGAATAACATGAGTAACGCGGATCCATCTGGGATCGTAAAGACCTACATTGGCAGGATCTCCGAATAGCAAACCAAATCCTGCGAAGAAAATAAAAAGGAACATCGCAAATCGAAACCGAGAAAGGGATTCCTCGGATAAGAATTGCTTTAAGCTCGCGACAGTTGGCTCACTCTGATTCGTAGGATAGTTGGAAAAATTGTTCCCTGTAGACATCTGGAATCGCCGCAGGTTTCCCCGTAGAAAAATTAAACCATAACAGCTCCGCTTTTCCAGTCAAGACGCATTCCCCGGCCTGATTCCACATAGAACAAACGACCGAAAAGGATCGATTCTTCACGGATTCCAATTTTATGGAAATATCAATCGTTTCCGGAAAACGCACCTGCTTTCTATAATCCATTTCCAAATGAGTGAGAACCGGACCGCCTTCCATAGGTTTCTGGGGAGATTCCCAAAGCCCCATATCGTCAAAGTACGAAGCCCTTGCCGTTTCAAAATATCTTGCATACACCACATTATTCACATGGCCGAACGCATCCATATCTCCCCAGGCTACTTTTTGCTGAACACTGTACGGGTATCTTTCCGGTTTAGACATACTGCTAGAAAAATCAAAGGGACGAATTCTGGAAAGGAAAGAATGGTCGCCCTATATTGATTTATTTTTATATAAAAGTAAAAAAGATCTCTCTGATTTGCCTCTGGAAAGATCCAAACCAAACTTAGGAATTTTTTAAAAACTTTTCGTATTTCCGAAATGCTTCTTCACTAAGGTCCGTTGAAACGTATTTTTTCAAATGCTCCAAAAATATTGCGAACCCTGCTAAATAAGAAGTGATTTCAATATGTTTCTTCAGTTCATATACACGAAATGATCCCTGTTGAAATTGAACTTTCGAAATACTTTTCCATTGGATCTCTTTTCTTTTTCGTGTAAGTCCATAGGAAACGATGGAATCTTTACCAAGAATGATTTCGTGATTTTTACAATAGAAAATTAAGAACAATGCCACGAACATTAAAGGAATGATTATATAAAACATCATCTGATTAGGTAAAATGAATTTGCCGTTCTGCTTAAATAAAGAGTAAGAATCTGCGAGCAAAATGATCGGAAGCGCAAAGAGTAGAATAATTGCAAGATACCAATACAACGTTGGCAATCTTAATACAATCTTTTCCCCAATCCGATTTGGTTTGGTTTGTTTCGCTAGAAAATATATGATATAAGTAACGATCCCGCCGATTATAAACGCGATCACTTCCTCCTGAATCTGTTCCCAAATTTTATCCCAATCCAAAAGAATCACTTCAACTGTTCCATCTTGCCGATATGTTTAATCCACGAACTTGTTGTGCATATCAGGGTTTCTTTAAGAACTGTTCGTAATCCTGAAACGCTTCTTCATATAGATCCGAGGCGATCGATTCTTCCAGAGTAGAAAGAAAGGCTTCAAATCCGGACAAAATAGTCACCACCTCAATCTCTTCTCGACCATCCGAAAGAAAAAACGCGGATCTTTCGAATCGAACAGATCTCACCTCGTCCCAAAAGATCCTCTTTTGCTTGCGGAAAACTCCTCTAGACAAGATGGCATCTTGCTCCAATACGATCTTATAATTCTTACAATAGAGAATGAGCAAGGTCCCTGCTAAAAATAAGATCAAAGAAACCAGATACACACTCAGATCAGGATAAGAAACGATCCCGTTCTTATGGAAACTAATATAAGCATCCCCTAAAAACACCATAGGAATGGTGGATAATAAAAAGAAGCCCGCAAATCTATAGAATACGGGAAGCCTCAAATAACGTTTCGTATTCTTTTGCTGCTGGTCTGTATGTTTAATAAAATATTCGAATGTATATGTAAGGCAAAATGCAAACGCAGACCCAAGTACCAAGACCAGGGCCGCTTCTCTTGTAAACCATTCCATATTCATAAAGTTCATATAATGCCAAGTGGAAGGCCTGACTATAGTCGCTCCGCTCCTGAAGGTGGATAAATCCTATCTGAAATAAAAAATATTGCCATGGAAGATCCACCTATAGTCGCTAGCGCTCCTGAAGGCGGGCAAATCAAACATATTTGAAACATCATAACTATGGAAAGCCCGCCTATAAGCCGGATTTTGTACTCTTGCGAGTGATGATCATTTATCTTGGTCTTTTAGTTGCCGAAAAGACTCTTTGCTCTCTACCCACGGCCCTGCAGAACCAACGATGGCCGCCTATTCGAGATTGCACCCGGGAGGGTTTACATTGCCCGCCTTTTTGCAAAAGCGGCGGTGGGCTCTTACCCCGCCATTTCACCCTTACTAGAGAACTAGCGGTATATTTTCTGCTGCACTTTCCATATCCAGTCTCTTACGATCCCGAACTCCGGGAATTACCCGGCCCCGCGGTTCTATGGTGTCCGGACTTTCCTCACAAACTCTCCGAATGAGGGGTAACCCGCTCGATCAGAAAAGAAAGCGCGACCATCCGGCAGACCTTCCAAAACGAGTTTAGGAGAAATCCATGCAAACGCTATTCATTTTCTTTCACTGGGCGACCCCTCGCGAACGACCCAAGCGAGTCCGAGATAGGCAGAAGCGTTTATGGAAGGCAACTCAAGTTCGCTCGGACCGGGCTCTACGCTCAATCAGCGAAGCGCCATAGCATGTCGCATCGCCGGATTTCCGCTGCGATCCCTGTCGCGAAAACGTAAAACAGAAACCGGCACTAGAGCGATCAATTTTGCAACTTACGCAAGAGATTGGTCTCTTATTCCATAATGTCATCCAAGAAAATACAAAAGCCTCATCCTGGAAGTTCGGAAAGAGCCAGAAAAGCGTTACGCTGGTTCGGAAGAATCTACGGATCCTTATTCTATAAGACGGAAGTCTATGGACTAGAGAATGTACCTAAAAACGGCAAAGTCCTCGTATTGTCCAAACACCAGAGAAACGACGATATTCCTTTAGGACTCTCCAAAGCACTATATCATAGAAGAATGGATATCTGGGCCATTATGAAAGATTCCTTGGCTTCTCCTATGTTTTTCGATTTTTTCCTTCGTTGTGGAGGGATCCCTCTCAACCGGAAAGAGCCCAGAAAGAGCAAAAACGATCTACTCTTCGCAAAGAAAGTACTCGGCGAAGGGAATATGCTCGTGATCTTTCCAGAACAAACCACAGTTCCTTATAAAATGGGAAAAGGCCGTCCCGGAGGATTTCGATTTATCGTCGGAAGACCGGAAGAACCTCTTCCTGTTCTATGCCTGGGACTGGAATATAAACCGAACGGATTTTTGCGAAGGACCAGCCTCATCGTTCGAGCAGGAAAGCTCAGATATTTAACGGCAGATATGGATCCCGAAGACTTCCTACATGATTGCATGCATGAAATTGCCGGCCTCACCAGCCTAAAATACCCCTTCGAACAGAGCAAAAAATCGACAGATCTCGAATTGGAAGAAGTTACCCTCTAAAAACCGAGGAAACTACTTTCCCTTAATACCCTCCTAACGGGGTGGAAGGAACTCCTTACACCCCTCCCTATATACAATCTCCCTTCTCTCGGCTAATATCTATGCCAAGAGGAGGCTCCTCAGAATTTTTTTCTGATTTCTGGATAAAAAATCGAAGAAGAATCCAAGAACTTGGCACGAGGCTTGCACTATTATATACAAAGCCCCGGCTGGGAGATAAAAAGATGAACAAATTAATTAAAATTGCCTTAGTTTTAAGCATCTCCACTGCAATTTATGCAGAATCCGATACTGCGTCGATCGAATCTTCGCTCACAAACTATACACCTGAATCGGAAATCCAGCTAGCAAATAAGCTAACCGCCTTGGGAAGCTTAAAACAAAAGACCCGGGACTATGAAGGTGCAATTGGTTTTTATGATCAGTCCTTAGCGGTCAGATCGAAAATGGGAGATAAAGAAAGCAAAGGATACGCTTTGGTACTTTACCTAAAATCGATCTCCGAGTTCCGCCTTGGTAAATCCTGCCAAGCAGTTGAGAACATTAAAGAAGTTATCCAAGTATACCAAAAGATTGGTGACCTAGACTCCGCTATGCACGCGGAAGAAGAAGGTCTGAAAAAATACCAGGAAGCATGCAGCCTGGCTTTCGCTAAACAGCCAAGCTTGACTCTGAACAAGGACTGAGAAACAGAACAGGAAATCATCCCATCTCTAGTTCTAACTTCCCTGGTCCGCCCCTCTCGGGGCGGGCGCTTTTTTTGATTTGACTCTAGTTTTTTCCATCCTAACCTTACAGGAAGTTCCTGGGTTGGGATGTATTTCCCTCCTTTTCCCGTCCAAAAGATCTGTTTCTATGTTATAATCAGGACCCCTTGTCGGTAGCCAGGATAAGCATAGGAAACCAAAGAAAGATAACGGAGGATTTGCATGAAAATCGTGTTTAATTGGAAGAATTTAGATCATTCCGGTACAGCAGAAGACTATGCCGGTAAGAAATTGGAAAGGGTTTCTAAATACATACAGAAACTGGTCTCCATGGAAATTTCCTTCGAGCAGGTTCACGGATTGATCAGCGCAAATCTAAACCTTGCGGCCGACGGAAGCAAATTCAACGCACAACACGAAGACAAAGACATTTATTCCTGCATAGACGGCTTAGAAGATAAGATCGTGAAGCAGGTCAGCAAGCATCACGATAAAAAAGCCGCTCATTGATGGACGAAGACCGAAAGTACGAAGACGCCATCAGATATTTATCAGAAGGAGAATTCGAACTTGCCAAGAAGGAGTTCGACTCCTTACTCGAAGCGGATCCCGAAAACCCCGAGTATGCCTCGGGGTTTTATATATCTTCTTTCTGGGACCACAGGATCGACAGGATCCATTTAACGAAAGAAGGAAGAGAAAGAACAGGCCTACTACTCGAGTTCCTAAAAGATTTCGAATCCGTATACAGACAAAAATCCTATCCGAAAGAACTCTCTTATCATTCTGCGATCAATTCCATCTTGCAGGAAACCACGGACCAAGTGCGGATCGCTCTTCGCAAAGAAGGAATACAATCCCTTTCTCCTGCCTTGATCGCTGAGCTTGCCTATCGTCTTCTTCTGGCGGAAGAAACGGATCTCGCCTCTGAGGTTTTACGGGATTCTTCGGGACTCGAAAAATTCTCTCCTGACCTACTCTTCTTCCGTGCAGAATGTGCGTATATCGGAGGCAATGTGTCTCAGGGACTTCTTCTGTATAGAGAGGCTTTCTTAAGGGAACCGGGAGCCATCCGCCTCGACTGTGTGCGCTCCGAACCCATTCTCTCCGGCATACAAACACTACGTTCCGAATTCAAGGATGAAGCGGAATTGAAAGAGGCATTGCCTGTACTTCTTTTAGAAAGAGGAGTATTCAAAGAGATCCGAAAAATGAGCGAAAAGGAATTGGAGCAGATCCGCTCGGAACTATTCCGTTTACGCGACTCTCTCGGCCTCAGAAAAGGAGGCACAGAGTTCAGGGTGAAATGCAGAATGATCCAACTCTGTTGCGCCCTTTTGGATTCCAGGACATCCATTCTGTATGGAGAAGTGGCGCAAGAAGCCAAACGTATCCTGGATTCCTTGGATCCGAGCCTGTATCATAAGCGTTTAAAGGTATAGACTCTTGCATAAAGCAAGACCTGAGTTTCTGATTCGCTCTTTTCTAAGTGATCCGCAATCGGTTATCGATATAAAATAAAAAAGCCCCGTTGAACGCGGGGCCTTTTCTTTCGAGCCTAGGATCTAAAATCTTCAGAAAGATCTTATTTGCTGGAAGAATCCAAAACCTGGCGGATCTCCTGAGCGGTCCTGTAATCTCCCTTTTCGATAAAATACTGTTCCAGGGAGGAAAGAGTTTTCTTTGCTTGGGGGTTTTTGGAGATTTCGGAGAGGTAAGGAGAATTGAGGTCGGCGTCTACTCTTGCGGAGGAAGGAAGGTCGATGAACTCCTTATCCGTTCCGAGGGACAGAGTTCCGGACCTTTCCGCGACGCTCGTCTCATTTGAGGAAGAGAAGCGTCCCACGGTGACCGCGAGAACGAGAACGGCGAGAGCCGCACTCAATGAATATTGGAAATTGCGATTCCATACAAAATTGCGGGAGAGTTTGGACCAAGCGGTCTCTTCTTCCACGCTAACGTCTTTGAGAAGGTTCTGAAGACGAATATCGAAATCGGAAGAAAGGCGGACGCTTTGCATTTCCTTGGATCTGAATTCGGAGACTGCGCGAACTAGAGAGTTTTCGAGTTTAACGTGATCCGCATCTTCCTTTTGGAAGAGTGCGCCGATCCCGAACTTTGCGCCTACACTTGGTTGTTTACTGACTTGTTTTTCCATACCTTACTTACCTAAAAAAGCCTTCGCCCTTCCCATCCTTCATGATGAGATGCTTCAGAAATTCCTTTGCCTTGAAGAGCCGGCTTTTAACTGTTCCGATATTGGTTCCGAGGATTTCCGCAATTTGCGAATAAGACATTTCCTCGAAATACCGGAGCTCGATGACCTCTTTATATATATCCTCGAGTTCGTTGATTTTGTTGATTAGATAGTTACTCTCGTCGGAAAGTTCTACTTTTTTTTCAAAGCTGATCCTATCATCCGTCACCTGGAACTCGGAATCGTCCATGGAGTTCTCCCTGGCTCTCTTTCTCTTGGCCAGAAGGTCCTTGGACTTGTTTACTACGATCCGGTACAGCCAGGTGTATACTCCGGATTCTGCCCGGAAATTCCGAATGGATCTATAACCTGAAATAAGGGCATCCTGGACTATGTCCTCGGCGTCGTCCCCGTCCTTGACCATGGAGACTGCCTTTCGATATAATCTTTCTCTATACGGCCCGGTTAGCTCTATATATGCCTTATCATCCCCTTCCTTGATCTGTTTTAGGAGTTGGATCTCTTTGTCTCGGACAGTTTGCTTGCGATGTGGGTTGTCAGTTTCTATCATTAGAACCCTTTAACGACATAGGATGGGGTTTTAGCGGTCTTTGCAATAAAAATAAGCTTTTGGAGCGTCCTTGCGGGAAGAGCCAAGAAAGGAGAATCGTATAAGCGAAGTGGCTTCCGCGAGCTCGCAAATGGAAAAAGAACAGTCGCTTAACCTTCGAGAGAAAGGTTGATCAAGATGAGGGATTCCGTGAGCTCGAGCGGATTCCGAAATCGGATCCCATAGAGAAACCTTTGCTTGGACTCGATCTTTTTCGGGATCTTCCAGACTACATCGCCGAGAAATTCCAATCGTTTTCCGGTCTTTCTTTCGATCACGGAACCCTCGACCACGATAGAATTGGCAAGATCTTCCCCGCTCATGAGAACGCAGATCCCGGACTCAGAGATATTCCCTAGCTTTCCTTCTAGAGTGATGAGTCCCGAATCCACTTGCACAATATATTCGTTGAAGTCCCTAGGATAGAATCTAGGACTCCTAGGCTTGTGGTCGAAATCGCTCATGAATTTTGGGGTTCAAGGTAGAATCGAAATCTATGAGTGTCCAGCCTTTTCCCTTTTTTAGAAATCAAAGTAGATGAAAGGGATCTCTCCGTCCGGACTGAGAATTGCGAAGACAAGCACGAGTATCGGGTAGAGGGAAAATTCCAACCAGACCGGTATACGGAACTGCTTTCCCTTCTCGAAGATCAGCCAACCCAGATAATGTCCGAGGATCACTGCGAGAATCGCAGGAACTCCCTGCTTCAACATATATGGTCTTAGGTCGCCTGCTTGGTAGGAATACATTCCGTGTATGAACTGGAAGGCCAGATCCAGGTTCGCCGCTCTAAAGATAACGCCAAACGTGATACAGACGATGCTCGCATAGAGGATCCGAGTGGGAGTCAGCACCTTCTCCCAGAAAGGGGAAACATGTAGATCCGGAAAGAATTGAGCCTTCCATTCTTTTAGCATAGACTCTATCATTAAGAATCCGCCTTGTATGGATCCCCAAACAAAGAAGGTCCAGTTGGCCCCATGCCAGATCCCCGCTACGAACATGGTAAACCATACATTGAATCTATGTCGGAATTTTCCGGCTCGATTCCCGCCTAAGGAGATATAGACGTAATCTCTCAGCCAAGAAGAAAGAGTGATATGCCACCTTCTCCAGTGCTCCGTAACGGATTGAGAGATATATGGCATCCTAAAGTTTTCGGGGAGCTCATAGCCGAGAAGAAGTGCCGTTGCATAGGCCATGTCCGTGTATCCGCTAAAATCGCAGTATACCTGCACCCAGAAAAGGAGTGCAGCCAGCCAGAGTGCCCCCGTTGAATACGCAGTCGGGTCCTGAAAGATCAGATCTGAAATGGGGGATATATTGTCGGAGAGTATAACCTTCTTAAAATATCCCAAGAGAAAATAACGTATCGCCTTTCGGAACGGGATATCTTCCAGCCTCTTCTCCGTTTGCAATTGGGGAAGAAAGCTTTTAGCGGTGACGATGGGTCCCGCCACTAATTGAGGGAAGAAGGAAACGAAGAGTGCAAATCGAATGAAATTCTTTTCGGAAGGGATGACTCCCCTGTACACATCGATCGTATAACTCAAACTCTGAAAAGTATAGAAGGAAACTCCCACAGGTAGCACTATCTTCAGGATAGGAAAGAGCCCCGGCATTCCCAAATACTGTAAAAGGGAATTCAGATTATGACTTAGAAAATCGTAATATTTAAAGAATCCTAAAATGAAGACTAGGTTCAATACGAGACTCGTCACAATCATCCATTTTTTAGCTCTTGGGCTCTTGGATTCATGGATCAGATCTGCGAGGACAAAATCGATAACAGTAGAGAGAAGAATGAGTCCGCCGAACTTCCAGTTCCAGCTCATGTAGAAGATATAGCTCATGAGCAGTAGGAAAATATGGACTGCTTTCTTGCGGGTCTCGTGGTTCGGAAAAAGGAAAGGTAATAGATACCAGTGAACTAAAAAGACAAAGGAGAAGAAGAGGAAGAATTCCAGTGTGGGAAAGATCAATTGTATGTTCCCTTGGGTACCGGTTTAAGATCAACCCGATCTTAAACCAATCTTTCCATCCAAAAATCCCGGGACTGTAACTAGGTCAAGGGATTCTCGTGCATCGATTTTCGCTCTTCTGTCAAGATTTTGGAAGCCTTGAGCGACTCAAAAAGGAATTCTCTTGCAAGTTTTTTTCCTTCTTATATTCGTAGTTTCGCATTCGATTCTTCGATAAGGAGTTCTTTTCTAAATGGCTAAAAATGTCCTAAAAAAAATCGTCCTCTCAGTGATGCTAGTCGGGATCACTTTCGGTTCCTTGGCAAATTGCTTCGGTAAATTCGCTCTAGTCAGAGTATTCTACAATGCGAATGATGGGATCAACGTAGGCGGCGGACTTCTCGCTAAGATCGTGAAAACTATCCTGTTCTATATTCCTTTCGGATTCCTAATGGCGATCGGTGGTTTTATCGATTTCCTTCTATTCAACCTGATCGAGTTCTGGTCCGGAAGCAACCCTGTAGGATTGAACGAATACGACCAAGAAGGCAAATTCGCTAAATCCTTCGAGAAAGAGGGAGAAAAACTGACTCTAATTTATTCAAACTTCGGAGCAAGATTGGACCTGACCGCAGTTTCTAAAGAAGGAAAGTCAGAGACCTTAACTGCATTCCGTGCTCAGCCGGGCAAATTCTTTGTAGAAAAAGAAGGGAAACTTTCCGAAGTCGCTGTGACTTCTCAAACTGTAGGATCCCAAGTAATCTTGAAATTGACCGAACAAGGTAAATTAAAATCTTCTAAAGTAGTAGAAGCTAAGACTCTTGAAGATCTAGAATTGAAAGCTGCAGGAACCCTTTAATTCCTGACGATTCGCCTCGGCATACGGGGCGAATCTTTCTTCATCCCGTCCCACTACTTTCCTACAAACCGACTTTCCACTTTTAAGACTGAGAATTTGCCAAGGTTATGCTTAGCAAACCAGCCCTTATTCGCCTCGACAGCGTACATCACTCTTTCGCTAGAATGATATAATGTCTTGGTCTGGTTCGGAAGCATCTCGAATGTGTCCGTCATTCTCTTGTCCTTGTTGAAATAACCGATGCTAAGAGGAATAAGAGTGTTCTTCATCCAAAAGGTAAGATGGTCTTCGCTCGGAAAGATGAATAGCATTCCTTCATTCTCTCCCAACTTCTTGCGGAACATGAGCCCTCTTTGTCTGCTCTCCTCCGTATTGGCAACTTCTACGAGCAAAGGATGTTCTCCCACATAGATCGTAGTCTTCTCCAAGTAGAGAGGAGAATTGTATTCTCCCCAACCTGCCCAAGGAAGAAGGAAACATCCAAATAAAAGAGAAAGCTTGAGGGACTTCATCTGAGTTTAGAATTTAGGAGGTCTTTTTTCCAAGAAGGCACCCATTCCTTCCTTGGATTCTGTTCCGGAGAATAAGTTTGAGAATTCTTTCTTCTCCAGCTCTTGGCCTTTGGAGAATTGGGTATCCAGTCCTTCTAAGATGACTCGTTTTGCGATTTGGACCGCTTTTGGTCCTTTTTTCAATATGGATCCCGCAATGGTCTTGGCTACTTCGAGAAGATCCTCTCCTTCTTTCACCAGTTTATTCAGTAGTCCGATACGATAGGCTTCTTCTGCGGAGATCATATCCCCCGTAAAGATAAGCTCTGCAGCTCTTCCGTATCCGACGAGCCTGGAAAGTCTTTGGGTGCCTCCGAATCCAGGGATAAGTCCTAGAGATACTTCAGGTAATCCTAATTTAGCTTTTTCTGATCCTACTCTGATATCGCAGGCGAGAGTGAGTTCCAATCCTCCTCCCAATGCAAATCCGTTCACTGCAGCAATGGAGATCAAACGGCTATTCTGGATCGTGTCAAAGGCTCCTTGGCCGAGAGATGCGAATTTCTCCGCTCCGTTTGCGTCCAGATCCTTCATCTTAGCGATGTCAGCGCCTGCCACGAATGCCTTTCCCTGTCCTGTGATAATGACGACTCTGATCTCGGCTTCCTTTTCCAAGTCTTGAAAAGAAGATCGAAGTTCAGTCAGGACCTCTTCGTTCAATGCGTTCAACGCGGAAGGCCTGTTGATCTCCAGTATTGCGATCGCACCTTCTTTTTTGATTTGTACCAATGATTCGCTCATTTTCTGTTACTCCATCTCTATGATCAGGAAGAGGGTGTCATCCTCGAACTCCGCATCTCCAAAGAAAGCGAATAGTTCCATTTGAATGGCATCCTTAAACTGTTTTAAGTCCGATATACGGCTGTTTCTGTTCAGGATTTCCAAAAGGCCTTCGCTTCCAAGCTGTTTTCCTTGGGGATTTCGATTCTCTATGAGTCCGTCCGTATAGAGGAAAAGCCTTTCTCCCGAAAGGATCGGAAGAGAAACAAGCTCTGCGATCGGTCTCTTGATCCCGAAACCCAAGATACTTCCGGTTGTTTCGATTTCCCTAAACTCATTTCCATTTTGGGAATGCATTAGATAGGGATGACCGCCGTTCGCAAAATGGATCTCCTTGGAAATAAAATCGAAGAAGATATACACAGCGGAAGCATGATGGGATTTGAATTGTCGGAGAAGGGTCTCGTCTAGATATTCCAAGAGCCGCACGGGATGTAATTTTAATCGATACGGCATGGTCGCGACCATGATCTTAATGAAAGAAGCGACTAACGCAGAGGCGATCCCATGTCCCGCGATATCCGTCAGGAACACTCCGGTATTTCCTTCCCTCAATTGAATGAAATCGTAGAAATCTCCTCCGATCTCATTGGGTGTGGAGCGATAGATCTCGTATTTAAATCCTTTGATACTGATATCTTCCGGAAATAAGGTCTCCTGTACTTTTCTTGCGATCTGCAATTCATGCTGCAAGAACCTGTAATCTGAATCCAACTCGGAAGAAATATGGACTAACCTTCTCACAATGACTACGATCGTGATCCCGATCAGGCTCATGATCAAATAGACCGCATCCGGGACCAGAAGTACCAAAGGAAATCCCGGAATAGGCCCATCCTTCAATTTGAAATAAGTGAATCCAAGATGTAGGACTATCGAGTAGAATGCAGTCAGTAAACAACCCTTTACTTTTAGTCGGAACATTTGGAACAATACCAGAAATCCGACCAATAAGAAATAGTTATTATATAATTGTAAACTATGCAGATCGTCGAAAGAATAGAACGATTCGTTCAGCACCATCATAATCAAGAAGGTGATCGTGACATTCGTTCCATGAATGACTGCGGGAAGATACTTCCTTTGAAAAGATAGGACTAAACTGAGTATGTTCAGGCTTAAAATAAAACCGAAGTAGATGCCTCCTCGAGGAGAGTCCCTGATCTCGGGTATGAGTAACAAGAAATATACCAGAAAGTGCAGAACGAATGCCAGTCGGATAAACGACTGATCGATTCGTACGAAGTCCTTCCAGGCGCTGACTTCCCTATAATTAAACTCTCTTTCCAAGAAGGCCAGAGGATTCAGGATGCCTGTTGCTTTTTTACCGGATTGATTCATCTAAGATAATTTCAATAATTTCGGATCCGTTGATCCGGATTTTCATATTATAACCTGAATTCAAATACCGATCCAACTTCTCCGCTAATTCCAAACCTTCCTTTGCATTCCTAATATCGGAATAATACAAAGCAAAAGATTGAGCCTTATAGTTGTAAGGAAATCTTTCATTAACAAGAAAAGTTAAGCGAAATCCGCTTGGTCGGGTTTCCAAAACGATCTGAGAAACATGCTTACGATTGATGATCCTCTCGTCGCGATTCAAAGTCCAGGGATTCGTCACGTCGGAGAGAATTGCGGGAGAAATGAAAAGCATAAGCCCAGTAGAGAGGCAAATGTTGATCAAGCTCAGGCCTTCTTTCTTTGCCGGGGGGCTCGGAGAATAAATCCCAGTCTTCATAAGAAACAGGCACAAATCTTACAAGAGCCGTGTGAAAAGCAAATCAATAACCCCAACTTCTCTTCTTTCGTTTTTTGCAATGCAAAGAAAAATACTTTCGTTTCACGCTCAAGTTCGGAAGATATGATGCCGCATGTTTTTCGAACGCTTATCAAATACAAAGATCAAATTGTGTCGATTGTTTGGCGTATTTATACTCGCCTTCTCTCTTTTCACCGATTGCAAGCCGAAAGAAGGAGATCCAAATCCTTATGCAGACTTAATGACTCGTTCTCCTCTCTCTAAAATGGAGAACTATGTCGGCTTGGGTTCCGATTGGGGATCTAGGATCTACGATTTGGATGCCCCTTCCAAGAACTATGTCTTGGGTTTAAATAAAATAGACGGCTTCGAAGATTCCCCGATCCCTTCTCGCAACTTCCAAGCATTTAAGATAGAAGTGATCAAGACCTTGGAAGCCGAACCGGAGCCGATCCAATCCCTCTTAAAAAAGAAATTATTCAGGATCTATGTCTGCGAAGATCTGGGCGGTTCTGCTCTTAGCGGGTTCGTAAGAGAAAAGGGAAACACCAAAGGTGGTTTCATTTTGTTAGATGCAAAGATCTTAGATCGAAAAGCAAACGAATGGATCAGCTATAAAGAGAACTCAACGTATATGAAAGGAAGACTCTCTGTCCAGATCCGGATCGAATCGGACCAAACGAATACTAAGAACAACGCTCTTCGCTATATATTGTTGCATGAGATAGGTCACATTCTTTCCGCAACGGAAAACATAGGTCCGAGCTTTTCGGATCCGATCCGTTCTTATGAAAACTTTCCCTTCTATTCTCAGATCTGGAGATCGGAGAAGGTTTCGTATATGGACGATTCCGTCTTTCCGATCCGGAACAGGATCCATTTCTATTCTGGTTCGATCTCCTTGGACAAAGAATGGGAGAAGATCTATCCGGTCTTAGAAAAGACTCCCTTCCCTACTCTATATGCAGCCGCCAATGCGGACGACTTCTTTGCGGAAAGCTTCGTTTCTTATGTACATGTTATTCTCGAAAAACGCCCTTGGATCTTGCAAATCAAAGATGGTAAGAAGGTCTTGTTCCAAATGGAAAATGGGATCGCAAAGCCTGCTCTGGAAAAACAAAGGGAACAGATCAGAGAAATATTAGAAAAATAGAATGATCCAGAACGGAAGCCGATCCTTAGATCGCCTTCATTCTGAGATCTATAGCTTGAACTTATCCACGGATCGTAAGAGACCTTCGGATTGACCGTGCATTTCCCCGGAATAAGAAGTAAGATCATCCGCTCCGGAAGCAACCTCCTGGGTGCCTTCGGAAATGGAAAGAATGGTCTTAGTGATCTCATCCGTAGCACGCTTCTGTTCCTGCACTGCTTCTTCTATCTGCAAACTGAAATTCATGAGGAAAGTCGCGGACTGGTGGATGTCCTGAGTGTTCTTCTCCTGGGTGCTCACCGAATCCAAGACCTTCTTCGCAGATAATCCGAAAGAATCCACACTTGTCCTTAGTTTACGAAGGATCTCACTTGCTTCCTTCACCTTCGTGTTTCCGTTATGGACTGCATTGTTCGTGGAATCCACAAGTTCACCGATCTCCTGCACGGAACTGGAGGTTTGAGAAGCAAGCTTACCGATCTCTTCGGCTACTACCGCAAAGCCTTTGCCGGCTTCCCCTGCTCTCGCCGCCTCGATCGCTGCGTTCAATGCGAGTAGGTTCGTCTTCTCCGAGATCTCTGTGATGATAGACAGGATCTCGTTGATACGACTTGCACTCTCTCCTATCTCATCCATCGCTTGGTTCGTCGCGCCCATCGCATTCTCACCTGTGATCGCTCTCTCTTGCGATTCAGACGCCACCTTAGAAAGGGTCTGCATCTCGTTATTGATCGTACCAATCTGCTCGCGAAGCAAGACCACATTCGAGTCGATCTCCTTCATGTTCTCTATCGCCTTCTCCATAGAATGACGTACATTGTCTGCAGAAGCTGCCAATTCTTCCACCGCTGCCGACGACTCTTCTGCAGCAGAGGCTTGGGTCTGTGCTACATCCGAGAAATTCCGAGAGGACTCCGCCATCTTATCCGACGTCTGATTGAGTTTGGTAGAAGAGGTCTTGATATCCAAAATGATCTTGGAAAGGTTTCCCTTCATCGTATCCATAGACTTCAAAAGTTTACCGATCTCATCTTCTCTTTGGATCTCCGCCGAAGCAGTCAGATCTCCGTCCGCTATCTTCTCCGAGAAGCCAATCGCTTCTAGTAGGCCCGACGTGATCAATCGATTGAAGATCAAATTCAAGATCACTAAGATCAATACCATGATCACAAGAGAGGACAGGATTGTCTGCAGGATCACTCCTCTTAGGTCCGACCAAAAGATCGAATCAGGGATAGATACTTCCACTGCCCACGATTTATCATAATTGCCTAATATAAACGGAAAGAAATGGTGCCCTTCTCCTCCGGATCTCAAAGAGAAAGGAACTCCTTTGGCCATTCCTTCCGATACTTCTTTTAACCATTCTTTGTCGGGAATGGCTTTCCCTACCAGAGAGGGATCTTTTCCGTTCGCGGCGTATGTACCGTTCGGTGAGATAAGAGTTAAGTACCCTTCCCCTCTGAATGGGCGAATTGGACCGAGTAGTTCTTGCAAGTTTTGCATGGCGAGATCCATCCCGACTACTCCGGAAAATTGTCCTCCTCTCATCACCGGTTTAACAAGAGAGACCATGAGTACATGTGTCCCACCTACAGGATAATCGAATGGGTCCGCGATAAAATCCTTCTGGCTCTTTTTCGGAATATTATAAAATCCTCCTGATTCATCCAGGTTATCATAATAGATTACAGGCTCTATAGTAATTGCGCCCTTGGATTTATTCGCATAAGGAACAAACCTTCCTGTAGCATCGTGATAGGTCTTGTTCTTAAATCCCGCATCCCTTCCGTCGAATGCATTCGGTTCGAATACGACCCAGGTCCCAAAATAATATTTGTTCGATTCGGCAAGCTTCTTTAGGGCTTCTACCGTTTCATCTCGACCAGGCCGAGAGGTCTCTAAAAGATACTGCATTCCTCTCAGGGACCCGAGCGCCAGGTTTAAGAAATCCTTAACTTCGTAAGCATATCTTTCCCCTGCCATCTTGGACCCGATTTCCACTTGGGACTTCAGCCCAAAATACGAGGCTGTGGAATTGATCGCCGTTAAGATCAAGGATCCAGATATCAATACGATAGAGAGATAAAGGGAAATTCTGAATCGAATGCTCATATTTGTAACCTACGGGTTTAAAAGCTTTGGCTGAATCCTATGCTAAACCAAAAAAGGTGCGCAGGTATCTTCTGTAATAAGTACGAATCCCGGACCGCCTGCTTCATTTGATCGGAGAGAGAAGAGCCGTTGATATAATCCAATACGAGTTGGTTCACCGGACCGTTCACCTTGGAAGGATCTACGATCTTGTTGTCCCGATTGTTTGCGTTTACGTAGCCACCTGTGGCTCCGTAATAATTATCCGTATCGTACATGTACAGATTCGGTCTCCAGATATTCGCAGCCTTGAAGAAGAATTTCCCGAAGAAGAAAGTTATGGTGGAGGTGACATCCTGGATCCCGTTCCTGTTATCCACGATATTATTACTCATCGCATAACCTACATTGATCTGCGGAAGAATACGGAAGAACTTATCCTGAAAAAATTCGTGTCCTACAGTTAAGGAGAGGTAATTCTTTCCCGCCATTAAACCCGCGTTCTCTTGGGAGAATTGGGTATAAAAGGAGATCGTTGGGCTCGCCCATTGTAAGAAAGGAAGTTTCCAAAAGAAGAAGTATTCCTGCCATGCGAGTCGAGTGATCTGAGTAGAAGGATTATTCGCACCTGCAATTCCTTGCTCCGCCTGCGAATTAAACGCGCCTAACGCGGGAGAAAGATACGCAGTGCTCTTCTGGAATGTATTATAAAACCAGATCCCCGCAGTAAAAGTTCCCCAACTCGTCTTGTCGAAATTATAATAGAATGCATAGAAGAGACCGTCCGATCTTTTCATACCGTTCTGTTCTTTCTTGAAGCCTGGAGTATTCCCACCGCAAGTAGAGCCGAGACTATGGACCCCGGAGATTAGATTGGACTGAGTGTCGTAAGGACAAGCAGCGTTTAACGTATCAGGACTAGGTGCGGAGAAGGGGCTGAGTGAACCGGCAGCTCCTTGCCCAGGATATGCAGGTCCCGGACCTCCTGGATATTGCTGGAATCTTCCGTCATTGTCCCGATCGTTTCTTTCGGTTAACTGAAAATTCCCCCAGAACTGCACTTGAAGGCCTTTTAAAGGAGTATTGAGCGTAACAGTCGGTTGATAAGAAGGAACGAATGTCATCGCCTTATAGCTTTCGTTATCCCTTCTGTTCGCGATCTCACCGGAGAAACTGAGTCCCCGCCAAATAAAGTCCGTCACCACCTCGTGGATCACTTCTATGTTCGTATCTGCAGCCGCTCCGTTACCATTCGTCGCACCACCACTTGGCCCATACATATTGGGAGGAGAAGTCTCCACATGAGATTGAGGAATGTCGGAGACTCTGCCAGGAGGAGTCTTCTTCTCGGCGGCTAATGCCGGTTGTGCCGGAGCTGTAGGAGTCGGTTTTCCCTTTTCGTAACTCACTTGAGCTACGAACTCTTTATCTAAAAAACGAACGAAGTCCTCGTTCTCCGCAATCAAGACTTTCTCATCGTCTTCTAATACGATCTTACCGCGAATGATCTGGCCATTCTTCAGACGAACAAAGTCCAATGCGAAGATATCTTCGCAGCATAGGAGGATCACGAGCCCGGTCAAAAGAGCGGACATGCGCTTCGGCCAATTTCCACGGAACATAATTATTTACTCCAAATTGTAAAGGGCGGGCATCCCTTCTCCAGGTTCGTTTAATTTTCTGGTATAAGTGCTCATTCGGGAAAATGAATCCTATAGAAAGACGAGCAGATTGAAAAATTATTTTCAAGAGGTCACGCAAAAAATTGAGATTTATCATGTCATATGCGATTTATTTTCAATTTGAAATAACGCTCAAAACTGTAATATTGAAGAACGAACGATATAATTAACGTGAATAGCTTTTTGCCTCACTATTCCATACTTAGGCATAAACCTTACACAATGTCGAAACAAAGCCGTAGTGAATTCCTCTCCTACTCGGTATTTTTTGTTTCCAAATCGAGGTTTTCGCTTTCTACTAAATCGTAAAGTGGACCCTAAAAAAATAAAAAAGCCGGCTACTAAGAGAACTAGCGAAACGGAACTAAAGGCTGCGAAGAAAAAGATCGCAGAATTGGAAGAAAAGATTAAGGCTCTTTCTGCTTCCGAATTGAATTCCCATTTACTTCGGTCCTTGGTTGATTATTCCCCTTCCGTAATCACGATCTTAAACGTACGAACCGGCGTATTCGAAGAGATCAATTCTACCGCTGAGAAGTTGTTCGGCTACACGCGAAAAGAACTCTTATCCATGGGCCCAAGCGATATCTCTCCCGAATCTCAACCTAACGGAAGAGATTCAAAAAGTTTTGCGATGGAAAAAGTAGGGCTCGCTCTCAAAGGCGAGATCCCAATCTTTAAGTGGAATCATTCTCATAAGAACGGCACAATCATTCCCTGCGAAATACATCTGGTACTCATCCCAGGCACGACTCACTTAGTCCGCGGAAATATTATAGATCTAAGATCCGAAATTGCAGCAGAAGCATTACTGAAAAGTAAAGAAGAGCGATTGGATCTTGTGATCAAAAGCGCGGATCTAGGTTTTTGGGACTGGAATATTACGGAAGGAAGCATCCTGCCCAACGAAAAATGGGCCTCTCTTCTCGGATACACTCTTCAGGAATTAGATCCGAATTACAAATTTTGGGAATCTTCCGTTCATCCGGAGGATTATGAGAAAACTGTAAATCAGCTGAATCTACATCTTAAAGGAGAATTAGAACTCTTTGATGCAGATTTCCGAATGAAATGCAAGGACGGATCTTGGAAATGGATCCGTTCCAGAGGAAAGGTCTGGGAACGAGATAAGAAGGGAAACCCGATCCGAGCCTTAGGGATCCATTTAGACATCAGTGAATCCAAAGAAACAGAAAGGATCCTAGAGGAAAAAGAAAGGACCCTGGATCTGGCAGTGCAAGGTGCAAATCTAGGTATCTGGGATTTTAACGTTAAGACCAACGAACATCATGTAGACGAAAACTGGCAGAGGATGATCGGTTACGTCCCGGGCGAGATCAATCCTACATTCCAATTTTGGAACGATAATCTTTATCCGGAAGATCGGGAAAGGACGCATGAAGCCTGGCAGGCTTACATTCGAGGAGAAGTTGAAGCCTACTCTACCGCCTTTCGTTTAAAGTGCAAGGACGGATCCTATAAATGGATCTTGACCAGAGGTAAGATAGCGGAAAGAGATCCTCTTGGAAATCCTCTACGGATGATCGGGATCCATATCGATATATCCGAACAAAAACAAACGGAAGACGAATTATTAGAAACAAAGTTATTCTTGGATAGAGCTCAGAAGACTGCGAAGGTAGGAAGTTGGGAATACGATATCTCTACTGGAAAGATCACCGCCTCGGACGAGCTATATCAGATCTTAGAAACTAAGGACTTGGGAGAGCCCGATACCTTTAAAGGTGCTCATCCGGAGGATCGAGACAAGATCGCCGAGCATTTCCGGAGATCCGTAGAAGAAGGGATCGCAGAAGAATTAGAATACAGGTCCATAACTCCTTCCGGAGTGGAAAAGATACTACTCAATAGGACGGATTTTATTCGAGATGCGGAAGGAAGGGTCCAAAAACTGCTCGGAACCGTTCAGGATATCACCTTACAGAGAAAGAAAGAAAAGGAAGAAGAACGAAAACGGGATTTGGAAAGACTGACCTCCTCCATTTCTACCGAGCTGATCAACCAACCTATCCTGGAAATTGAGAACGCAATATATAATACGATCCGAAAAGTAACACATTTCTTTAATATGGAAAGAGGAAATCTCGTCACTTACGATCTAAATACGATGACTCGCACGCATGTATGCGAGTACATCCATCCGAATGCAAAGAACCAAGCACAAACTATGCCCAAGGAAACAACGATCAATCCGGACCATCCTTTGAGCCGGGCCCTTCTTGCCGGTTCTATCGTAGTAACCGATGTAGAAGATTTTGTTTCCTTTGATAAAGAAATTAAGATGCCGGTCCATGCGATGAATATCAAGTCCATAGTGGCGATCCCTCTCACCTTCGAGGGCAAGATAGTGGGCGGCATGGGGATCAATTCCGAAAAGACCCTAAAAGAAAGAGAACATCCGATCACCGATTTCGAACTTTCCGGCCTAAAAGCGATCGGTGAACTTTTAACGAACGCTCTAGAAAGAAAGAGAAAGCATTCCGAGTTAGTCGCAGAGCGTGATCTATTATCCGAGATCATGAGAACTTCCGTTGCAGCGATAACAGTACTTGGCCCGGACGGTTCCATACTATACGCAAACCCTTCAGCGGAAAAGGTCCTCGGACTGACTTTAGACGAGATCCAAAATAGAAAGTACAACGCTCCGGAATGGAAAGCAACTTCTATAGACGGCGGAGAATGGACAGTAGACGACCAACCTTTTGTCAGAGTAAAGAGATCTGGACAACCTGTTTACGACGTTCGTCATGCGATAGAAGACGACCGCGGAAATAAAAAATACCTTTCGATCAACGGGGCCCCCATCAAGGATTCGGATGGGAATATAACGAATCTAGTTTTTCTAATAATAGATATTACTGAATCCTTATTGGCCGAGAAAGCCTTAAAACAGAATGAGGATCGGTATAGACGAGTGGCAGAGCAGACAGGCCAACTAGTCTACGACCAGGATCTTCCTTCCGGAAAAATTACCTGGGCGGGAGCAGTCGAGAAGATCACAGGATACAATTTCCAAGAATTCCAACATGTGGATGAGACTCTTAGGATCGAATTCATACATCCGGAAGATAGATCCACGGTGGTAGACTCCGTAAATTACGCAAAAATGAACGGAGGATATTTCACTGCAGAGTATCGCTTCTTGCGAAAAGACGGCCAGTATATCATCGTAGAAGACAAAGGGGTCTTCGTTAAGAATTCCAATCTGGAAACCAACCGACTCTTAGGAGCTATGGCGGATATCACCGAGAGAAGGAAGGCTCAGAACGACCTCATTGAATCGGAAGAAAGACTTCGTTTAGCATTGAACGCCTCTAAGATGGGAACCTGGAGTTGGAACCTGATCGATGGCTCAGTCTATTGGTCCTCGGATACGGTTGCGATTTTCGGGATCAAGAACGTGGACAAGCATGAATGGAGCTCGGAACAATTCATGAGCCTCGCACATCCTGACGATAAGGATAGGATCGAAAAGTCCGTGAGAGAAAGTATCCGAGGAGGATCCTCCGATATCCATTTGGAATTCAGAATGTTCCATCCGGATGGCACCATACGCTGGTTAGAAGTGAGAGGACAGGTTTACAGGAAGTCCGGCAAGATGCCGAGCAGAATGGCCGGTATCGTCATGGACATTACCGACAGGAAAAAATCGGAAGAGAAATTAAAGGCCAGCGAGGCCCGTTTTCAAACCTTCTATCGTTTCGCAAACGAGGCAATTATCTTTCTGCATCCTAGAACGGAGAAGATCCTGGACATTAACCCTGCTTTTCTTCGGATCTTCGGGTTTGCACAAAAGGATGTACAATCCATCTCACCTGTTTCCTTATTCACTCCCAATTCCTGGGCGACCCTACACGCAAGGATCCGTTCTTTCGAAAGTTCGGAGAACCTGGAATTGGAAGCGGTTCGTTGGAATGGGCAGGTATTCTCCGCAATCGGAAGCGTACATTTTTATACGGAAAAAGATTCCTTCGTCGCAGCGATCAGTCTTTCCGATACGTCTGCATTGCAGGAAGTCCAAGAATTGAAAGTGATCAACGACGAGATCTCCGTTCGAAATCGTCTGATCGAAATGCAGAAAAATGAACTTTTAGAAACATTAGATAATCTTAAAAAAGCCCAAGCCCAGCTGATCCAATCCGAAAAGATGGCGGCTCTCGGACAATTGATTGCGGGTGTCGCCCATGAGATCAATAATCCGATCGGAGCCGTACAAGCATCCAATCAGAACTTGCAAGAATGTCTGATCCGTTTTCAGACCATTCTACCGGATGTGCAAACCGTATTGGCTGCTATGAATAGCGATCAGGTAGAAGCCTTCCGATCCTTCCTGGGACTCGTCCGCCAGTCCAAGGAACAACTCGCCGGATTGGAAGAAAGAAATGCAAAAAAGGGAATCGTATCTCAATTACAAGAATTGAATATCCCGAACCACTATGCAATAGCGGAAGCGCTAGTAGATATGGGATTTAGAGAATTGCCCAAGGTCGCAATCCCATTCCTGGTCTGCGAGAGGGCCAATATCCTCTTGGAATATTCCACCCTCGAAGCATTCTTTTTCTTGAATACGAATACGATCCAGATGGCGGTGGATCGGGTTTCTAAGATCCTATACGCTCTTAAGAATTTCTCTCATTTCGATACTACGTCGGAGAAAATACTGACCTCTATCCCGGAAAACATAGAGACGGTCCTCACGATATACCAAAACCAACTTAAGAAAGGGATCCAAGTCACAAAGGAATACGAGAATATTCCAAAAATATTATGCTTCCCGGACGATCTAATGCATGTTTGGACCAACCTCATCTACAATTCCCTCCAGGCCATGGATTTCAGGGGAGAGATCAAGATCAGGGCCTATCAAAAATCGGACTGCATCGCGGTAGAGATCCGAGACAACGGACCAGGTATTCCGGATGCGATCTTGGATAAGATCTTTCAGCCTTTCTTTACAACGAAACTTCCGGGAGAAGGAAGCGGCCTCGGATTGGACATAGTCAAAAAGATCGTAGAAAAACACGAAGGCAAAATAGAAGTGGAAACCGCTCCAGGAGCGACCACATTCCGAATCCTCCTACCGATCCTAAAGGGAGAAGAATAAAGAACCTTCTTCTGTACTTAAATTATACTTCTAAGAAAGATAACCTGCTGCGATCCAAAATAATCTTCTGAATAGATCGGGAATTACAGTTTAAATTGATCCACGGATCGTAAGAGACCTTCGGATTGACCGTGCATTTCTCCAGAATAAGAAGTAAGATCATCCGCTCCGGAAGCAACCTCCTGGGTGCCTTCCGATATGGAAAGGATGGTCTTAGTGATCTCATCCGTAGCACGCTTCTGTTCCTGCACCGCTTCTTCTATCTGCAAACTAAAATTCATTAAGAAAGTCGCGGACTGGTGGATGTCCTGAGTGTTCTTCTCCTGGGTGCTCACCGAATCCAAGACTTTCTTCGCTGAGAGACCGAAGGAATCCACGCTCGTCCTTAGTTTACGAAGGATCTCACTTGCTTCCTTCACCTTCGTGTTTCCGTTATGGACTGCATTGTTCGTTGAATCCACAAGTTCACCGATCTCCTGCACGGAACTGGAGGTCTGAGAAGCAAGCTTACCGATCTCTTCGGCTACTACCGCAAAGCCTTTGCCGGCTTCCCCTGCTCTCGCCGCCTCGATCGCTGCATTCAATGCAAGTAGGTTCGTCTTCTCCGAGATCTCTGTGATGATAGACAGGATCTCGTTGATACGACTTGCACTCTCTCCTATCTCATCCATCGCTTGGTTCGTTGCGCCCATCGCATTCTCACCTGTGATCGCTCTCTCTTGCGATTCAGACGCCACCTTAGAAAGGGTCTGCATCTCGTTATTGATCGTACCAATCTGCTCTCTCAAGAGAACAACATTCGAGTCGATCTCCTTCATGTTCTCTATCGCCTTCTCCATCGAATGACGTACATTGTCTGCAGAAGCTGCCAATTCTTCCACCGCCGCCGAAGACTCTTCTGCAGCAGAGGCTTGGGTCTGCGCTACATCCGAGAAATTCCGAGAGGACTCTGCCATCTTATCCGACGTCTGATTGAGTTTGGTAGAAGAGGTCTTGATATCCAAAATGATCCTGGAAAGGTTTCCCTTCATCGTATCCATAGACTTCAAAAGTTTACCTATCTCATCTTCTCTTTGGATCTCCGCCGAAGCAGTCAGATCCCCGTCCGCTATCTTCTCCGAGAAGCCGATCGCTTCCAATAGGCCCGAAGTGATCAATCGATTGAAGATCAAATTCAAGATCACTAAGATCAATACCATGATCACAAGAGAGGACAGGATCGTCTGTAGGATCACTCCTCTTAGGTCCGACCAAAAGATCGAATCTGGGATCGAAACTTCCACTGCCCACGATTTATCATAATTGCCTAATATAAACGGAAAGAAATATTGAGTGGAGCCGTCTTGGTGGATCTGAAAATCATCTCCCTTGGCACATAGGGCCTTTACCTTACTTCGAACCGCCTCGTCGGGGATCGGCTTTCCTACGAGAGAAGGATCTCCACCATTCGCAGCATAGATCCCATCGGGAGAAACAAGAGTGATATAACCTTCTCCTCTAAAAGGACGGATAGAACCCAACTGCTCCTGTAGTTTCTGCATAGCAATATCAGTCCCAACGGTGCCAATGAATTCCCCATTCTTTAATATAGGCTTAACCACGGAGACCATGAGCACATCCTTTCCTCCCACGGAATATACATAGGGATCCGAAATAAAATCCTTATGCGTCTTCTTCGGGATCCTGTAGAAGAAACTAATGGTATCGTCCACATCATATGACTCGGCAAAAGTGATCTGCAAGTCCCCGCTTGCTCGGTTCCAATAGGGCACGAACCTTCCGGTAGCATCATGATAAGGAGCGTTCCTATATTTTGCGTCCTGCCCGTCGAACCCATTCGGTTCGTACAAGACCCATGTCCCAAAGAAATTGCTATCCGTATCCGCAAGTTTCTTGAGAGCGTTTACTACTTCTGTTCGATTCGGTTTAGAAGATTCTAATGTAAATTGAAATCCCCTGAGGGAGCCAAGGACCAAATTCAGAAAATTTGAGATCTCATATTCGTATCTTTTTCCAGCCATATTAGAACCGGATTCCACTTGCGCCTTTAAACTGAAATAGGATGCAAAAGAGTTTATTCCGGCTAGCACGAAAGAGCCGGTCAGAAGCACAAGACTCAAGTAGAGAGATATCCTATAACGAATACTCATAGATCATTTTCCTCATTCGAAAGTTTCGGAAAGGCAAAACGAAATATAGTACGCCCAGGTTCGCTTTCCCAATCCCAACTTCCTCCGTATTTTTTCGAAATAGAAGCGGCCACCGCAAGACCAATGCCTGCTCCTTCTCCTTCCATCTTACCGGAAGAAAGAACCTCTCCTACTTTCTCTCTGATATTCTTGGGAATTCCTGGACCGTCATCTTCCACTTCGCAGATAACTTCCGACTCTTCGTCATAGACGCGGATCTTGAGCTTTCCTTCGCCCATCATAGCTTGGTATGCATTGTCTACCACCTGAGTCCAGAGCCTGACCAGATCTTCCGGAACGCATTTCATCATTGCATCGGAAGTATAATTTCTCTCCACCACTACCCGATTCCCTCCGGCTCCTTCATAAACTCCTAATACAGCCTCAATCGTATCGGAGATCTTAACGAGTCTAACGGCCCCCTCTCTTGCGATCCCCGAATATGTTTCGAGAGCGGAGACAATTTTGTACATTCTATCCGTGGATCTATGAATGACTTCCTCGGAAACGCAAAGCCCTCGGACCGCCATAAAGAATTCGGAGATCCTTTCCCATTCCGGAGAAGAGCATAAATGCAATACTAGTTTAGGGCAATCCAGGAAGCCAAGCTCCGCGATCACCGCCGCCTTATCCCCGGCCTCTTCCACTTCTTCTTCCCTTAGGAAGGCTTCGATGGCACGTCTGGTCTCCCTGAATTTCTTACCGATAGTTTCGTTAGAATTTTCTAATATGGCGTGAAAGGTATCCTCGAATGCGATCCTTTCCCCGGAATCCGCATTTGAAAGATATTCGACTAGGATCGGAAGAAGAGTGACAATCCTAAGAGTATAAAAGGAAATATTCTCTCTCGCCGCATTCATAGCACCCAGGGGATTATTGATCTGATGGCTGACCGCTCCGGAAATACGACCGATAGCAGCCAACCTCTCATTCCTGAGCAGACTTTCCTGAGTGGTTCTCAACTCTCCTAAAGTGGTCTCTAATTCCTCTTTTTGAAGCCGAATGATCTCGTTCCTTGCTACGATCTCCGCAGATTCTTGCATAATTTTTTCGGAGCGGATCTGTTGGTCGATAGCCCTCAGAAGCTTCTCCTTCATATTTTCCAAGGCGGTGAACAAATGAAAGATCTCATCCTTGAATTCCCGATCCGGGATCTGGACGGAATAATTCCCTCCCCCCAATGAATCCGCAAACCTGGAAGCAGAGGAAATCCCTTCCGACACATACTTGCAGAAAAAGCGATCTATAAAGAAAAGACAAATGGGCAAGAGAGTAAATGTGATCAGAAGAGATCTGAGAATGATCGGACCAAGATCATTCCAAAGCACAGAGTCAGGAACATAGACCTCTATCGCCCAGTTCTGACTGTAATTTCCGACCCGAAACGGGAATACATAGGATCTACCGTCCTCAGTCTCATGAAAGAATGGTTGGCCGGTAGATAAGGATTTTAGAATGGACTCCCGTACGCTGATCGGACCGGCGCTTTTCCCTTGTAGTAATGCTTTCTTGCTATGAGCCGCATAGATCCCTCTAGGGGAAAGAAGAGCGATATATCCGCTTTCGAAGGGCCAATTCGAAAATAATTCATTTTCGATATCAGTGATCCTGAAGTCCAGACCGACCACTCCAACGAAATTCCCGCTTCTGATCACTGGACGAGAAAGAGTAATTAAGAATGTCTGCTCCCCTTCGATCGGATAGGCATAGGGCTCTCCTAAAAAATCCCTGCGCGTAAGTTTAGGGATCTGATAGAAATCTCCGGCGCCGTCCGTATTATCATAAAACATACATTCCACAGTATTGATAATATCAGGATTCTTTAAACTACGATGAAAGTAAGGAATGAATCTTCCGTTTGGACGGGAGCCTTTGCGCGTCTTGTACAAAGCATCCTGTCCGTCGAACTGATTCGGCTCAAAGACGGCCCAGGCTCCTAAGAATCTCTTGTCTTGGATGAAGGAATCGACTAACTCTTGCTCTGCGAACATCCGGATGGGCTTGGTAAGCGCCCATCTCGTACGGATCTCCCCCAGCTTGAACATTCCGTCGGAGAAAAGTTTTCTGATCCCGAAGGAAGCAGTTTCCGCCTTAGCAAGTGCAGATTCCTGAGAAGATACCTTCGCGTCATAGTAGGCGAAACCCACAACCAAGAGAGTTAGAATAACGGAGAATGTAACGAGAACCGCTGCGCAGTACAGGGAGAAGCGAGTCCGTAGGCTCATGCAAAGCCGACCTTTTTATTTCAAAGCGGAAGTGATAGTGGTTACGAGTTCTTTTTCGTCCCAGGGTTTCTTCAAGTAGCTATAAAGATTGATCTCTTTTTTCAGAGCTTCTACCGAAGCGATATCTGCATGACCAGTGATGATTATTTTTTGGATTTCAGGATATCTTTGGTGAACGATCCGCAAGAACTCGTCTCCTTTGATATTTGGCATCAACCAGTCAGAGATGACGATCAGGATCTTTACTCCTTCGGTAACGAGCTCCTCAATGATTTGCATCGCTTCGGAAGCATCAAGCGCGGTTTCATAGCGGTATGTATCTCCCAAATGACGTTTCACCTGGGATTTCATACTCATTAAAATGAGCGCCTCATCATCGACAAAAAGAATCGCTTTTTCCACCGCTCCCCCGGTTCCTTACTCACAATTTAGACGAACAAAATAAACGAAATGCCCCGACGAAAATTCGAAGCAAAAGAAGGATAGTTACTCGATAAATCAAGTTTGCAACTCATTTTCGGATCTCTCTTTAGAAAGGTTTCAAATCCCAACGATCATGCGAGAAATAGACCGAAGTATCTATTCCCCCGCATATTAGAGGATCCGAAGGAATGATTTCGCAGTGCAATAAAGCTCCAGATCCGAGGCAAATAGGCTAGATTTTACTCAATAATTTTTATCGAAGTAGGAACGATGTCCGGAGAAGGCTGCATGATCAAATACCCCTGAGAATATTCTATCCCGAGAGAACGGACAACCTCCAATTCTTCCGGTGTAGACACAAATTCCGCCACCACCTTTGCCCCTATTCTATGCGCGAGTTCCGTAATTGCGGATGTAAGTATGAATGCAGTCCGATTTCTCTCCAAAGACTGGATGAATTTACCGTCTATCTTAATGAAGTCGGGCTGTATCTCCAGCAAACGGGAGAAATTCGAATGCTCCACTCCAAAATCGTCGATAGCGATCTGAGATCCAAGTTCCTTCAGACCGCCAATGACTTTGAGCCTCTCCGGATTTCCATGAAAGCTCGCAGTCTCTAAGATCTCGAATGTAATACGAGCTGGATCGATCCCATAATGCTCCATTCTGGAGGCGGCCCATTTTGGAAAACTAGGACTCTCTAATTCCGTTTCCGAAAGATTGATGGAGAAGGAATACGGAGAGTCCGCAAATTTGCGCAAAGCCTTTTCCAATAAAATAGGACTGATCCTTCGTAGCAAACCGGTGGATTTTGCAAGATATAGAAAGCTTGCAGGAGCGTAGACTTTACCGTCCTCTACGATACGTGCCAGGCATTCGAATTTCTCCACCTTGCCTGTCTTATTATCCATGATCCCTTGGAAATAAGGGACAACATTCCCAGAGTGAATAGCTTGGTTCAGACGTTTTCCCAGATCCATATTGATCTTGTAGAGATCTTGGTCGTCCATCTTCTCCGTATAAGAATAAATGCCGGACTCTGAATCGAACTCAGGTTCTTGGCTGGCCTTTACGAGTGCAAGCCTCGCCTTATAATATAGATCCTTCTTTCCGCTAGCAGTTGCGATAGTCGCGTTGATCCGAAACGAGATCCCTGCCGCAGTGAAATAATCGGAGCGTAATAAGATCCTAAATGCGATGAGATGAGGAAGGAACTCCTCCTCCGGAACCTTCGCGAGAATGGCGACCTCGTCCTCGTATACATGAAAGACCTCGCCGTAATTTCCCAGGATGGATTTCAGGGAATCCAGGAACTTCTTCATTAAATCCTTATATAGCCCCACTCCAAAATCCCTGGTAGTAAGAGAAGTAGATTCGATCCGAATGAGTGCGAGAAGAGAGTCCTCTTTTTTCTCCTGACCTTGGTCCAATTTTCTCCGTAAGGATTCTAAATTGGGAAGTCCCGAGTCCCGATTGAAAAGAAGTGCCTCTTCTAATTTCTGGTTCAATGCAAGAAGGGAAAGATCGGACTCGTAAGAACGGACCGCCTCCTTGACTGTCATGAGAAGATCGTTGGAATCCCAGGGCTTAGAAAGATAGCGATACAGATTCGCGCGATTTAATGCGTTTCCAACAGACTCAGCCGTGGCCTGTCCTGTGAGCATGATCTTACGAGTGTTCGGATTTGTCTCTTGGACCTTGATCAAAAATTCGTCTCCACGAATTCCTGGCATGACTTGGTCGCTCAATATTGCGGGAATATGAATGCCTGCTTGGTTGCATTCTTCGACGATCTGCAAGGCAAGCTCGGCACTGTCCGCTGCTTCGATCTGATAGTTCTTTCCAAACGCTGTTTTTAATTGTTCTTTCAATCCGCGAAGAATGATAAGCTCATCGTCTACGCATAATATTACGGAGCGCTGGGGGGATTCCAAATCTGATGATCCATTCTCGGTGGTTTTCACAGGGTTCTCTAACAGACTCCGGTATTAGACGCAAAAAAGAATGGCCCAACCCTCGGACAAAATAATTTTATTCTTATTCCGATGGATAGTATGAGATAGTCCAAACAACGTTCAATGATAAATTGAAAACGATCTTCCCCATTCCCAGAGACCCTAAAGACTAGACCGATCACAGTATTTCGCATGATAAGAATTATTTTCGAGAACGACAAAGAAATAGAGATAGAAGGAAGTGAGACCTCCAAATCCCTGCTGCAAATTTCCTTAGATGCCGGTATTCCCCATACCCACGCCTGCGGAGGAAATGCACGTTGTTCTACTTGTAGGGTCTTAGTGCAAGAAGGACAGGAGCATCTTCTCCCCAGGAACGAAAAGGAGATCGCTCTTTCTCATAGAAAAGGATTTCCGGAAAACGTCAGACTCGCCTGCCAAACCAAACTGAACGGAGATATAACCGTACGCAGATTGGTCATAGACGAAGAGGACCAAACTCTCGCCGCCACTTTTTCGGACGAGGTCTCCGGAACGGAAAAGCCCGTTGCCATTCTTTTCAGCGATATCAGGAATTTTACCGGATTCTCCGAGAGTCATTTGCCTTACGACGTGATCCACATTCTAAACCGTTACTTCTATAGAATGGGAGAGAAGGTGCTGAAATTCGGAGGCTCTATCGACAAGTACATAGGAGACGGACTCATGGCCATCTTCGGTCTGGAAGAATCGGATCCACTTCGTATAAACCTGGCCGCGATCCGTGCCGCCTTGGAGATGAACAAGGAATTGGAATCCTTGAACGCCTATTTAAAGAACCACTTGGGCGCCCAATTCGAGATCGGAATAGGGATCAATTACGGCACAGTCATTTTAGGAAAGTTAGGACATCCTTTGAGCATGTCCTTTACAGCGATCGGAGACTCGGTCAACTCCGCGAGTCGGATAGAGTCCACAACCAAGAAGGCAAAGGCGAGATTGCTCATCTCACAGTCGGTCTATGAAACGGTACAAGACCGAGTGATCAAAGGAAGAAGTTTCCAGACCAAGTTAAAAGGAAAAATGGGAGACCATAGGCTTCATGAGATCCTGGACACAAAGAATAACTGCGAAGGAAGTTCCTGGGAAGAGATCCGATACAGACTCTGGGACAAGATCGACGTAAAGGATGCAGGCTCCTGGATCCGACTCGTATTTCACGCGGCGGCTATCTTTTCTTCGGATGGGAGCTGGCTTGGGTTAGAAGGTTCTTTCCGATTCCCATCCATTTTGGGCGAGGACGATAACAGAGGAGTCCGCAAACATGCAGAAACCTTAATGTCCCTTCTGCAAAAAGCAAAAGAAGAAGGAAGGGAAAATCTTCCTTCCTTCTCGGATCTGATCGCCCTAAGCGGTGCGATCGCAGTAGAAAAAGCGGGAGGCCCCAGAATTCGTATCCAACCGGGAAGAGAAGATGCTCCCTATCCACAAGGAAGGATGGAAATGCCTGTGGATTCTCCGGACGTAACTCTTGCGGAGGAATATTTCGGAAGAATGGGATTCTCCACTCAGGAAATGGTAGTCTTACTTGGGACCCATACCCTGGGCTGGCACCAACACGGATCCTTTACGGACACTCCGAACGTATTCAATAACGATTATTTCAAGGACCTTCTCATAGACGGAGGGAATAAGATGCTCGCTTGCGACCGTTCTCTTTTAGGCTCCGAAGAGACCAAACGATTCGTGCTCCAATACGCTCTGGACGAGAAATTATTCTTCAAGGATTACTCCGCCGCTTACTGCAAAGTAGTCGGTTAAAAACGACTGGAAGAATCCCCGCCAGGATTTTTTCTGGAAGTCGGATGCGCTTTCAACCTGCATTAGACAAGATCCCGGTATATGAGGCCGGAAAACCGATTGAACTCGTAGTTCGGGAATATGGGATTTCTCCGGACAAGGTCATTAAATTGGCTTCCAACGAAAATCCCTACGGAGTTTCTCCGAAAGTGGAGAATGCCATCCGAGAGGCCGTATACAAGATGCCTCTCTATCCGGATGATTCGTACCGGAATCTGAAGGATGCCTTGGCTTCTGCCCATAAGGTAGATGCAAAAAACGTAATACAAGGTAACGGAAGCGATCAGATCTTCGATTTTGCGACCCGCTCCGTTTTGGATCCTGGAGACAAAATCCTACAGAATGGCAAGACCTTCTCTATGTATTCCATCTATGCCGGACAATGTGGTGCAGAAACGATCTCTGTCGATTCGGTAATACACGATCTGGACCTGTTTTTGGATTCCTATAAAAAGAATTCTCCTAAGATCATATTCATCTGCACTCCTTGTAATCCGATCGGAGACGCTCTCAATAAAGACGATCTATTCTCCTTTTTAGAGAAAATCTCTCCGGAGACAATGGTCGTCGTGGATGCCGCCTATATGGAATTCGGAAAGACTAGGGATCCGAGAAAAGAGGTGCAGGCCTCGGAACTCATCTCAAAATTCCCAAACGCCTTGTATACGAATACGTTCTCTAAGATCTACGGTCTCGGAGGAATGAGGATCGGCTATGGGATCGGCAATGAAGAACTGATCCAAGCCTTCTACAAACTCAGACCTCCTTTCAATGTGTCGCAACTGTCTCAACTTGCTGCAACTATCGCCTTAGAGGATAGAGCCTTCGTAGAAGAATATCTAAAAGCGAACCTGAAAGAACTATTGAGATACGAGGCCTTTGCAAAAACAAAAGGGCTCCCCTACTTCGAATCTTATACCAATTTTATCACCATAGAATTAGACAAGGCTCGCCTAACGTCTACCTCCCTATTCGAGACTCTCTTGAAAGAAGGGATTATCCTTAGGAATTTGAAAAGCTATGGACTGAATGCGATCCGTATCACGATCGGTAGGCCGGAACAGAACGATATCGTTTTGGATAGATTAGAAAAACTTTTATAATTAGAACAGTAAGAGCTGCCAAAAATCCCTAAGTCACTCGAACCTAGGCAGCCCTATTCTCATTTCTCGTAAAGATCCGGTCTAAGGCGAACGACCTTCTCGTCTCTTTTGGACTCCGCTTTTTTGCTCTTTGCGGAATTGCTCCCTAGTTCGGAACGAAAGAACTCTCTTCGAACTGGGATCGTAGAGGAAGAAAGATGAGCTCCTTTTTCCTGCTTCTCACGCTCGGATTGAAACATTCGAAACCTCCATTTTTCGTCTTGGACGGTAAGACCTCTAAGCTTCCTTATTAGTTTCGTCGGAAAACCCGGTTTTCATTACCGCATTATGTCAAAAAATTTTCGCTGTATATTATCTTAGTCTCTATCTACAACAAGTGGATGACTGAAATATTACAAGTGAGTGTTTCTTAAGGAATGCTTGAGACCTGAGTTTTTCGAAGATTTTTGCAGGTACAAGACTCTTCGAAAAACTTGTATAGATCTCGGATTATTTTGCCACAAGAGAATTCTGAGAGAGAACTGGAACCCCGCTCAGAGTATCTTTCACAGGACAGATCCGATTGATATGCCTGAGAAGAGAGTCAATATTCTCACGAGAAGAATCGGACTGGATCTCCACTCTATATCGGATCTCCGAAAATCCGGGACGCACTGCCGCAAGTTCCTGGAATCCGTCCAGATCTAGATCCCCTTCTACAAATACCTGGAAATCCTTTAATTCCACCTTATGAGCAGGCGCGTAAAGAGAAACAAGAACACCCACACAGCTCGCCAGTCCACCTAACACAAGTTCAACGGGATTCGGTCCCTGATCCGTCCCGCCTAAGAACTCAGGCTCGTCCACCACCCATGTATGATTTCTGGATTGCAGGTTTAACTTCAACCCACCTGCCCAAGATGCCTTGCTTTCAAATACCGTATTTGCCATATCGGTCCTCCCAAAATATGCAAGGAGCCTGGTTCAATGGTTTTGAAAGAAAAGGAATTATATGTTATTACGAACAATTTATCCGCTTTATCGAACAATCTATTAGTCGGGTGCCCAAACATTTAACGGAAGGATCAGTCGTATTCCTTCCCCTTAAACTTCTTCCAGAGATTCGAAAGATGTTCTTTGATCTTTGCTTCCATTCCATTCCGAGTGGGTTTGTAGAATTGAGGGGGGTTTTCTGAGAGGTCGTCCGGGAAATAGGAGAAGGGTACGAATCCGCCGAAGTCATGCGGATACTTATAGCCTTGGCTTGCTCCTTCTTTCTTATGCAATGCGGTGGGTGCGTTCCTAAGTCTATTAGGGATCTTTAAACTAGGTCCCCTCTCCTTTACGAAAGAGACTGCGGAATTGATGCCTTGGTAAGACGCATTGGACTTAGGACAGGAAGCCAGAAAAGAAGTCACTTGTCCTAAAACGATCCTACCTTCCGGCATACCGATCGCCTCTATCGCGTGCAATCCGGCAATGGCAAGAGGCAAACCATGAACGGAAGCATTTCCTATATCCTCGGAGGCAAGAATAATGAGACGTCTCGCGATAAAGAGAGGATCCTCTCCTCCTTCTAACATGAGAGCTAAATAAAATAAAGCGGCGTCCGGATCGCTTCCCCGCACGGACTTGATGAACGCAGAGATCACATCGTAATGACTTTCTCCACTCTGGTCGTATTCTATGACACGACTCTCTAAGAATGAATTCACATCCGAAGCTTGGATAGAAGCGCCTGCATCGAAGGAAAGAGAAAGGCCTTCTAGATTGGATAGAAGCTTTCTCGCATCTCCTCCGGAATATCTCACTAAAAGGGATCTTGCTTCTTCCGATAGATCCGGTTTTGGATCTAAGGATTCGATTCCCCGAGAAAGGATCTCGAACAATTCCTTTTCTCCAAGCGGTTCCAGGCGCAGTACCTGGCAGCGGGACAATAACGGTTTTGTAATGCGAAAGGAAGGGCTTTCCGTGGTGGCCCCAATCAGCACAAGGCTTCCTGTCTCCACGCCTTTCAAAAGACTGTCTTGCTGGGAAGAACTGAATCTGTGGATCTCATCTAAGAAAAGAAGTATGCTTCCTTCTTTCTCTGATCTTTCTAAAAGTTTTTTTATATCCGCGACACCCGTAGTAACCGCGTTGTATTCCACAAAAGGAAGCTTCCAGGTATTTCCGAGTATTCTTGCGATCGTGGACTTTCCTGTACCAGGAGGTCCATAGAGAAGTATACTGACAGGTTCTTTAAATTTTTGTAATTGTTGCTTTGCCTTTTCCTGTCCGATCACTTGGGCAAATGCGGAAGGTCTGATCCTATGAGGTAAAGGGGCCTTTTCAAATAGACTGCCCAAGATCTTCCAATTCCCTTTGGACCTTGCGCACGCAAGAACGTATGGTTGCGTTGCAAACATCGCAGGCACTATGGCAACATACCAGGGACTGTTCCCTGATCTTTCCATCCAAGACATTCTCCACCAATTCGGCGATCCGCACAGGAAGGCTGAACCAATCCAAATTTTCCAGGATCAGTTCCTTGCGGGTCTTCGGTATTAAGCGAGGAGAGTCGTCCATTATCTAACCTTTCATAGATCCCATTTTAAGCGCCGTCAATCCGAATGTCAGATCGCGATCCATCCGCCCTTAATTAGATAGTAATACAGAAAGAAACGGGGGATACGAAATAAGGCCGCAAGCATATACAGCCTGAATTTCATTCCCATGGCACCCGCCGCTACCGAGGTCCAAGAATACGGCAAAGGAGTAAGCGCCCCCAGGACCACGGCCCAGAACCCGAATCTCTTTACATAGACCTCTAACTTCTCTTCATGCTTTCTCATGAATTGAGTGAATGTATCCAATTTAGGAAGAAGATACTTTCCCTGTGCATACGAGCAAGCACCTGCGATCAAAGACCCAAAAGATGCAAAGAAGATTACCCAAAAATCCGGCATCTTAGCCGCAACAGCCAGGATCAAGAAAGTATCCGGAGGTAGGAATACATGCACAGAATCCGCGACCAGGATCGCAAGTCCTATTCCGGGAACTCCTGTGAAATCCAAGAAGGATTCGGCTACCAGTTTTACTTCTTCGCTAAAGAACCTGGCAAGGATCAATACTCCTAAGAATAAAAGCACACTCGCGATCAAGGTCTGCTTCAGTAGCTGCGAGAGCATTTTGTCTGTGGAGTTTTTTGTTTCTGCGGATCCCGTTTTCAATTTTTACCTACGATGGAACATTCTTTCAAGATCTTCCCGAGTGAGTTTCACTAAAGTCGGGCGCCCATGCGGACAACGGGAAGGATTTTCACAATAGCTGAGTCGGTTCAACATCTCTGCGATGAGATGGTCGGAAAGTTGGTCTCCCTTTTTGACTGCAGATCTACAGGCCACGCATTTGGCCATCAGGTCGTAGAGTTCAGGTTCTGGGACTTCCTTTCCTCCGGTTCGATTCAAAAAATCTAATACGATCTCTTTTTCATGCCCGGGGAGAAAATAACCAGGCACTTCTCTGAGGACCATGCTGTCCTCTCCTAAGGATTCCAATTGCAATCCTACCTCTTGGTATTCGGGCAATCTGTCCTTGATATCTTCCGCCTCTTGCTTCGAGACTGGGATCCGAATGGGAGTGAGCAAGGGCTGGATCCCGTAATTCTTCTTCTTTAATTTGCGAAGTACTTCTTCGTAGCGGATCCTTTCGTGAGCGGTATGCTGGTCTATGATATAGAAACCGTCTTCCCCTTCTGCCAAAATAAATGTCTCAAATAAAAGCCCGAAATGTTTCTTGGGAATGAACTCGCTATGCTTGATCGGAACATCCGTGAGATCTTCCAAACGAGAACCAGGTCCCACATTCTCCACAGGAAAGGAAGGGGAATGTTTGACTTCTTCGTAGAGAGTGGAGCCGAGTAGCTGCTGTTCCATCCCGCTATTATGTTGGGAATAAGAATACAGAGTGCTCTCCATTCTTTTCGGCTCCGGACGAAGAAGACGATTCTTCAGTTCTAAAAAGCTGACGGGAGTGCTGGATCTAAGTTCTTTCTGGATGAGCTGCAGGAAGAATGTATTGAAACCTTCCTCGTCCAAGAAGCGGATCTCTTTCTTGGCAGGATGCACATTCACATCGATCGCTTCCGGATCTACTTCGAAGAATAAGAAGCAATACGGATGAGCATTTGGAGGCAATAGTTCATCATAACATTTTTTTAATAGATGTGAGGAATATTTGATCTCGACAGGACGCCCGTTCACGAAGATAAACTGCCCTGTACGATTGGATTTATAGAAGTCCGGGTCGCTGATATATCCTTTCGCCTTCCAACCTTTTCTCTCTAATTGCACTTCTAAGAGATGATCCCGGAAATTCTCTCCGAATAGGTCGATGATCCTTTCTCTCTTATCCTTGGGAGAAAGACGAAAGATCTCCTTTCCGTCTTGGACGAATCTGAATCGGATATCTTCTCTGGACAATGCTTGGACCGTAACCCGATCTCGGATCTTCTTGTCTTCGGAACGAACAGACTTTAAGAACTTTCTACGGACCGGCGTATTATAAAAAAGATCTTCTACAAGGATCTTGGTACCCTTGAAACCGGGGATCGCTTCCTTGGATTGGATCTGTCCCTTCTCCGCATGTATTTTCCAAGCGGTTGCTTCTCCCGTTCCGGTTTCCAAGGTAAGTTTGGAAACGGAGGCAATGGAAGCTAACGCTTCTCCTCTGAACCCATACGAGGAGACTAACTCCAGATCCCGGAGAGTCCTGATCTTGCTTGTGGCATGTCTTTGGAGTGCGAGAGGAATATCCTCTTCTTGGATACCGGATCCGTTATCAGAAAGAAGAAGAGAGGTCAAGCCTCCGTCCCTGGATTCTACTTCTATGGTGTCGGCTCCCGCATCCACAGAATTCTCCATCATCTCTTTCAATACGGAATGGGCCGATTCGATGACCTCTCCCGCAGCGATCTGATTGATGAGTTCCGGACTAAGTTCTTGGATCCTTCCCATGTATGGGACCTAGATTGGCCCGAGGAAGTCTTATGTCAAGATTGGATTTCGGGTTTAGATACTGCGATTTCCAAAGTAAACAAGGAACCCGAGCCAGGCTGGCTTTCTACGGAAATGCTTCCTTCCATCTTCTCCGCAAGAGCCTTGCAGAGGGAAAGTCCAAGGCCCGCTCCTTGGAACGGTTTGGTCACTCCGGAATCCACCTGCTGGAACGGATTGAAGATGGAAGTCAATTTGTCCTGAGGGATCCCAATGCCTGTGTCCTGGACCTGGAATCGGATCCTATATTGGAATCTGGTCTCCGTAACTAACTCGCCTATGAGCTTGATGGAACCTTGGCTTGTGAACTTCTCCGCATTCTCCAAGAGCACGAGAAGCATTGTCTTGAATCTTTCCTCATCGCCTTCGACCGTTTCGGGAAGATCATCGCTTAAGGTTACGGAGAACTGAATGCCTTTTTTGCGAATGCGATCCTCTACTCTCATCGCAGCCTCGTACACAGAGGCTCTCAAATGGAATCGTTTATTCAGAAGATATAATGTTCCTTTCTCTAAACTGGAGGCATCCAGCATTGAACCCAGGATCACCATCATGGCATCCCCGCTTCTTTTTAAGAGCTCCAGCATTTCTTTGTGTTCTGGCTTAATATCCGAATCCAAAAGCATTTGGGTGATCCCCATGATCCCGTTCATAGGAGTCCGGACCTCATGATCCACATTGATCAAGAATTCGCTCTTTGCCTTGTTTGCCGCTTCCGCCTCGTCTCTGGCAGACTCCAACTGTTTGGTTCTCTTTGCGACCAACTCCTCTAGGTTGGTATTCAACATTTCTTGTGCCTTTTCTCTCTCCCTAAAACCGCTTAGCATTTTACTGGAGAGAGAAAGAGAATTAGAAAGCATGAAGATCCCAACTCCCACTCCGCTGATCTCCCAAGAATCGACGATCTCAGAATGGAAGAGTATCTCACTTCCGAGAAGGATGAGTAGGATCATGAAACCTATGAGATAAATGCGGGCTCCTACCATTTTTTTTCGGACCGCATGAGCGAGTATGGTAAGAGAGGCCTGTCCCGTAAAAATATACATCACATAAGAAGGAGTGATCAGATACGAATATATATCAGGATCGGTAAACAGAGTGATCGCAGTGAAGATCCCGGCGACCCAATAGCTGATCTGCAAGGATCGTTTTCCGAAATCCACAGGAAAGACGGTGCGCAAGAAATGAAGTGCGAGAGGCATTCCTAAAAACCAAGTAATGAACTCGATCCTAAGATAGATCTTAGGTCCTACGAGAAGATGTTCCGGCATGAGACGTACTCCGGTGGAATACAGCCTGAGCCCTACTAAGATCGCAAAGAATCCCAGGATCAATGCGGACGGATCCTTTTTATAAAAGGCTGCCACACAAATATGAAAAAGCCCTAAGAAGAAGATCCCACCGCAAAGAATGCTCTCCAGATCCCTTCGATCCATATAATAACGACCGACACAAGAAGGAGTACCAAGAAAGGGAGGCTTCCAAAGTCCTCCTTTCCTATAGTGATAATTGGAGACCTCGAAGTCCAGATTCGCTTTTCCTTGCCAAGCAGGAAGGATCACATAACTCGTTCGAAGTTCCAAGGCATCCAGAGAAGGATCTCCCACCCTTCCTACCTCATGCATTAGAACTCCGTTAAATAGAATTCTATAATTCGTTCCTTGGTCGTAGGAGACCAAGTGCAAACTCTCTACAGGTTTTTCGGAACGAAGTTCTACTCTGTATAAAGCTCGACCGTATTTCGGATATTCGGAAGGAGCGGGCGCCGTCCATTCGCTTTTATTCCAACTGCCAGGGATCTCTTGCAGGGAGAATTCCTTTGGCTCTGCGGGAAGACTCGTATCCGGTTCCGTTCCCAGCCAGGCGAACTTCCAGTCTCCCGTCATACGAAAGCATTCTCCTCTCGTGCGGAAATCTTCCCAATCCAAGACCCCGTTCTGCAATTTTGCCCTTCCCGGAGAAGGAGTGCAGGAAACGCAAAGAAGGATTAGGCTCCAAACGATTAAGGATATTTTAGAGGCACTTGGCATTCGGATCGAAAGCATCATCCGTCATTTTATAGGAAATCGTCCAGGAGAAATCGATCTTCTACTGAAAAGAAGAAGGCTCTAAATGGAATCGGCTTGAGAGCGAATGAAAGGAGCCTTAGGAGAAAGGAAGTAACCGCTGAGTGATGCGAATAACACCGGAGTAAAATTAGAGACCCCCGTTAATCCGGTAAGCAGAATGGTAGTGCTGATCGGAGTCTTGGTCACGGAAGCATTCACAGAAGCCATCAAGCAGATCAGCAGAAAGGATTCGTTCTCCGAAGGAAAGAAATCCAAAAAGAACCTTCCCGATACTGCTCCCAAGAAGAAGAGAGGAATGATAATCCCTCCTCTCCAGCCACTGGACACCGTAATATTGATGGTCAATATTTTTAGAAGGGCAAGTCCTCCGAAGAAGATCCAATTCCCTTTGCTAACCACGATCTGGTTCAACTGATCATGGCCAAAATATCTGGTCAAAGGTTCGTAATACGCGATGCATCCTAATAAAAGACCGCCTAGAGTCGTCTTTACGAAGATAGGAAATTGAATTTTAGAAAAAGAAAATTTAGTGATTTGGAATATTCCGTAAAAGATCCATCCTACGATGGCTCCTGCGATCCCAAAAAGGATCGCGTATTGGAAATCCTCAATCCCTCCCGGAACGTATTGGGGAAACTCCCAGACCGGACCGATGCCGATATCCGTCATGAACAAGAACACGAAGTATGCACTACAACTGGAGAGAAAGGCGGGAAGCAAGGCCTCGTAATATTCCACCACATGTCTATGTTGCAAGATCTCTAGCGCAAACAATGCTCCTCCTAAAGGAGAACCGAATAAGGAAGTAAATCCTGCCGCCATTCCCGCGATCGTCATGGAGCGAAGTTCTTCTCCTTCGAGTCCGATCTTTTCCGCAAACCAACTCCCAAAGGAACCTGTGATCTGCACGAGAGGCGCTTCCGGACCGGCGCTTCCTCCGGAAGAAATACTCAAAAGAGAAGAAAGCGCCATAGACGGGTTATTCTTCGGATCCAGCTTTCCCCCTCTGAAACGTATATTATCGATTACTAATGAGATCTCTCCCGGTTCTCCCAGAAAATAGATGATGAGACCGATCAAAAGACCGGAACCTGTCATGATAAGCACGACGCTCTGCCCTTCAAAATTGGACAGAAGCTTGGTAACGAACTCCAGACATTTCCAGAACAATGCGGAGAATAATCCGGCGAATATCCCTAAGAGTACGTACAGAATGCTCCAACGGGAAAGCATGAAAGGATTCCGTTTGGAAATAATAAAGATTGGATTTTTAAAGAAGGTCTGGATCCGATCCATAGAAGTTCCGACTTAGGAGATCAAACAAAGAGAACAGACTCTTTTTTTCTTTCTCGTATTACGCCGATTTTGCGAACGGATTCCCCTTTTTCTTCTAAAGCGTGTATCGCTTCCGTTTCAAATTCGGGAGAAACGATCGCGATATATCCGATCCCCATATTGAAAGTAGAATAGAGTTCCGTATCGGAGAGAGAAGGAAAATCCTTTTTCAATCTCACAAAGAAAGGATTCTCAGGCAGGCGATCCCTATTTAATTCAACTGCAGCGGAATCCGGTAAAACCCTAGGAATATTCTCGTAGAATCCTCCTCCGGTGATATGCACCATTCCTTTTACTTCTACTTTTTTGAGAAGATTGAGAACACTTTGCACATAGATGCGAGTAGGACGAAGAGCGAACTCTCTTAAGAAATCGACTGTCTCTTGTTTGTCGGGAAGTTTTCTTCCTTCCACCAAGTAGAGTTTGCGGATGAGAGAGAATCCATTGCTATGAGGACCGGAAGATTCCAGACCGAGCACGATGTCTCCCGGACGGATCTTGGAACCGTCGATCAGATCTTCTTTTTCTACGGCGCCGACTACGAAGCCGCCGAGATCGTATTCGTCCGCTTCCATAGTACCCGGATGCTCTGCGGTTTCTCCACCTAAGAGAGCGGCACCCGACAGTCTGCATCCTTTCACGATCCCAGCTACAATTCTTTCCATCTTGGCAGGATTCAATTTTCCACAGGCGATATAGTCCAAGAAGAAGAGAGGCTCTCCTCCTGAGACCAAAATATCGTTCGCACACATGGCCACTAGATCAATGCCGATCGTATCATGGATATCGAATAGACGGGCAAGCTCCACCTTGGTTCCCACACCGTCCGTTCCGCTGAGTAAAATTGGATTTTTATAATTCTTGAGGAAGGAAACGTCGAAGGCTCCGGAGAATCCACCGAGTCCACCTAAGACCCTGGGCCCATGGGTGGATTCGACGTTTTGTTTGATCTTTTTGACGAATTCTTGGCCGGCTTCAGTGTCCACACCGGCGGCCTTATAGCTGATATTTTCTTCCATGGGACCCGCTCCTGAACAGAATTCCCGGATCGGATCTAGTGCAAAGAAAAAAAGCCTTATTTCATTTGGTCGATCTGTTCCATAGCGGCAAGTTCCGCCTTGGCAGCCTCACGTACCTTTAAGGTTTTTACCCCAGGTCCCAGATCCACAGCCTCTCCCGCCTTGATCAGAACTCTGGCTTCGTCGTCCTTTCTGGTGATCTGAACGCTCCCCTCACGAACAGCAAAGGTACCGGTCTCATTGGCCCGATTCACCTGCCCCCAAAATTGGGTCCCCCGAACCGCAGCAACAACCGTAGGAGTATCGATGGAAATGGATTCGTTCTTGTTCAGTTTCACGACCTTGACCAAGATATTTCCTTCATTCACTTTGATATAATTTTGATCCGCTCTCAATGCTGCTACGGAAGCCTCAGAACCACCCAACAAGCGAACTGTTCCTAAAGTAGTGGTCAGATCCAAGGTGGAATCCTTATCCGTTTTCACGGTTTCCGCCTCTTTTATCGTATCGTTTATCTTTAATATAGTGTTCGCCTTCTCTGTTGACGCTTTTCCTACGAGGAAGGTCACGACTGCGTCTGTGGTCTCCTCTTCCTTAGGTTTGCAAAATGCAAAAGCACCGATCAAGAAAGAGATTAAAACCAATTTTGTAATAGAATGGGAGTTCATACGGTTCCTTAATCTAAAGGAAAAGGCTTAGACCGGGAACTAAAAAACGAAGCGTTTGGAAAAAAATTTCTACCTATTTTACGAATGCCTCAAAGCCCTCGTTCGAGTAGTTGGAGGGCGAATTGGCGAATACCATTCGGTTTCTCGGGAGAAGAAAAATGAAGTTCGAACGTAGGCCTTCCGGAAACCCGATCCAAATGAAGTGAATTGGCCAAATGACGGACCGTTCCCTGGTTCCCATCATGGAGGATAGCCTCGGGATAAAGGTCCATGATTTCGTTTTTCAAGAAAACGTAATGCGTACATCCAAGCACTAGGGCCTTGACTCCTTCTTCTTTCGGGATCCTTAATATGTTTTGAAGAAGGTTACGAGCACCCTGTAGATCTCCCTGGTCCACCAGATGGGCTAAACCGTCACAATTCAGATGAAGGATCCGTTCCTTGGCGCCTAGATCCGCCTTGAGCTCTTGTAATTTTTCTTCTCTATGGGTAACCGCCGTGGCAAGAAGCGCGATCTTCTCCTTTTCATGGGCAAGAAGAGCCGGCTTGATCGCAGGCTCCATCCCAAAAATAGGGACCGAAAGTTCTTCTCTCAATTTGAGAGCTGCTGCGGAAGTGGCCGTATTACACGCGAGGAGTATGGCGTCCACTTTTTTGGAAATAAAAAAATGACAAACCGCTCTGGTCAGATCTAGGATCTGAGATGTGCTCTTCTCCCCGTAGGGAGAATTGGCAAGATCTCCGTAGTACAGGAATTCCACCTGGTAAGGAAGGGCCAAGAGTTCCCTCAGAACGGAAAGACCTCCCATTCCGGAGTCCATTACCCCGATCCTAGGAATTCTTACGGAGGAGTCCTTCATAGATCAGGCGGATTGAATATAGTCTTCTATGCTTTTACGTAAGCTTCCGTAGATCCAACGGAATTTTTCCTCGTCTTCCTCGAGAAGAGTGACCCGGAATCCGTCGCGGTCCGTGCAGAAAGAGGTCAAAGGAACCACACAGATCCCGGTAGAAGCCAATAGATAATATACGAATCTTCTGTCGGGGGCACAATCCCCCAGCAAAGGACGAATGAATTCCTCGGCTTTAGGATTGGAAATAGGAAGCGTCATCTTATGGTTTAAGACTCCTTTGTCAAAAGCCACAGTCAGATAGAAGGCGCCCTTCGGCTCTACTACGGTCACCCCTTTGAGCCCATGGAAGAATTCGGTAGCAAGCTTTGCTCTTCTCTTGAACTTCTCATTTCTTTCCTTTAAATGAGGAAGGAAATTCGGATGAGAATATACCTCCGGAATGGACATCTGAGGAAGAGTGGTGGAACATACTTCCAGCATCTTAGCATCCAAGAGAGATTTCACATAACGCGCAAAGACAGGATCCTTGTCCTTGTTGAAGATCTCGAGCCAACCGCATCTACCGCCCGGCCAAGGGAATTCCTTGGAAACGGAACGAAGCGCCATCCCAGGCACCTTGTCCCCGATCACTTCGGAGAGGTGTACAGTCCCAGTCTCGGAATAATTCACATGAGCATAAGTTTCGTCGCATATGATCATCACATCATATTTCTCGGCGATCTTTACGATCTCTCGCATTAAGTTTTTATCATATACTGCGCCGGTAGGATTGTCCGGATTAATAAGAAGTATCCCTGCAATGGAATCGTTGTATTTAACCTTGTTCTCTATGTCCGCCAGATCGGGCATCCATCCCTGTTCCGGAAGAAGATTATAGGTCATATGTTCGTAACCGGAGTGAGCCGCTTCCGCAGAAGAAAGAGTGGAATACGCGGGGCTAGGTCCGAGCACTCTCGCCTCTCTTCGCAAGAATCCGAAGATCTTAGCGACTGCATCCCCTAGACCGTTGAAAAATAAAATATCATCCGCGCTGATCTGCGCTCCCTTTCTTTCGTTCACTTTTTCCGCGAGGAAATTTCGGGTCTTCTCATAGCCTTGGGTGGCAGTATAGGCCCAGGATTTGTCCTCTAAGATCAGATCGGATACGATCTTCTTCATCCAAGGCGCGACTTTTTCTCCCTTTTGGATAGGGTCGCCTATATTCTCATAGGTGATGGGAACTCCAAGAGCCTCAAGCTTCTTAGCCACACCTACGATCTGGCGGATCTCGTAAATCAGAGCGTCCGCACCGCTGTGAACGATATTTCTTCTCATGCGCTAGCCTAAAGTCCGGAAACTTATTTTTGTATGAGCCTGACGGTAAGATCTTCCAGACTTTTCTCCCGATATATTCGGAGTTTGAGCCTACCGCCTAGTCCTACTATTCCGACCTGCTCTCGCAGATCATTAATATTTTTAACCTTCACACCGTTCGCTTCCATAATGAAGTCATATCGTTTCAAACCGGAGACTTCTGCAGAAGAACCTGCATCCATATCGTAGACCAGAACGCCGGTCCAGTCGTCCGGAATACCCAAGGCCTTTCTATGATCCGGAAGTGGAACGGTCGCCATCACTCCTAAGGTCGCCGGTCGGATAATCCTTCCTCGATTTTCCTCTATGAGCTGGATGATCTTCTTGGCATAGTTCATGGGAATGGCAAAACCGATGCCGGTGTTCCTTCCGGAGTCGCTTCGGATGAGGCGGTTGATACCGATCACTTCTCCATAAATATTCAAGAGAGGTCCGCCACTGGATCCTGGATTGATCATGCTATCCGTTTGGATATGGGTCTGGCCGGTCTCATCCAGATCTTCTCTGTATTTTGCGGAAACGACTCCAACGGAGAAGGATCTCTCCAGTCCGAAAGGAGATCCGATGGCGATCGCCCAGTCCCCTACCTCAATTTTGTCGGAATCTCCGAAGGAAACAGGCTTGAGTCCGGTGCCTTCTCGGATCTTTAAGAGTGCGATGTCTGCTCTTTCATGGCTTCCTACGAATTTTGCGGGGAAGACGCTACCATCAGAGGCGATGACCTCTATGCTTTCCGCGTCCTTGATCACGTGAAAATTCGTGACCACATACCCTCTTTCATGGATCAAAAAACCGCTTCCGAAAGAGGAAAGTCTTTCGGTCCTATAATCGAAGTATTGGTACGGGCTCGTGATCGCTTCCGTCTTTTTGGTACGAATGGAAACGACGGAATCCTTTGCCGAATTGTATACGTTGCGAAACGCATTCTGCAAGTTGATCCCAGCTCTTTGATCGCTATAGCTGAGAGGCTTGCCGCCTCGGAAAAAGGAGGACAAACCTCCCTCTCCTGGAAGAATGAGGACGAAGGCCAATAAAACGAGAAGTCCGATGTTTATTAGGACTATGGGAGGAAGCTTAAATCTCATGCCGACAAACTCAACCCATCCTCTGCCGAATCGGGAGAATAGTCGACTCGGATTCTCTTCTTCTATTCTTAGGCTGCCAATTTTCCTTTTTCTATTTTTTGCGTGCGAAGGCTGTGTTCCCTATTTATTCCATCTCGGAAAAGAACAGGCTCGGATCCTTCTTCAGAGAAGAAATATCTCGGAGGTCCTATCCGATCCGGAAGTTTCCGAAAAGACCAAAGAAAAATTAAGAGAAGTAGAACAGATCCGTGAGTTCGGGATCCGAAAACTTGCACTTTCCGAAAAGGGAGGATTTCAAAGTTTTGTACAGTTGGATAGACAAGCGATCGGCTGGCATGTAAGTGCCTGCCATCCGCTTCGATTCGAATCCTATACTTGGTGGTTCCCGATCGCAGGAACGGTTCCCTATAAAGGCTACTTCTCCCTGGAAAAAGCGAAGGCAGAAGAACAAAGATTAAAAGAAGAGGGTTGGGACACCAGGGTCCGGATCACTGCCGGCTATTCTACGTTAGGTTGGTTCGAGGACCCTCTCTTCTCCACACAATTGTACGAAGATAAGGGAGATCTTGCTTCGATCGTATTGCATGAGATGGCACATGCCACAGTCTACTTTCCGGGAGACAGCCTATTCAACGAAAGCTATGCAAGTTTCGTAGAAGATGAGGGTGCAGACGAATTCATTCTTTCCGTCGGAGGAGAAAAACTTCTGGCTGAAAGAAAAAGATCGGAAGAAGAAAGAAAAGAATATAAGGAAATCATGATGTCCACCGCCAAGATCCTGAAGGAAGTCTACACGCAAGGCGGAACGGATGAATCCTTAAAAAAGAAGAAAGCGGAGATCATCGGGAATTTTAAGGATCAGCTTTCCCAACAGAGCTGGAGCAAAATAGATCGCAAACGACTTTCGGAAAGGGAATGGAATAACGAGGACTTTGTGGGAATGCTCCGTTATAATTCAGGGTCCAACTTCTTTAAGAAAAAATTTGCTGAGGCAGGAAGGGACTTCTCCAAGTTCCATGAGGAAATGAAGAAGCTAAAGCCTCTATCGGTAGAGGAAAGAAAGGAGCTTCTGAAGGAGTAGAGAGGAGGCCCCCACCCAATCGAACGACCCTAGGAGTGAGATTCCTGCAAGGTTGCTAAACGAAGTGAAGCAAAATTCGAGTCGAGTGGGACGGGGCTGGCCCCCACCCTCCTCGGGTGGGGAGGAGGGTCCCAGTGGGAGGGCCCGGCTCCCCTATATCAGAAATTCTGAAATCCAGCAACCGATTTTTTTAGTCGATTTTCCTGTGGGAACTATTTGTTCCTACATCAATCTTTCGTAATAAACGAATTCGTGAACAATCTGTATCCATTCCAATATTTATCAGTCGGATACTGTTCCTTCATCACATCCATCGTCTTTAAAAAGCGATTCCTGAGAGTCGTCCGAGAATCTTCCTTACGCGAAGAGATCTCTTTCAAAAATCTGGAATTATGCGTATCCGTCTGAAAGCCCAAATTCACCACGCCAGGACCTTTCCAATACTTGGCCATATAATATAAGGAATCCTTTAAGTTCGAAGAGGCATTCCTCAACTCATCCAAGAATGAAGAAGAAAGCATCCAAACTCCTGAGACTGGGCTTCCCTTTGGGTCCGAAATGGAACGATTTCCGAACTGGATCCCCTTCTCGGGATCCAAGACCAAAGGATCTCGGAAGATATGGAACGGTGAAAGGGAAATATTCCCTCGCGGATACAACTCCATATTTTCCAATTTCAATAACTGCTGGTACCAATCCGGTGCAGATACTCCGTCCCAGGTGACAATACCAAAGTTATTTTGGAATTCTTCCTTCTCCTTGTGGAATGGGTTTCTAAGTAAGGATTCCGGATCCGCAACGTAGTAGATCTCTTCTTCAGATTTGGGAAGTATAGGCGCCAGGAAATAAGAAGATGTGAGATAGAGATACGTCATCTTGTTCTTAGCGAACTTCATTCCTTGGCGGATCTCGGTCTCTAACGCCTCCCGAAGCAGCACTTCCGAGCCACCCTTCTCCACTTCTTCATTGTATCTTGTGATCGCTGCCTTGATCCTGCGATTATCCTTAAAGGCAAGATCTCCTTTAGACTTGCCCTTGGAGAATCGAACATAAAAAGTCTGTAATCCAAGGTCCGCTAATATTAGAAATTCTTGATTCTCTGGGATCTTCTCTTCGAGCTCGAAAGATATGGGACGAAAAATAGGCAAATCGGCATAAGATGGCTTCCTCCCCAGGGTTATACTGCGAACGGAAGAGATCTTCTCTTTAGCCAATACAAGATCGAAGAAGGTTTCCGAATCGTTTTTTTGGAAGGCAAGCACTTGGAGATACGTAATGAAATCGTTCAATTCCCTTCTTTGTTTTGGCGTAAGTTCCTGCTTCTTATGCGCCTTCACCCAAGAATTCACACAATCCAACAGATCCTTGGACTTCTGAGTCGCGGCATCCAAATACGCATCCACGAGATCTGCAAAGCGAGGATCGGAAAAAGACTGCAATTTCCGTCCTTCGACTGCATCTAATTTGAACTTGAGATACGCGATCTCCGCATCCTGCCTTCCGATCGCATTCTTATCTATTTTAGAGATCCATAATTTTGCTCTTTCATAGTCCCCGCGGGAAAAATAGGCCTTTGCGAATTCTAACGTGATACGTGCCTGCCTAGGAAGGTTTCCCTTCGAATTCTCATATTCCACAAATCCTTCCAGAAATTCTGCCATCTCCCCGTTTGTTTCTTCCGCTAGAGAATATCGTAGAATATCCAATACCTGGGATCTTTCGTTAGAACTTAAGGTCTGGAATAAGTAAACAGGGGAGCTATGGATCTCCGAATATAAGGAAAGCGGCGAGACCCTATGCCCGGATCTCTTTCTATGCTGTAAAAGAAGAAGACGAGAAGCATAATTCCTTTCGCTCTCCCTCAGTTCTACTTGGGGAGAATTTTCCTGTTCGGTCCATTCTTCCTTTTCTTCTAACAATGCGATCTGCTTTCGCACCCGATTTGAACTTTCTTTCCAGCGATCGGAATCTTCTTCATTCGAAATATTTGATTTAGCAAAATCTAATTGACCTAAAGCGATTTCCGGAAAATAGGATTCGATCGCCAGGTCCACTATTCTCAACCTATATAGGAAAGGATCATATTGATCTGCGGAAACGGCTCGATCCAACGCATCTCTCGGATCCTTTCCCATTTTTAAAGAGGAAATCGCATCCAAGATCGGATCCTTAGGAGAAGGAAGCGGTACTTTGGGACATCCCTTGTCTTCCGTTTCCAAAAGACGTGCCAAACAAAGGGTGAATCCTAATTCTTTTTCCTGCTCCGGAGTCCTCTTCTCATATTTCAATGAGTAGATCTTCTCCAAAGAAAACTCCGGTTTCAAATAACGGTAGATCCTAAGCAGGTCCGATTCTATTTTTAAGGACAGGGCAGAGCCGGCAGAAGCAAAGGAACGTGCCGAATGTAGATCCGCAAATGCCTCCTTATACTTTCCGGATCTTTCTCTTTGTCTGGCTCTTGCATAGAGCCTGTCCGCATCCTGATCGCGATCTCCTCCCTTTTCCGGAAGAGAACCGAAACGAATGCCAAGTTTGCTTTCTTTTCCATTCCGGATCTCTGAAAGAATTTCAGTTACACAGGGACCTGCTTGAGAGCAGATATATACCGCCTCCACTCCGGAGCCTAAGAGAGCCACGCTTGCCTTTCGGATCTGCGACCAATTCGGTTTCTTTATGTACGTCAGGATCACGGCTTTTAGTCCATGCTCTTTGGTAAAAACGTCTCGGAGCTCGATCCTATCCTGGATCCGCTCTCCGAAATAGGAATCTCCCTTGATCTCCGGAAAGGAGCTAATCAAAATATCAGAATCTTCTAATATATCTCTCCAGTTCCCAAAATCCACCTTCCTATAGGGAATTCCCGCAGGCAATTCCTGAAAGCTCGCGATCGTCTTCGGGAGCCATTTTTCTTTCTGCTTTTGTACAACTGCAGCAGTCTTAAATCTCAATCCTGAGAATTTCTCCGAGAATCGATCACCTAAAGCAGTGTTCCCTGGATCCAGAATGATCTTCTTGGCCTTCTGCCATTCGGCAAGAAGGGGAAGTCCCTCGACTGCCTTTGCCTCATCCTTGAAAGTATGGAATGCAACTCCTCCATTTATGCGAATTTTTGCATATACGGAACCCTTGGACTCCAGGAGACTCGCCTCTAACTCCCCTGCAGAAAGAACATCTTCGACGATCAAACCGAAAGGATCCAAGAAAGTTGCCCGGTCCGGTAATTTAGATCTCAAAAGTTTCAGAGACCCGGAGACCGTATTGGCTGCCTGAGATAAGGATGATTCTTCCTTCTTAATATCTCCCCTAGTCTCTAATGTGATCTGGTATCTTTGGTAATTTTGTTTGAGATCTTTCCAATCGGATTCGAATCGAATATACTCATTTTGGGAGTTCTGAAATTCCCAGTTTCCTCTTTTGAAATTCCGAAAGTAAACCAGTCTCTCCAAACGTTCCCAATCTTGGAAAGCAAGACCAGGATTCGAGGCATCCAGGTCGGCTCTGATCTTGGTTTCATATAGATCTCTCAATAAAAAGCCCTTATTATCCGAGATCAAATGGAATTGTTTCTTAAGAAGTTCTTCCGCCTTTGCCAATCTCAATTTGGCCTTATCTTGGGCAAACGACTGCAGATCCAATCTCGCCTGCAAGACCCAGGTCTGGATCATCTCCGCGCCTAAATAGAATTCATTGGCCATTTCTTCCGCAAAGCCAAGACATTCTTTTGCTTTATCCAGATCATCCAAACGATAATAGATGCTGGCTCGACTGATGGCATGCATGACCCTTTCTCTTCTGGAAAAGGGATCCTTGGATAGACCCACGATCTCCTTGGGAAGATTAGAGGGCGACTCAAGAAGAGAAGCGGCGATCCCTAGTTTTTCGAAACCTTCTATCCATCTTCCTTTCTGAAAATCATCTTCTCCGGAATAGAATAACAAGCTCGCTCTCAATATATCAAAATCGTAATATTCCTTGTAGAATGATTCCTCACAGCGCTTTCTTCCTTCTACAGGGTCTTCTACCCAAAGAGAAACACAGGGCTCTACCGCATTTTCCTTTACGGACTCTAGCTCTTGCAAAGCAAATGCCAATTCCTCTTCCGTTCCGGACTTAGAAGAAGAGGAGGATTCTATATACGCAAATAAGGAATATAAGTATTTCTTAAAGCTTGCAGCGGACCGGCCCGACAATTCAGGTTTTTCTCTTTCGAAATCCCTGGCTGCGATGAAATCCTTTTTCGCAGACTCAAAGTCTCCCCGTCTGTAATCGTAGAAGCCTAACTCTCCCAGGGATTGAGACTCTGCGAGTAGTCCCGCCAATGTCTTCCGCAAACCTTTATTCCCTATATGCTCTAGACGTTTATTGGTCTCTTCCGCAGCTAGAGTATAATTTTGTTCTAATACGAGATTATTGACCCGGATCCCCGAGGATAGCAAGGGTTGAAATGCGCTCGGAATTGCTTCCGGAAATCTTCCCGAACCGGAGATCCGAGTGGAATCCGGGAGCACAGCCTCGAATACATAGTCCCAAAAATAGTCCCAGAACTTCGGATTCACCTTCCGAGGAAACCAACGAATTCCCTTTTGGGAGTTCAGATTCTCTGCTTCCCTTAAATTCTCTTCCGACAAGGACAGGTTACCCAACTTTTGATAACAAATCGCTAATGCGTTTCTCAAATTGATAGGATCTACAAAGCGGGAAGGCTCGTTTAACTCCAAGGCCTCTTTATAATATGGAATTGCCCTGGCATATTCCCCGATCTCCATATAGGAAAGCCCTATCAAAGTACGGATCAAAGCCAATTTCTCCCTATAACTTTGCAAATTTGTATTCGAATTGGGGCCGCTATGAACCTGTGGAAACTCATTCTTAGAGTATAATTCGTCTGCAGCCTTTAGCTTCCGGGCAGCATCCGAATAGTTGGACATATACATGGAAGCACGGGCTGAATTGAACAAGAAGACGGCTCTCTGCCTATAATCCTCGAACTGAGCCTTTGATATTATATAATTCGAATATGATTCCACCAAGGAATATTGTTCATCCGCCTTAGGATAATTCTTCAGTAAGAAGTAATTATTCCCCAGGTTTAGCCTTAGATCCGAAAGGGCCTTCTTATTCGCGAAACCTTCTCCTAATAGCTCCAGGATCTGGCTGTATAATTCTATATTCTCTTCGAAGTTCTTTTCCGGAAAATACTTTGAGTATTCTTTCTTATAGATCTCTTCGTCGGTATCATCCTTCTCTCCGGATCGTCTGGACTTGATAATGTCCACATACTGATAGAGCCAGCCCAAGAGCTGATAAGCATCATGAAAGGTTGGATCTGCGAATATGATCCATCTCAGCTCGTATTCCGCCTGCTTGTAATCCCTTAGAGCCGCCTCTTTCTTGATCACGTCCATGGTTCCGGAGGCGTAATAGAACGTTTCTCGGATCACGGAGCGATTGATGAGATAATATGCATATCCGTACAAAGTGGCAAGATCCAAGAAAGTACGGGCCCTCGGCAGGATCTTTTCCTTTTCGTAATATTGATTGATATAGAAGAGACCTTCCTTCTGGTCCAAGGGATCATAATCCAAAGGATTAAAATTCTTCAATAGCCCCAGAGCACTTTTCTCACTCACTGACTTGGCCAGCTTGAAAGAAGTATCAACCATTAGCTTTTGATAATATATTGCGTAATCTTTGTATATTGTATCCAAGAAGAGATTCTTGCTCTTGGCCAAGAACATATTCTCGGTATTATAGAAATAGTGCAAAGAGGCTTGTAGAAAATCGGAGCGGTTCTCGTAGTTCCGCGCCAAATTCTCGAAATAGATAAAGAACCTCTCCATTTCCTTATCATCTATCTTCACTCCCGAAGAATGGTCGTAGTTCTCCAAGAATGCCTTGAATTCTTCCAAGGAATTGCGGACGTTTCCCATTCCCTTGAAGTTCTCGGAACGAACCAAATGCGCCTTCAGAAAAAGTGGATCCAAGGGCTTCAAATCCTTCATGATAGGATCTAGAAGCGCGTTACTTTGCTGGAAAGAACCTTGCCTCTGATACGACAAAGCCTTAACATAGATCAAAAATCGATCCAATACGGGGGAACGAGTATGGATCGAATTCGCAGATGCGATCGTGTCCGCTATATTCCACTTGTCAGAATCGGAAATGTCCGTAACGATCCTGTCCTCAAATAGCTCGTAAAGATTTCTGAGATCTTCCGTCTTTAGATCGGGCCGGTTCGAAGCCTGGATAAGAGTATTCGAGAGGAGCCATCCCTTCTTTCCCGCGTCCCTCAATTGTACGGAGCCTATATTCCTTAACACTTCCCTAATATTATAATATTTAGGATTTCTTTCTAGGATGCCTTCCCAAAGAGAAAGCGCTCTGTCCGCTCTTCCGGAAGCTTCCTCTAAGATGCCCAACTCTTCGGAAAACGCTCCGATCAACTGGGAGTCTATATTTGGAACATTCTTCAATGCCGAATAATAGTCTCGGATCTGTTGCGAGATCCCATTCTCTACTTCCAGATAGTATGCAAAACCAAGACCGAATCTTGGGTCCATGCGAGAAGAAAGTAGCTCCTTTCTCAATTCGGAAACAAGGCTCTGTTTTCCGAATCGCTTCGCTCCTTGGTATTTTTCCTTTAATACCTTGGCCCAAAAAATAGGATAGAGAGGATCTTCCTTAAAATATAGTTCAACAGAATCGAGGGCGAATAAATACTCCTCGAAGGATTGCTTCTTTCCGTATTCCTTTGCTAACTCGAATTGGGAACGGATATCCTCGGCCTTAGGAACGGAACCGCTTAAAGGAAGAAAATAGATATTTAAGGTTCCGTAATACGATGCTGTGAATAGGATACTTCCCCCGTTAAAGCTGGAGTACTTCGTATCGAATAGGGAGAAGTTGCCGGAGCTGATCCTCCTTTCTTTAGAGTCGGAGAGATCCAATCGAATGATCAGGCTATTATCCCTCTCGTCTAATTTCCGATTCCCGTCCGAATCGTTTCGGATCGAAGTATAGAAAAGATACTTTCCGTCCGGAGAAAGGCTGGGAGAAAAATCCAAATAAGCGTCGCTTGTAAGTCTCCTTGTCTTTCCCGAGATCAGATCCAAAGAATAGATCTCCCCTTCCTTTGTATCCGCATAAGAAAGATACACTACTGTTCGCCCGTCGCTCGACCAGTAAGGATTCGTCGCTCCATCCTTGGTTAAAAGTCTGGGTTTTTCCTTTCCATCCGTATCCCAAAGGATCAGATTCGGGATGCCAGGACTCAAACGATCCGAAGAAAAAACGATCCAACGATCGTCAGGCCCCCAACTCGGGTCCGAATCGGAAAATTTATCCGATTTTAGAGGATCCTCATATTCTAAATTTGTAATAAACTGGAAGTCTTGGCTTAAGAACCTTTTTCCCTCCAGGATCCGTTTTGCCCAAAGAGAAGGCTCCATCTCCAGAAGCACTATATCTCCCGCAGAATCGTATTGTTCCGATACGAAGACTAGCTTCTTTCCGGAAGGACTGATGGCCGGTTTGTATTCCCCAGAAGGATGCTCCGTAACGGGAACTACGATGGAACTCCTCAGATCCCGGAACCATATATCGTAATTCCCCTTTTGTCCCGTAGTATAGAAAAGATACCTTCCGTCCTTGGTAGTGGAATTGTATAAGTTATTTCCCCTTTGGACCGTAAGAGGAAAAGGCTTCTCATTGTCCGGATTGAAATAGTTCTTAGAGATTGGCCCGTAATCGAATTCGATAGGTTTCACTCTCGTTGCGGGAGTAAAGACCAAACAGGCGTTTAAATGAATAATAGATAAGAAAAGAAGAATACGAAGAAGAAACAATGCAGATCACTCCTTCTTCTTCCATACGTTCGGAGAAGATTCATAATATTCTCCGATAACAACGGATCGGATCCAAGTGGTAACCATGGATTCCTTCAAGACAGACTTTTCCTTTTCAGTCAAAGGAGTGACCGATTTGGCAATCGCTTTCTTCAATTTCTCTCGGATCACGATCTCTCTGCTATCGTTTGTGAGCTTGAGTAGATTCTCGATCCTGGTCTTAGTAGGAAGATCCTGGCGAACCTTCTCCGCTCCGGCCTCCTTGATCTTCGGATTCCAGCGAACCTTTCCGTCCAAGCCCTCGGAAAGAACGCCAAGCACCCTATATTCCCGAAGCTCTTTCGTTAAATATGCCAGAGTCCGCAGAGCAATGTACAGTGTCTTGTCTTCCGGATTTGCAAACTCTTCCTTGACCAGATCCCTCTCCCAGATCTCGGAGCCGGAAGAAGAGGTCTTGATGGAAGCGATCAACCATCCGTCCTTTTCCAGATTCCGATCCTCTCCGAGCATTTGCTTCTCCGCTGCGGTCTGGGTCTGAGTGAATGTGATCAAAGGAGCCTTGATCACGCAGGAAGAAAAAATAAATGCAGAAAGAATAATATAATATTTTAGGATATTCGACATGGCTTATTGATTGAAGGTCTCGATCTCGCTCTGCGCACGTTTTAGGAAATTTGCCAAAGGCATCCTCTGTTGGGAGACCTGGTTATTTTCCAGGTTGATAAAGGTCCCGAGTATGGATCTCTTGAATAGGATCACCGCATACACGAGTCCCTTGGACAATTCCAATTCTATCTTGTCCACGGCATAACTCCCGTAAATGAAATCCGTAAACAAGTTAGAAGGAGCAAAAATATTGATCGCACTCTTTCCGAAATCGTTCCCGATCTGATACACGCTAAAGAATAGATTCAGGTTCGGAACAGGATCCCCCAGATTCCTTCCCCAAAGATTCAGGTCTGCCTTTACTTTACCGTCGTCTATCTTGGATTGGCTCTTAGCAGGGAGCAATTGCTTTAAATCGATGTCCTTGACCCTGAGCGAAACGGAGTATTCCATCTTTTCAGGATCCCCGGAGCCAACGTTAACGATCATATCCTTTCCCCAAATCTCTCCGTCCAGAGTATTTACCTTCAGATAATCCATTCGTAAATAATTTTCCGAGTATTCCAGATTGGCGGAAAGCCCCGGAGAATTGGATTTCGGTTTCACATATTCGAAAGGAACCCCTTTCAAAGAAGGATGAGCCCCCAAGATCTGTTGGATCGTAAAATTCGGAGCGGGAGTCCGCCCGTAATTCATGACGAATTTCCTCTTATTTCCCTCGATAAGATTCTTAGTCTCCTTCACGGAAAGATCGTGAGTAAAAGGCACATTGGAGTTCCAACCGTCTATCCGATACATCTTGCAATCATATCCGGGACAATGCGAATTCTGGACGAGTATATTAGAATCTTTGGATATAAGATTTCCTTGGATCACGGAGCCAAGCCAAGTAAAGTTCAGGCCCATATCTCCCCTAAAATGCAATCCTCGGATGAGAGAACTATTCTCCTTAGCGACGATCCGCAATCCTCCCTTCAGATCCGGAGAGAATTCTCCCATAGAAGGTGGAGGATCCCCTTTGCCTGGTTTCGCAAGCACACCACTCGTGCGAAAGCTGAGCTTTCCCGCAAATCCGTTGAGTTCTAAATTCTCTATCTTGATCTGAGAGCTAGGCTTTCCAAGCATTTGCATAGCCAAGGATAATTTTCCATCCCTAAGATCCAAGCCGGGAAGGTCCAGTCCCAGTCCTCCTCGGATCTCTTGCCCGTGAGAATTGCTGGAAAAATAAAAATCTCCCAGAAGTCCTATCCCGTTCCCGACTTGAGCTCTCACCGGGATCAAAGTCTCTCGTAAAGACAAAGGAAGAAGAGGGATCAAATTCTCAAGATCCACATCCAATCGGGTCTTCTTCAGATCCAAAACGAAATTGTCTCCGAGCCCGATCCTTCCGGAAGAATTCAAACGAGCACCTGCCTGCCCGTCTGGAGAATCCGCTTCTAGATCCAAAACGGAGACGAAAATATCCGTCAATCCCCATGGTTTTTTAGGAAAATATAATATAGAGGAAAGGCTTCCGTCCAGGCCGATATTCCCGGAGTTCCCTCGAGCAAGAGGGAATTTGAACCCGTTTGCCTTTAATTTTAGATCCGCATTCAACTTGGAAAAATCAGGTCCCTTTGCCTGAAGCCTCGCAAAGAATCTTCCGGAATATCCGGCAAGATAATCGCCTAGGCTAAAATTCTCCAGGTTCAAATCCAGGCTAGGACCGGAAGAGCGGTTATAATGCAGATCTCCGCCAAGCCTCATCCCGTTGTATTCTACTTTAAAATTCTTGCATATAGCGGAATCCAACCAAGGCAAAGGCCTCGCTGAATTCGGCTCTTCCTGGGAGCCAGGCCTAAGTCCTATGCTCCAATCCAGGTATAAGGTGGGAATAGAATGCTTCTTCTTTCCTAAACGGATCTCCAAGCCGTTCCCTTTTACTTCTCCTAGGATTTTCAGATTCTCCCAGGAACCTTCGGCGAGCACAGGAGCGAGGCTTGCCTCTCCTGCAAGAGAAATATCATAAAAACCTAAACTATGTAAAAAATCCGAAAAAGGAGAGAGACGTATCCTGGATTTTTGGATAGCGAGATTTACCTGAGCGGACTTTTCCCGGATGTCGGAAACTTTTCCTCCTCCTTCCAGCCAAATATCCTCTCCCACCTTCCAAGCCAGATCCCTCAGAAGGAGTTCCTTCTTCTTGGCAGAAAGATCCAAATCGTATTTTACGGAAAATGCAAATGGGGAAGCGGTTCGATTCCGGAATTGGATCGGGATTCTTTCCGAACCCAGATCCATTTTGGAATGGAAGACATCTTGATCCTGAGGATGCCTTTCCCAAATCCAAGTCAGCCGAAAAGAATGGTCCAAACTCGCAGACGCATTCTGGAATTGGATCGTCACCTCATTCTTCGGATTGAGCTGTAGAGAAAATTCGTCGATCAGATCGATAGCGCTTAGATCCAATGGGATCCGAGTGAACCTATTTGTATCCACTTCCAAGCCAAGTTCCAAACCTTTGAGAGCGGCCTTATACGACTTAGGCCCATTCTCGGAATCTACACTTACATTGATATCCTTGCAATCTAACATCAGATAGGCGCTAAAAGGAAAGTAGGTCCGAATGCTCGTGCGCGGCTCCTTCTCCGGAACGGGAGGTTCCGGCTCCTTCTTCCCTGGAAGAAAGATAGAAGAGAAATTCCAAGTCTCTCCCTTCTGCTTCAGATCCAGGTGCAATCCATGGACACCGATCTTGGAGATCTTTGCTCTGCCTAGGAATAGAAGCGGAAGATTGTAAGAAAGCTGGAGTTCCTTCAGACGAAAGAACGGCTCGCTCCCCCATTCTGGAGAGGGATAGACTTCAAGGTCCGAGAGCTTGATCCCGAAAAGAGGGGAAAATCCTTGGACCTGAACCTTGGCTGGAGTGGCAATCGCACTCGCAAGGATCTTGTTGAGTAGGATCTGTCCGGTAAAAGAATTGAATAAGAGATGGTAGAAGAGAAAAATCCCCGCTAGGATGTACAGGCGGAGCTTTTTCTTTTTCAGATACTGTAGTAGATCGGAAGCCAACCGAAATCGTTTAGGCTAGTACTCGAAGGATTCGATAGCCTCTTCCAGCGTTTTGTAAATTTCGAAAATACTCGCGAGCTTAGTGATCTCCATCAAGTTTTCGATATCATTATTCAAGTTAGTAAATACCATCCGGCCTTTCAAACCGTCGATATGCTTGTAGATGTTCAGGAACATTCCCAAGCCGGCGGAGTTGATGAAAGGAACTTTCTTCAAGTCGATGATAAATTTTGGAACGTCACCTTTCGAGATATACTCCTCGATTTTCTGCCCAAGTTCGAATTCATTTCCTGCTTTAATAGGACCTTCGATCTTGATGATGTGAACGTCGTTTTTCGTGGTGACTTTGATTTTCATAACCCTTTCTTGGATTTTTGTGCTTATATAAGATCGACATTCCAGCCTCCTTGTAAAGCGCTTTTTTGCGGAATTGGCCTGACGGAAGCTAGCAAAGCCCGTAAAAAAGAGAATCCCTTGGAGCCTTCTCCGAAGAAAACGCAAATGGAAATATTGTCGACATTTTGAACGAATCCAAACATCGTACCAAGGTCAGCAATGCCCTCCAAGCCTCCTCTTTTATCCGTAGTGATCCCCGTTTATAACGAGGAAAAAACAATCCCCGAGTTAGTGAAAAGACTACATGTCTTAGTTCGTATCTTAAAAGAGAAGAACGGTTTCTCCAAGGACGATGTGGAGATCCTCTTCGTAAACGACGGCTCCAGAGACGGGACCTTCGACGTTCTGAAAAAATTCTGCGAGTCCGAGCCCGGTTTTTATCTTTTAAATCTGTCCCGAAATTACGGCCATCAATTGGCGATCACCGCAGGCATTGATACTGCAAGAGGAGAAGCGGTTGCCGTCATGGACGGAGACCTCCAGGATCCCCCCGAGTTTGTGGCGGACCTGTATGCAAAAATGGACGAAGGTTTCGACGTAGTCTATGCCAGACGGAGAAAGAGAGAAGGAGAATCCCTCTTCAAGCTGATCACGGCTCACGTATTCTATCGCATTCTAAAGAAGCTGACCAAATTCGAGATCCCGATCGATACGGGAGATTTCAGGATCATGAGCAGAAGGGTAACGGACGTCCTAGTCTCCATGAGGGAACAGCACCGTTATATCCGCGGGCTGATCGCTTGGATCGGGTTCAAGCAGACTGGACTGGAGTACGATAGGGATGAGCGTTTTCACGGAGAGACCAAATTCTCCGTAAGCAAAATGCTAAAGTTCGCCTTGGACGGGATCACCTCCTTTTCTTCAGCCCCTTTAAAACTTTCCTCCTATCTAGGATTTACTTCCGCTTTCTTCGGAGCGCTTTACACGATCTATATCCTGTATCTGAAATTATTCACTCACGATACCATCCAAGGCTGGACCTCGGTGATGATCGTAGCATTGGTATTGGGCGGGGTACAACTCATCGCACTCGGGATGATCGGAGAATACTTAAGCCGTGTAAACGATCAGTCCAAGAATCGTCCTCTCTATGTGATCGAAAAAATTTACTCTGTTAAACGAAGTTCAAAAAAATGAACCGTTCTTGGGATAGAATTCTAGGCTTTCTCGCAGGCCTTCTAACTTTGGCCGCTACCGGCATCATGGTCTCCAAGAATTGGCAGGCCTTTTTGGAGATCTGTCCTATCACCGATCTTTTGACCTGGGACGAAAACATTCGCTTAACCGCTGTCTACGATCAGTTCCAAGACCTGAGAGACGGCAAGATCTGGAGAGGGATCCTTCCTTTTTTGGAAGCAGCTACCTGGCCTCCTCTTCGTCCTATTTTCTCTTTGGCACTACTTGCGACTCCCGGTTCTTGGCCGATCACCTGGAAAGATTCATTTTTAGGACTCGCGTTTTACGCTCTTTGCTTCCCAAGCATCATCTATATAGCTTCCAGGATCACAGGCTCTTATATCTTCGGAGGATTGGTTTCTCTTTTTATTCTAGCAATGAGCCTCCATACTTCCGAGACTCCTGCTTATAGTCTGTCTTCTATGCTGGAGACCCAAGGAATGCTTTCTTTGCTTTGGGTTTATTTCGGATTATATAAACTGTATGATTCCGTAAAGGACCTAAAACAAGGAGAAGCCTTGCCCAAGGATTCCAGGGTCCCGATTCTTGTTTCAGTTACCCTTCTTCTTCTTTTCTTTACCAAGTATCCATACGGACTTCTTTTATTTATCTCTATTTTCTTATACGAGCTGATCTCTCGTTTTCCGGAATGGATCGGTTTCGTTCGGTTTGCGATCCGAAATCATTATAAGGGACTGAGACTCGCCTTCTTGATCATCGTAGTCTTACTAGTGCTTTCTCTTCCTGTATTGAGAGTGGTAACAAATTGGAACCTGGACCAGAAATCCTTTAAGAAAGTCTTATACTTACTTACTGTTCTCGTCTTTTTGGATTTTAATTATTTCTTATATAAAACCAGAAAAGAGATCGGATCGGTCACTCCGAGTTCCATACGCATCCTCTATTTGTATGCTATCTTGCCGAGCTTCTTCTGGTTGTTCGCCAATTTAGATAGGGTCATGAGCCTCGTAAACGCTCAGATGATCGTAAACAAATTCGTTCGCAGTTTTATCTTAAGCCTATTCGAATCTCCGGAGAAGAAATTCCCGGCAAGCCATGTGTTCGCGGAACCTTGGATCTTCCGTCTGTTCTTCTTCTTTAGTATTGCGATCCTGTTCTATTGGATCTATTCCAGAAGAAGCGAAAAGACTCCAGCTCCCAAATTAGGCGGGGAGACGGAGGCAGGAAAGACGAGTTTCTTAGACAAGGCTCTCTCCAAACTGCAAAACAGGACTTGGCCGAGCTTTGCAAAAGATCCATTATTTGCCATTACGATCATCGTATTCTTGCAATACATAGTCATAGACGCAAGCACCGGAAACAAACAGCTTCGACATGTATTCTATCCTCTTCCTGCTTTGCTTTTGATCCTGAGCTTTTGGTTCTATAGGTTTATCCAATTGTCTTCCAATGTATGGAAGATCGCTTCGATCTGTGTTTCTCTCTTTTTCTTTTTCTGGGCAGGAAGCTTATTCTTCCGAGACGGTGGACTTTTGAGTTCTACCTACTTCTCAGCAAATCAATTCTGCTTGAAGGGTTTCGATACAGCCACCTTCCAACCGGCTCGGGACTTTGCCAAAGTGATTGATCCGAACGGAAAATACATCGCATTCAACGCATTCCATGAAGAAGAAAATTTTCAGATCCCGGGCAGGATCCTTGCTTCGGAGTTCGACCTTCTATTCCGCCAAAAAACCGTCTCAAACGGAAAATACAGGAACGATAGCAAGTATAGATGGAAGAATTGGGACGAATTCGATAAGGCATTGTACGTTGGTCCTTCCTGTGAGTTACCTGAAAAATACATTGAAAGAGTTCAAAGCTTAGGGTATGGTTTGGAGCCGTCCCTGGAAATGAAACATCCGAGTGGCAATTATTGTTTAAGAGAGTTTCGTCTCATAAAGAAATAATTCGGCCTTTTCGGATTCGATCCGGAACGGAAGGAGTTTTAGCTGAGTCTCGTGTCGCACCCGTGGCTATTACCCAGTCTATTGGCTGCTCTTCCTTCTGCAGTCTTCGTATTCGGAGTATATCTCTATTTATATAGCAAAGAAGGGAACAAGGCTCTACTTGCCTGGACCTTCGGCTGGTTCTTTCATCTTCTTTTCTATATAGGAAATATTCTCCAAGTAGGGGAATTCGATCACCTTCATTATTACTTCCCCACCTTAAGCGTAGACTTCTTAAGGGCGTTCTTCCAATTCTACGGTTGTTTCTTATTCTTAAGAAAGCCTGTCACCCTCCCAATGAAAGGGATCTTTGTATTGGTCGGGCTTGGTGCTATTACTGCGGATTATCTGAAGATCACTTCTGGTTTTTGGGTTTGGCCGGTGTATCTACTCGTTGGTCTATCTCAGATCTATACCGGGATCGCATTCTTAAATACGACTAGGTTCGAAGCTGGAAAGAAAATAACCGGTTGGATCTTCATCCTCTGGGGAATTCATGTAGCCAATTATCCTTTCGTTCGCCCTTTACAAGAGTTCGCTCATTTCGGTTTTCTACTCGGAGGTTTCTTCCGTTTTTCTTCTGCGATCACCATCATACTCGCCTACTTCGAAGAGACAAAGATGGGACTTTTGAGAGCCGAAGGGAATTATAAGAAGATCGTAGAGACTACATTGGAAGGGATTTGGCTCATCGATAAAGACGGGAAGACCACCTATATGAACCGGACCATGGCGGATTACTTAGGCATAGGAGAGAAGGAGTTCGTCGGTAGAACGATATTAGACCTAATCCCATTAGAACTTCATGATATAATAAACAGAAGGTTAGAGGACAGAAAGAGAGGGATCGGAGAGGTCCACGATTTCCATTTCAAGAATCGCAAGGGAGAATCGGTTTGGCTTCTCATGTCCACGAATCCTCTTTTCGATTACCAGGGGAATTATGAAGGTGCGCTCGCAATGTGCACGGATATCACCGCATTCAAGAAGACCGAAATCGCATTAAAGGAAAGCGAAAGACAGCTATCCACCCTGATCCGAAACCTTCCCGGTATAGCGTATCGCTGCGCGTTAGATCCGAATTGGACCATGGAATTTATCAGCGAAGGATGCTTCGAACTAACCGGATATTCCCCTTCGGATTTCGTATCGAACCGGACCATTTCTTTCGGAGAAGTAATCCACGAAGAAGACAGAGAAGACGTGTATCGAGATGTGATTGATGCAATCCGAGAAAACCTTACTTATCGTCTCGTTTATCGCATCCATCATAGGAACGGGAATATGAAATGGGTTTTCGAACAAGGCTCAGCGGTCAAAGGAGAGAAAGGCGAGATCATCGCCTTAGAGGGATTTATTAGCGACTTCACTCAAGTGAAACGCGCCGAAGAGATCATGGCAAACAGCCTGCAAGAGAAGGATATCCTGCTTAAAGAGGTCCATCATAGAGTGAAGAACTATCTGCAAGTCCTCTCCAGTCTTCTGTCTATCCAGCAAGAAGAGATCGAGGAGAGTAATCCCGCGCAAGTTCTAGTCGAGTCCCAAAACAGGATCCTTTCTATGGCCTATGTGCATGAATCCTTGTATGGAAAGCACCAGATCAGTGACGAATTCTTTCCCGAGTTCGTGAGTAAGCTAGTGGACAGTCTTCTTCGTTCCTTCGGACATGATAAGGAAGAGATCCGGATTTTTGTGAACTGCGAACGTCTTTCTATCAAACAAAATTTCGCCATTCCAATCGGACTGATCCTAAACGAATTAGTGACGAACGTCCTGAAGCATGCATTCCCCGGCAAACTCAGATCCGAAGAAAGGATCCTTAAGATCTCCTTTTACCAAGAAGGAGGATGGATCCACCTGGATGTTACGGACAACGGAAGGGGAAAATCGGCAAGCTTCGAGTCTAAGGATTCCATGGGTCTGGAATTAGTGGATCTTCTTACAAAACAACTAAAAGGATCCGTACAAGATCTTTCCAATGAGCAGGGAACCGTGACTCGGATCCGATTCCCTGCATTTCAGTAGAATTTTGTCCCCTTCTTCTGATCAAACTCCTTGGATCTCCGGAGAGCCGTCCAGAGTCCCGTCGGAAGAATGTTCCGGCTCTCTATGAGTGACTTCCCTGAAAGTATCGAAATACCTCTCATGATTCGTCCCCATGATCCTGTCCCAGATATTGAAGTAGAGACCGTAATTGCAGTTAAAGTATTTATGATGCATATTATGGTGAGTCGTGGAATTATGCAGCCTCAGGAATTTGTTCTCTATGAATCCTTTCGGAAATAGCTCGAAGGAAAGATGTCCGAGCACGTTCAAGAAATTGCTATAAAAGAAGAATATTACCAAAGCCACAGTATGGATGGGAAGAAATAGGATCACCAGAGGAACGATCCCCGCCTCTACCACGGCCTCGTACGGATGAAAGGAAAACGCGGCCCAAGGAGAAGGATTCGTGGACTTATGATGTACCAGATGCATTCTCTTGAACAGAATTGGATGGTGCATCAGTCTATGGGTCCAATAGAAATACGTATCATGCAGGAAGATGATCGCGATAATACTAAAGATCATATACGGGACTCCGTAATCCTCTACTTTATCGTAGATGAGAGTCATCCCGCTTTGCTTCATGAGTAGGACCAGGATCCCGGAAGCCGCAAAGATCATAAGAGTGATCGCGGAGTATTTTAGTTCGTGAAAGATCTTATCTTTTTCAGGAAGTCGTTTCTGAATGATCTTATGCTTTAACTTTTCTTTATATATGATCCAAATAAACAGATAAGCCGCTCCGGCCATCAGTATATAACGGACCCAAAGCGTAGCTAAGGTAAAAAGATAATACCCAGTATAGCCGATTTTGTCCAGGACTTCGTTCATCCGATTCTCCTCTTTTTGTAGGAACTATTCTACACTATAAGAATAAGATCAGGAACTTCAGTTTCGTAAATTAACTAGCCGATTTCGAAATCGGCGGTGTTTTTTGAGAGCTCTTCCCTACCTCGGTTCTTTCTGAACTCGGTGGGAGTGACCCCGGTAAGCTCTTTAAAGGCTCGATTGAAAGGGCCAAGAGATTGGTAACCTAGATCCATTGCGATCCGTATGATCGGGATCTCATCCTTTTCAGGTGCGAGTAATATCTCACAGGCCTCTTGTATCCTATAACGATTCAAGAAATCAGGAAAATTCCGAAATCCCATAGCTTGGTTGATGAGCCGACGTAGCTTGTATTCTTGGACTTCGAGATCTTCCGCCAATTGTCCTATGGTCAAACCTTCTTTGCGATAGAGTTTGCTCTCTTCGAATGCGGAGACCAACTTCTTTCTTAAGGCAGGATCCGCGTAGACCGCTTTCTCTTCCTTGTCTTCTATCTCTTCCGGCTTCGGATCTACGAGACCTTCTTTCAATTCGAATACGAGATACATGAATGCGAGTATCAAACCCCAGGCGAGGATCACATTGGCAAGATCCAGGATCTCGGATAAGACCCTTCCCCTCAGGATCAAATGAGAGAACATATTGAAACTGATCACGCTTCCGGTCATGAGAATATGGACTTCTCTCAATCTCCTTCTCGTCTCGATCAGGTCATCCTTTCTACCGGAGTAAATGCGGATAATCGCTGCCACTACGAATGCCAAAGATAGAAGAGTAGGAATGATCACATGAGCGAGTACCGACGCGGAACCGATGGGACCTCTCATATTGATCTGATCCAAGACAGGATAGACTAGCCAAGCGGAGATCAAAAGTTTTCCGATTAGAAGAAGCCAATGCCAAGCCTTCGGCTCGAAATGATCCTCGAAGATCGCAAGACTGATCATCCAAAAAAAGAAAGGAAGAGTGATGAGTCCTGCGAATAGAAAGATACGGACCGAATATGGGATCTTAAACTCAGGATCCAGACAAAGAAGGATATAGCAAATAATACCTACTGCAAATCCGCCGGCGATCCGTATCCTAAGATCGTAATAATACTTCCAACCCAGAAATCCGATGATGAAGATCAAGTTAGAGAGACAGAATAAATGAAGTATATTTGTGATCTCGGAGATCAAGGGAGTTCTTCCAGTTTTTCCAACTCTCTCCAAAAGTCCTTGGTTTGTAAACTAGGAAGAAATTTCCGAATAAGCGAACTGTCCACAAATCCGTCTTCTCTATCCATTGCTTGGTCGGGAAAGGAAGAGATTTTACCCTGTTCTTCTAAAAGTCTGAACACTTCAAACCAGGTATGCCATTGCTGATCGGATAATACGAGCTCTGAGGGCAGGTCTCTTCCCTCATACGAGAATAGAAGACGGATCGCATCTGCTATATCGTCTCCATGGATCAAATTCAATTGTCGTTTTGTTTTTTTGATCAGTCCTTTTCGGATCCAATCCCCAGGATTTCGACCAGGACCATAGATCCCGGAAAGATACAGGATCCTTCCCCCCATCTCCAAGAAAGAAGCTTCTGTATCATAACGATCGTGGTCCTTCTCCTTGGGAGAAGATTCCGTGATCTCGGAACCGTTTCGAGTGTAGATGCTCGTGGTCCCCAAAAGCCATACCTGTTTGGAAACAGAGAACAATGTCTGCAAGAGAAGCTCCTTCGGTTCCAATTTGTGGATCGGAAAGGTGATCAAAGAAAAGTCGAATGGAGCCCCAGAGATTGTTTTTCCGGAACCGTCGATCTCCTTCGAGCTAGCAAACTCCTCTCCGAAATTTTGAACTTCCTTAGAGCCAGAAAATCTCTCCCTGAACTGAAGGATCTGTTGGCGATCCGAAACATCCAGAAGGAAAGAATCTCCTTCTTGGGTCTTTCTGGAAAAACCGAGTACTTCATGTTCTTGTCGCAAGGCATGTAGAATACGTAAGCCGGTATATCCAAGACCCAGAACGGCAATCTTAGGCATTATTCCAGGCCGAGACGTTTATAGATCAGTCCTACCTTTTCCAGATAAGGAGAGATCTGAAAGATCGCATCCAGATCTTCCGGCTTCAATACTTTCTGAACCTTCGGATCTTCGGAAAGTCTTTGCTTGAGATTTTGGGATTGGTCCGCCCAAACGCTCATTGCATGTCCTTGCACGATCGCGTAAGCATCTTCTCGAGTAATGCCACCTTTTTCGATCAGATACAAAAGTACTTTCTGGGAGAAGATCAATCCTCGAGTCACACCCAGAGTCCTTTCGATCGCATCAGGATACACATGCAGGTTCTTCACTACGAAAAGCATCTTATCCAAAATATACTCCAACGCAATGGTAGAATCAGGAACTACGATACGCTCCGCAGAAGAGTGAGAGATATCTCTCTCATGCCAAAGAGCCACGTTCTGCAATGCAGTGGAAACATTGGAACGGATCACACGAGAGATCCCGGAGATCCTTTCGCAGATGACGGGATTTCTCTTATGCGGCATAGCAGAAGATCCCTTTTGTCCTGCGGAGAATGGCTCTTCCACTTCTCTTCCTTCCGTTTTTTGTAAGAGACGGATCTCGGTCGCGAATCGATCCAGACTCGCAGCAGTAACGCCTAACGCAGACATATAGGCGGCATGTCTGTCCCTGGAAACTACTTGGGTCGCGATCGGGTCAGGCTTCAATCCCAGCTTTTCGCAGACATATTCTTCGATGTCAGGTTCGATATTGGAATAAGTTCCTACCGCTCCGGAAAGTTTTCCGACGGAGATCTCTTCCTTAGCAAGAGCCAGCCTGGCACGATTTCGTTTCATCTCTTCGTAAAATAATGCGAATTTTAGACCGAGGGTCATCGGCTCAGCGTGGATGCCGTGAGATCTTCCGATGCAAGGAAGGTTTCTGTATTGGACCGCCTTCTCCTTGACCGCCTCTATCAGTTGGTCCGTTTTTCGAAGGATCAACTCCATCGCTTGGACCATCTGCACACAAAGGGCTGTGTCCCCGATATCGGAAGAAGTCAGACCGTAATGCACATGACGTCCTGCAGGTCCGATATAAGAATTCATATTAGTAAGGAATGCGATCACATCGTGATGAACCTTGGACTCTATCTCTAGGATCTCATCCACCTTGAACCTTGCCTTGGAACGGATCTCTTCGAAGTCCTCTTTAGGAACTTCTCCCTTTTTCATCCTGGCTTCGGTGGCGAGAATCTCGATCTCCTTCCAGATATCGAATTTGTTCTCTAGTTCCCAGATCTTAGCGATCTCTGGATTTGAATAACGATCTATCATTCCAATTCCTCGGGGAAATATCCCCCTAAGATAGGATTTTTATTCAGGTCCGATCCGTAAACGGTTTTTGTCCGAGCCTAACCCAGTTCGAAAGAGTCGACGAATTCGCGGATCAGATTGATATGATCCACTTCCGGAGAAGGATTCTCCTTACTCGGCTCATAAAGATGTTCATCGAATACGTGGTAATCGAATATCTTCAGCTCGAAATCGGGAATAGTAATGATAATGTTTTCGGAATGGATATCAAAGATCAGTTTCTCTTCCTTAGCAAGATACTTGGTCACTTCGATGACCCTGTGAAAGTCTAAGGCGATCTTTTTGAGTTTGGACTTGCTAACGATCCCGAATCTATGTGTATCGAAATTCAATTTCCATTTAGGGAATAAGGCGTCCTGGATCGGGTTCTGCCGGACCTTTTCATTCAATCGAATGAATTCCTTTAAGTGCTTTCCCGGAAGAAGGTTCTGGTTATCGCAAGGGGTCAGTGTCATCACAGGAATGCCCAACGGACTCTTTCTAAAACGAAGTCCCATGAAATAACGAGTCGGTAGGACCAGATCGGGAATGAGGCTCTTTAATTTCCAGTAATGCAATCTTTCCAGGCCCAGACGAGCAAACTTGAAACGGATCTCGTCTCGCTTGGATTCTCTCCAAGAGGAACTCTGAAGAAGGTGCATCAAACCGATCTCCTCCGGCTTCAGATAACGTTCCAGATTATTCTGCACCTCCTTGAACAAGGAACCGAAGATCGGATCGGAAGGAAGTTTGGACTTACCTATCTTCACCACCTGGTTCCAAGGGAGAGTGTATACAAATTTATAAGATCCGCGACCTATATAATTTTCCGCCGACAAGGGCATGAAATTATCCAGGAACTCCCTGCCATATCTATGCGTTATACGAAACAGGTGAGAGACCGGAAACACTCTCTCATAGAATTTACGAAAAAGACCGGATTGCCTGAGGCGGAAATCGATGGGCAGATCCTCTTTTGGGATCTGAGAATCCGTCTTGTCCGGATCGAAGAATAATTCCTTATCGAGACCCTTTTCCAGGATCTCGATAAAGCTTGGAATGCCGGGAGAATTCCAAAAATTGCGGATCGCTTCTCCGAATTCGGTGAATCTTCCCTTCTTAGCCATGGTTTAGATCATTTATAGTGAACGTCTTTCGGGTATGTAGAAAGAGCCGTCTTTGCTTTGCGATTCGTTTCCAAAGACTTAGCCTTTTCCTCGTCCACCCACCAAAGATTCTTGGCGGCCTGTTCTCCCCAATATTTTGCCAAAGGATTTTCCGGAAAGCCGAAACGATTCCAATAAAGAAGACGAGTCGACTTCAGATTCCAGAGAAGGACATAAGGCACTTCTCTCGTTAGGATCTTATCGATCTTGCGAGCGATCTCCGCCCTCTTCTTCTCATCGAACTCAGTTCTTTGTTGCTCCACAAGTTTATCTACTTCTGCATTCTTGAAACCGGTGATATTATTTTGACCGTTCTCATCCGCATACTTTGAGAACCATTGTTCTTCGGGATCAGGGAAAAGTCCTCCTCCCCAAGCGGCCCAAGTAAGATCGAAATCGTATTTATCGATCCTTTCCGACCAGTTCGCAAGATCGGTGCTTTCCAATTGGACTTGGATCCCTACTTCTTTGGCTCTTTCAATAAAGACCGTAAAATATTTTTCAGAGCTCTTGTCCCGATCTAAGATATGGATCACGAAAGGTTTTCCTTCCTTCTCCAAGAAACCTTTGGCATTCGGTTTCCAACCCGCTTCCGAGAGAAGTTTGCGTGCCGCAGCCGGATCGTAATCGATCGGAGGATTAGGAAGAGCCGATCCTTCCCAAACGGAAGAAAAATAAGAATCGGTAAGTTCGTATTCGTTAAACGCGAGTTTTTCAACCATCAGCTTGCGATCCACCAAATGAGCGATCGCCTTTCTGACCCTCACGTCATCGAAAGGTTTCCTTCTCATATTGAAGGCCCAGCCTTGAAAACCGATCGGCTTTTCGTTATAGATCTTTTGCTTGATAATATAATTCTTATCGAACGGTTCTCCCAAAGCCTCCTTGATCCAAGTATAGGCCTTGTAGACCGGGAACAGATCTATATCACCTTTCTTGAATGCTTGGAACGCGAGCGACTCGTCGCTAAATACCTTGAACAAAAGAGTATCGAAATTGTCCGATCCCTTATAGAAAGGATAAGCTCTCATCCAATAATCGGCCCTTCTCTTCATCTTGATATAGCGGCCCTTCTTTGCAGACTGCAATTCATAAGGACCGGAGGTCACAGGAAATTCGAAATTCTCCTTATTGAATTCCTTATTCTTGAAATGGTGCTCCGGCAGGATCAATAAACCGTATGCGATATCCTCGAAATTACTCCAGTGAATACTCTTCTGAGTGAATTCGATCTCAAATTCGTTGATGATCTTAGGGACTTCGAACCTAGAAAGGGAGATTCGATGGATCGCAGTATTGTTCTTAGGATCCATCAAGGTTTGGTACGTAAATAGTACGTCCTGAGCGGTAACAGGCTTGCCGTCACTCCACTTCGCGTTCCGGTCCAAAGTAAAAGTAAAACGCTTCTTGTCTGGAGAGATCTTCCAAGAGCTTGCGAGTCTAGGAAGAGGATCCAGAGTGATCGGGTTCCTTCTCATCAAAGGTTCGAACATAAGCTGAAAGATCTCGGAAACAGTCGTGAAATTCTCCAGATATCCGTTCAAGGATTTAGGATATTGGCTGCTATAGATCCGGAATGTACCGCCTTTCTTTGCATGAATGGAGGCGGCAGGGTTTAGCTTCCGCATTGCTTCAGGAATACTATTCGGATCTCCAGTCCAAGGCAGATCCGTTACTGCCGGAGAGTTATCCGCTTCTTCCTTATCTCCGCAGGAAACGAAGGAAAAGAATAAGGTTACGAATAATAAAAATATAAAATAGAAAGGTCTATAGATCCGGATCGGTTCTTTCAAAGGACACCTCTTCACTGAGCTTGTGTTCGAAAGAATTCCCGAAGGGCTGAATTCAGGCAAACCGAATCTGAAATCTTTCGATGAAAACGCGTCTTCTTCGAAAAGAAGAAGACGGATCTATTTTACTCTATGTGCAAAGACCACGTCCGGGATCCGCTTCAGGTTGCCTAAGATCTCTTTCAATTGATCCAAATGCTCCACTTCTATCATGAAGCGAGCCATTAAGGTATCTTTTTGAACGGTAGAAGCTCCCGCTTCCAATATATTGGTCTGTGTACCGGAGATACTCTTCACCATTTCGAGGTAGATCCCCTGACGGTCCTTGGCCTTGACTTCCACTCGAACTGGCACTGGCTCGGTCTGTCCGTAATCCCAGTCCACACTGATCTGACGCAGTTGCTCTTCTTCTCTTTGCTTTAAGGCCACACTGCAATTCTTCTTATGGACGGAAACCCCTCTTCCTCTTGTAACAAAGCCGATGATCTGATCCCCAGGTAAAGGAGAGCAACAACCGGAAAGACGCACAGGAATATCACGTAATCCCGCAACCAGGATCTTCCCTCCTACAGGTTGTCCGTGAGGATGAGAATGCTTGTTTGTTTTTTCAGAAGGCTTGCGTTTCAGTTCTTCCAGAACTTCCGCATTTAAGGTAAGCTCCGCGGCACTTTCAGCGCCCTGTGCAAGATCCTTGCTTGTCTCTTCTCTGAGTTTTCTAAAATAAGCCCTTAGTTTTTGGCGCGCAGAAGGAGTCTTAACGATCCTAAGCCAAATAGGAGAAGGTTTGGATCTCTTGTCCACAACCACTTCCACCTGGTCCCCGCTTCGGAGTTCCGTTCGAAGAGGGATCATTCTACCGTTGATCTTGGCACCCTTGCAATGAAGACCCACATCCGTATGGATCCTAAAAGCAAAGTCGAGAACGGTTGCTCCCTTAGGCAATTGGATGATCTCCCCTTTCGGAGTGAAAACGAATACCTCGTCCTCATGCAGATCGTATTTCAATTCTTCTAAGAATTCTTTCGGATCCAAGGCAGAGTCCTGCCAAGTCTGCAAGACCTCCAGCCATTTTACCGTTAGATGTCTTTCGTTGGCGTGGGTCTTGCCTTCTTTATACAACCAGTGGGCCGCGATCCCGAATTCAGCGATCGCATTCATCTCAGCGGTACGGATCTGGACCTCGAGAGGTTTTCCATCAGGACCGATGACGGTAGTATGCAAGGATTGATACATATTGGTTTTAGGAGTCGCAATATAATCCTTGAACCTTCCCGGAACAGGAGACCAAAGTGTATGCACAATTCCTAATACACCGTAACAGTCCTTGATCTCGTCTGTTACGATCCTGATCGCTCTCAGATCGAAGATCTCGTCGAAGGTTTTCTCCTTAGTCTTCATCTTCCTATAAATGGAGAAGAAATGCTTTGCTCTGCCTTCTACGTCCGCATTGATCTGGATCTCTGCCAGTCTTTGCTTCAGGATCAATTGGAGTTTTTCAATATAATCCTCTCTCTCCGACTTCTTAGCGCTGATCCTCTTCTTGATGTCCTGGTATTCTTCCGGAAAGATCACCTGAAACGCGAGATCTTCTAATTCGGATTTTACGGAATAGATCCCAAGACGACCCGCGATCGGAGCATATAAGGAAAGAGTTTCGTTCGCGATCCTTCTCTGCTTTTCCGGAGGCTGGAAGGAAAGAGTCCTCATATTGTGGGTCTTATCCGCAAGCTTGATCAGGATCACTCGGATATCCTGGATGGTGGCGATGATGATCTTACGGATATTCTCCGCCGCCTCTGTTTCCCTGGACTGGCTCTTGATCTCCGAGATCTTTGTCACACCTTCCACAAGTTGAGTGATCTCGGTTCCGAAATCACGGACCATGTCTTCTCGAGTATACTTGGTATCCTCGATCACATCGTGCAGGATCCCCGCGGAGATCACCTTCTCGTCCAAACCGAGTTCGTATAAGATAAAGCCCACCTGCAACGGATGAACGATATAAGGTTCGCCCGAAAGCCGGAACTGTCCTTGGTGAGAATCTTCCGAAACCTTATAGGCCTTTTCGACGAGCTCCAGAGCTTCGGGACCCATGGTCTCTCGAACTCCCTCGATCAGCATTTCCTTAGTAGCGGGGGCCTTTACAAATCCCATCAGTTATCAGTTCGTATATCCAAACCCAGATCCAAGAAGCGAGTCGTATGGGTCAAATAGCCCATGCTCACTCCCACGCCCGGAAACTCGGAGAGAGCTTCCAATTTTTCAGGAGTGAACCTCCCGGAGCATTCTATCATAATATTCGGATTCTTGGTCTTTGCCTTTTGATAGGCGATCCTTGTATCGGAAATATTAAAATTATCTAATAAAATAACGTCAGGTTCCGCTTCTAGTGCGTCATCCAGTTGATCTAAGGAATCTATTTCCAATTCCACAAGCCTTCCGGGAAAATTCTTACGAATCTTTCCCACAGGAATCTTAGCGGACTCAAAAAGGGCCAGATGATTGTCCTTGATCAACGCCATCTCCGAAAGATCTAGCCTATGATTGGAACCTCCTCCGCAGTAAACGGCATACTTTGCAAGTTTACGATAACCCGGCAAAGTCTTACGAGTATCCAAGATCATTAAACCCTTGGACCCGTACTGGTCCGCGATCTTTCGAGTGGAAGTGGAAATACCGGAAAGATATTGTAGAAAGTTCAAGAGGATCCTCTCCACTCTCAAAAGAGACAGGAGACTTCCTTCTATTTTACCGATCGAGTCCCCCGAGACAAATCTTTCACCATCTTCAAAGAAGAAGGTAAACTGCAAATCTCCGCCGGAAAGCCGAGAGAGAGCGGAAGCAACCCCCTTACCGCAGAGAATACCTTCTTCTCTTGCATTCAAGAGAGCAGTCGCTTTTTGATCGGAAGAAAAGAGAGATACGGAAGTTATATCTTGGTCCGGGCAATCCTCTTCCCAGGCCATTTTTGCCAGAGGAAAATAATCCGCCTCGTTCACTTCCGAGATAGGCTTAGTATAAGCTCGTTTCACTTGCATTTCACCGCCAAGTAAAACAGTTTCTGATCAGAAATGAGGATCAAGCGGAATTCGGCTTTTTTACTTTTTAGAAAAAAGAAAGGCCCGGATCTCCCAGGCCCCCTATTGTTTTGAGTTGCTAAAACTTTAGAACGATTATCTAGGCTCTTCTTCTTCGGTAGAATCAGAAGGAGCTTGGTTCTCCGCCGGAGCTTGCTGCTCATCTGTGGAAGGCTGGTGGCTTTCCGTAGAAGGTTGCTGCTGTGCATTTTCCTCGGCAGGAGGCTGTTGTTGTTGTTCCGGCTGAGTTGGCTGTTCCGGTTGAGAAGGTTGCTGCTCATCCTCTTCTTCATTTTCAGAAGGTTGAGGTGCAGGCTGCTCTTCTTTCTTAGGAGCGGTAGTAGCTTCTACCTTCTCGCTTCCGGATTTCTTCTTCTCCGCTTTTTTAGGATCGAATTTGATCGGACCTTTTGCAGGAGGAATTAAGAGAACTTGCTTTGGATAGATCAGATTTGGATTCTTGATCTTCTTACGGTTCGCCTCATAGATACGTTTCCATAGTTTGGAAGTTCCATAATGCTGTTTGTAAGCAGAGATTCTCCAAAGACAATCTGCAGGAACCTTTTTACGGACTACATAACGTTTCCATCCGTCTGGCAATTCGCCGGAACTACGAGCCGAGGAAGAATCGGAATCCTTGGTTTTTCTGGTGCTAGAATCAGAACCGTCCGTTTCGTCTCCGCTAGTCTTGCGACCTGCCACAGAGGTTCCACTCTTCAGTCTTTCCGCGATATCGTCGGACTGATCTACAACGATCCTGGAAAGTCGGATTGCCTCTTCGGATCTTGCGATGGAATCTTCATATTTCTCGGAGGAGAATAATTCCTCTGCAGCCGCATGAGATTCGTCCGCCGCCTTCAGATTCTCATCCGCTCTTTGGTAAGAAGTTTGAAGATCCTTGCTGGATTTCAATTTGGACTGATCGATAGAGGCTAATTTATCCTTAGCTTTTCCGATAGAATCCTTTGCTTCTGCCTTTTTCTTGAGTGCATATGCTTGGATATTCTTCGCGACTAGCTCGCTGGATTTCTTGCGAATATCGTCGATCTCAGAATAACCTTCTTTGATCTTTCCGGAATCGATCTTGGATTTTGCTGCATTAAGACGATCCCTGGTCTGACCAACTTCAGGATCCTGTCCGCCGGCATATCTGTCTGCATCGTCCAGGTTCTTGTCTATGTCCGCAAGTGAATCGAGTAATTGCTGTTTTTGGGAAAGCGCTAATGCTTTCGCATCCGAAGCAGCTTTCTTAGAATCTAAATATTTCTTATTGCTTTGCTCATACTGATCGAAAGCAGCTAGGCGAGTCTTGAGCTTGGCATCGTCTCCGGATTCCTTTGGATAAGATTCCAGAGTGCGGTCCGCGTTATCTCGAAGAGTATCCCCTTCTTTTCTCAATTCGACCGCATTATTATACGGTTCCGCAGCAAGCTGAGAAGCATAAGCCTCGTCGGCCTCGTCAATCGCAGCACTTGCTTGCTTCTTAGAATCGTCAGTCAAAGAAGGATAAGATTTTTCTAATGCATCATACGCCTTGCTTTTTGCATACTCGGCGCTTTTCTTGGTCTCGCCTAAGTCTTCGTTAGAAGCTTTTTCATGAGCCGTTAATAGGCTCTTGCGAGCTTCTTCGAATTCTCCGGAAGCATATCTTTCAGCGCCCGCTTCCTTTGCTCGAGTGATAGCGGTTTTTGCTTCCGCTAATTCTTTTACAGGGAGTTCGGATCCACAAGCAACGAAGAACCCGACTACTCCCAGTAAGGCGGAAGAGAACGATAAGGCTCGAAAAGTTTTCATTTATTTTGCACCAGTATGAGGAATCGTTAAGATATGCCTTCTTTTACTTGAAGGCAGCGACAGCATCCGGCTCGTTATCAAAGATCTCGAAGAAGGATGTTAATTTAGTTAATTCGAATACCTTTCTTACGGAACCGGCAACGTTTATGATCTTTAGGCCACCCTGATATTTCTTTAAATTAGAGAGGCTGGAAATCAAAGCTCCGATTCCGGAAGAGTCAATGTAAGAAACCTTTTCTAGGTTAATAATCGTGTAATATTTCTGCTCTTCAATGAGCTTTGCGATCACATCCTTAATTTCAGGGGCGTTATATAAATCGATCTCCCCGTTAATGTCCAGAATTACGATGTTACCGCTTTCCCTTCTGGTGATTTCCATAAAAAATCAGCAACTCCTTGATATCTCTATTTGAACCATCCTACAATAGGGGGGTCATTCTCTATATAGTCAACGAGAAATTTCCGGTCTTTCGTACAAATTTTTCCATTTAACGAAAAACTCGCTGAATTTTCCAACTTCGATCGAAAGCCTTAACTCTTTCATAAACTTTTTCATAAAATGCAGATTATGGTACGTGCTTAAGGAGAAGGCACTGAGTTCTTTCACATGATGCAGGTGACGAATATATCCCACGCTGTATCTTTTACAAACTTTGCAATCGCATTCCGGATCCATCGGCTCTTCGGAGAACTTCCATTTCTCATTTCTGAGATTCATTTTTCCTTTAGAAGTGAAGACTTGGCCATTTCTAGCGTTACGAGTCGGAAGAACACAGTCGAACATGTCGACTCCGTTGCGAACACCCTCTAAAATATCCGGAACAGTTCCCACTCCCATGAGATAAAGAGGCCTGGATTTGTCTGTATGAGGTGCAATTCCCTCCATGGTTCGGATAAAATCAGGACGAGGCTCGCCGACTGAGAGCCCTCCGATGGCAATTCCCGAAAAAGGAAGTGCGGCAATCTTGGAAAGACTCTCTAATCTCAGATCCAAATTCGTTCCACCTTGGAATATCCCGAATAGATTCTGCTTTCCCTTCTCCTTTTCCCAGTAGGAGACTGCGGCCTCCGCCCAACGGTGAGTTCGATCCAAGGACTCCTTGATGCGAGCGGTGTCCGCGTCGCCGGGAGGACAATCATCTAACACCATCATAATATCAGAGCCTATCGTCCTCTGGATATCGATCACCTTTTCGGGAGTAAAGAAATGAGGACTACCATCAATATGCGACCGAAACTCCACTCCTTCCTTCTTGAATTTTACGAGTGAGTTTAGACTGAATACCTGGAACCCCCCGCTATCCGTGAGCAGAGCCTTCTTGTAGGAAATGAAGTTCTTGAGTCCTCCAAATTTTTGGAGAACATCCATTCCAGGGCGAAGATAGAGATGATAGGTGTTTCCTAGAATGAGTTCAAAGCCTAGTTCATCCAGATCATCCGAATCCAGAGACTTGACTGCTCCTCTGGTTCCCACAGGCATGAAAACGGGAGTAGGAATCTCTATTCCATTTAGATGTAAGGTTCCAGTTCTTGCGTGAGAATTCGGATCAGAGATTCCAGAACGGAATATCATTTCTTGTTGGGACAATTCGGATCCAAACAGGTGCCGTAAATATTCAAACTATGCCCGGTGATCTTGAAGCCGTTGCTCGCAGCAGCCTGCTCTTGCAATTGCTCAATTCTTTCGTCCACAAATTCTACGATCCTTCCGCAGTCTCTGCAAATGATATGATCGTGATGAGTGTGGCCGATGATATGTTCGTAGTACTTATAATCTTGGCCGAAATTATGCTCTTGCAATAACTTAGCTTCGACCATGATGGAAAGGATCCTGTAAATGGTCGCCTTGGAGATGCGATCTCTTTGGTCCTTGAATTCTTCCAGCAAACCCTCTGCTGTAAAGTGATTGTGAAGGGAAAAGATCCTTTCGGCAACGAGCATTCTTTGGCTTGTGATCTTCAGACCCTTTTTCTGAAGATAATCCGAAAAAGTCTTCATTTCCATTCTGATGGAATCGTCTACGGTATTCAGAATTTCAGCTTCTCTGTCTTTGTTCATGAGCGAAGTCTTTCCGCAATTTAAGATCTTGTTCTGAGAATTATCAAGTGGAATTTACATTTCTAAGACTGGAAATAGGAGATCAATCCTCCTCGTCTCCGTCTATCTTACCTGCGATCGAATAGTACCAGGCTCTCTCTAATTCTTCCGCGATACGAACCGCTAAGATCTTGAGAAGACGAGTCTGCGCTTGGCCTTCCGACTCTATGTAACCAAGTTGATCGGAATAGATTATCCTGGCAGGGATCTCCGATCTCTCCAGAGGAATTTTTTCTCCCCCGGCCTTCTGTAATTCCACCCTGCAGATCACGGTCATTTCCTTACTGAGTTGTTGCCCCCCCTGATCCAAAAGAGCGCCCACTTGTTGGTAGTGACTGATCTCTCCATAGATACGGTAGGCTGCTTGGGACTTCTCCCTGGTTTGGATAAATCTTCCCCGATAATTGATCTCTTGTTTTACGAGATCGGAGAGCTGGGTATGCATCGCAATCCCATACGAATTATTCCGGAAGTTCTGCACGTATACGGTCCGCTTTTCATCCGGGATCGGGATCCCATCTATCTTGGGCGGGTTCCCAGGCTCCCGAGTAAAATAGGTGCAGCCGACAAAAAATAAGAGAAAAAGACAGGAAAAAAACCGCATATCTTCAGGCTCTTGCGAGAGGACCAAGCTGCAAGAAAATTTCTAGGATTCTGGCTTTACATTTTGGAGGAATCGAATCTGAATTCGCAAATGGGAAAATCTTTCCAACCGAAAAGCAGGCCAACTTCCTTCTTACTCTCGGCCCTTGCGCTCTCGATTTTCTTACCGCTCGGACAAGCTAGTATGGGAGAGTCTGGGACCAAGGTCTCGGCTCTTTCTTCTCCTTCTATCGTAGGAGCTCCTACGAATAAGAAGAATGTCTGGGACGATCTAAATCCTGAGATACTTTCGGATCTAAACCAACTCGGATTTCCCATGGAGTTAGAGACTCCGATCTCAGGTTCTTATGCCGAATACAGAGTGCACCATCTCCATATGGGTTGCGATTTCAAAACATTCCATACAAACGGGATCTCTGCCGTCTCTCCTCTCGGAGGATACGTGGATTCCATCGGCCAATCCGCCAAGGGATACGGCACGAATCTAGTATTGAAATCCTCTTCCTCGAGCCTAAAGGCGAAGTTTGCTCACCTTCTCGACTTCAAAGGATATAGAAAAGATCTGGAATTACTGAGAGAGGCATTGGCCCTCTTAAGCGGAGGGGAATTCCAAGTAAAACTTGCAGGCAGTCAATATCCTATCCCCAAAGGAGAAGCGGTCGCAAGGCTCGGAGAATCCGGAACAGGGGTCAGCCACCTTCATTTTGAATTGCACCTTCCGAGTGGAACATTGAATCCGCTTTCCTATCTTCCTTTACGGGGGAAGGATCAGTATCCTCCTGAACTTCTATTACTTTACGTAGACTCCGAAGATGGGACCCAACTCAGATTGCCATTGGAGAAAAAATCGGAAGGACAGTACAAACTTCCAGCGGGACAAAAATTAATCCTGGGAGGAGGAGTTCGTTTTAGGATCGGAGCCTACGACCAGATGACATCCCGTAATAAGAACAATCTGTTCTTTGCGGGTCTCTACCAAGGAGATACTTCCTTGTACGAAAGATCTTTCCAGGGAATGAGTTACGAAGAAGCGAGAACTCACCAAGATATATTCGATTCCAATAGATCCTCCTTAAATCCGCCGGTTTATGTTTATAACCTCTTCCCTCCGAAGGGACCTAGCGTAGATCTGAAAGTCCATCCGGTAGGAGCAACTATTTCCTTGGCATTAAAGGCATCGGACCATGCGGGGAACCAATCCGTTCTGCCCTTGGAGATAGAAGTAGCTCCGCCTGGCACCAAAAAATCCTCTATTACGAAAACTGAATTTACTTCCCCGGACGGACTCCTAAGGATCAAGACTCCGGCAAAGACTACCTATGGACAAGGGTCCCTCAGCTTCAAAAAATTGACCGCACTTCCGGAAGATCTAAGACTTCCGGAGGGATTGCAATCAAAGGGTCCCGTCTACGAATTGGAGTCCTCGGACCTTTCTTGGGCGGGAGAAGCGGAGCTGAGCTGGAAAGGGATCTCGCTCGGCAGAAAAGATGGGATCTATATCTTCGATCGGGCGGCAAAACGATGGTCTGCACTCAAGCAAAAAGGACAGATTGCGATGCTGACCAGGCTCGGAGCCTTAGCGGTTCTCACGGACGAGGCCCGTCCTACGATCACACATCCATATCTGATCACCAGGCATCGTCGGATTAAAGGTGCAGAAGAAGAAGGTTGGGAAGAAAGACTCTATTCTCTCACCGATGTGGGATCCGGATATGCAGGAGGTGCGGAAGTGTTGCTGGAAGGCGAAACCTATCCCAGTGAATTCGATGGGGATAGAAAAATGCTGATCGTAAAGATCCCGAAGGCATTTGCTTATTGGAAAAGAAATCTTCTGCTCCAGATCCGGATCAAGGATAGAGCCGGCAATATCTCCGACTGGTTTACCGATTTGATCCGATTTTAAGAAGAATAAAAAAAATCCCCACAGAAACTGCGGGGATTTTTTATACAAAGCCTTACGTTATATAATGCTTAGTCTTGGTTTTGCAAAGAGTAACGGGAAATTTGCAGAACCTTGAACTTGGTTTCTACTCCTCCCAAATTCAATGCAGCGGTTTCTCCCACTTTCTTTCCTAAAAGGGATTTTGCCAGAGGGGACTGGTACGAAATGATATTTCTTTCCGTATCCGCATCCCATGCTCCCAGGATAGAGTAGGTCAATTCCTCTCCGCTGGTCTCATTCTTGAGCTTGATGGTAGTTCCGATATTGATCCGATCCGTTTTTACGTTGGAAAGATCCAGAACCACAGCGGCTTTCAATTCCGCCTCCAGCTTCTTGATCTGAGCCTGCAATTGGACCTGACGCTCCATTGCCGCCTTGTATTCTGCGTTCTCTCTTAAGTCCCCTCTTTCTTGGGCCTCTCCGATATCACGGGAGTTTTCAGGCATTTCTACGTTCACCAAATGGTCAAACTCTGCCTTCTTAGAATTGAGAGCGCGACGAGTCACAAGAACTGCATTCTCGGGAATTCTCGCGAGAACATCTTCGTCTTCATCCTCATCATCGTCTTCTTCCCATACTAGGTCAGGTTTCAAGGATTGGATCAGAGAGAAGAGTTTGTCCTTCTCGGTTTCCTCGATATAAGGAACCTCTCTGTAAAGAGCGTATACTTTGCGAATGTATTCGGAGTCTCCATTTTGGATTGCCTCACTGATAACAGCAGCCTCGTTCCCGAAAAGGATCTCTTGGCAGGTGTTTTTCAATTTGGTTCCCTTCTCCTCAATCTTGTTCAGAGGCTTGAGCATACGAAGAACTCTTAGGATCATGTCCTGTCTAGAAACATGCATCCACTCTTCTTCCCAAGCGTGAGTCAGGATGGATTTTGCCACCCAAAGGAATACTTCCGGATTTTCTTTTGCACGAGAAGAAGCTGTTTCGATGAAGAGATTCAGCTCCGCAAATTTTCCGTCAGCTTCCAGAACGGAAACCACGTATTTATTGTTCTTAACAGGAACCTCGAACAGAAGTCCGACGAGTATATTCACCCAATCCGAGTGATATTTTTTCACAAGATCCACGAAGGACTTTTTGATGTCCAAGTTGGTGATCTTAGAAGAAGCTTCCAAAAGCTCTTCTCTTTTCAGGGATTTTACGATCTTAGCAACATCGTCCGGCTTCAGGAATCGTTGGAAATCGTAAGGACTTCCATCCTCTCCTTCCATGGTAGAAGCGACTTCTTCTAGATACAGATACGCTACTATCTTACGGAAAGAATCGTTGGTCTGCTCTTCTTCGAAATAATGATGGGCAAAGGTATCGATCGCACTTTCTGCCTCTTCCTTATTGCGAAGAGCTTCGATCGCGATATCCAAACGTTTAGAAGGATCCGCGTTCGCATTGAACTTTTCAGTCAATTCTTCTGCGTAAGTGATCGGTTTTTCCCTGTACCAGAGTTCGTCCTTCTTCTTAGGATTGAAGCCTAGGTTGTCCTCTTTCTTGATCACATTCTTGGCTTTATTCCACCATTTGGACCAATCGACTGCAGGGATGAATTTTCCGGCGATCTCAGCCTTCATTTCGGCAACCAACATGTGATTGTCGAAGGAAGTTAATAATTCCTTAAAGAACCCAGGAAGATCACTTTCGAAAAGACTTACGACAGAGCCCTTGTCCTCGTAGAATCTCACCCAGATATGATCCCCCTTAAGAGGCTTGAGGCTAGTGATAGCCATCTGAATGGAGAGCTTGTGGTTCTTCTTATCCTTGAAGTCCACAAAGATAGAATCTCCGTTAGGCGAAATAGAGACGATCTTTCCGACTCCCCAGTTCCTATGAAGAACGTAGTTACCAGTATCGAATACGATATTTCTCTCGAAGTTGGAAATACAGACCTTAACAGGCTTTCTGTTATTTCCAAGCTCGGACATCTTGAGGAAGTCTTCGAGTAAGCTGTGATTTGCGTATTTTAGTTTATAAACTCGGATGAGTTCGTTACGAGCCTTATTGGAAACTGGTTCGTGATCCAGGATCTTTTTCAGAAGATAGATCACTCTATCCCAATCTTCAGTGATCTTGAAAGGCTCGACTAACGGATATAGGTATCCGGCCAGACGGGTCTTTTCTCTATGTCCCAAGAGAATACGTTCGATCTTTTCGACGAATTGAATATCGTCATAGCTGTTGGTTACAAAGATCGGCCAGATCTCTTCGAATTGATCGTAATCCTTTGTCTTAGCAAAGGTCTCGATGGCTTGCTTAAGATAAGTAACCGCTTTTTCCTTGTTCTCATCAAGGATAGCTAACGCATATTTCTTTGCGATCTCAGGATTCTTTCTGTCTTGCTTTGCAAGCTTCTCCAGGATCGGCTTGAGTTCTTTGTTTTTCTTGAGTTTTTCAAGAGCCTCCGCCTTGAAACGGAGTGCGTAACGATCCTCTCCGAATTTGAGGATATTGTCGGTGATATGTTCGATGATCACCCATTTAGCCGCTTGCTTGAAGGAGTCCAAAAGGGTCTTGAAATAACTAGCTGCGTCTATACTTCCCTTCTGCAATCCGAGCAATCCCAACATATAGCGAGCAGAGATACTTTCCGGATGATCTCCCAGATGCTCTTCTAATTTCACTTTTGCCGAATCAGAGAGTCCCGCTGCGTTAAATGAATCGATGAGGTCGTCGTATATTTTAAATTTGGAAGCGGGGATGGAATTTGCGTCGGAGCGGACATAGATCTCCTCGTTGAAAAGAGAGGTCAGCTTGTCCAGTTCGCTGGCAGGCTTTGTTTCCGCGGTTGTCGCAGTTTCGTTAGACATAGGAATTACTCCGCCGATGAGCTCGGCATTCAAAAATAGGTTCGGATGGGCGGTTTTTTGTGTGTGGGAGCCCTTTCTAAATCAATTATAGCAGCGTAGGCTTATCCGTAAACCAGAATTTGGGCTTACGAAGTCTATAGCGGCTTTCCCTGTTACTTAGGGTAGAAATAAAAAAAACGCGGGCCAAAACCCGCGTTTTCATTAGCCAAAGAATGGGCCGGGACGGTATTATTTGTTACCGTTTCCCCCGCCTTCGCATTCCTTCTCAGCTTTAACTTTCAACATCTTGTCGAGTTTACGTTTAGAACGGCAGTCGTCCGCATCGAAATCGATAGAAGCTCCATCGAAGTGAACTTCGAAAACGTCGGAAAGAACTCTTAACTCGTCAAAGAATAAGTAAACGGTCTCTCCGCTCGTATCAGGGCGGGAACGGATCTTAAACTGTTTGAAAACGAGGGTCTTTACCTGAGGGAAGGAGTTTACGTCCTGAGGAACTCCCGGAGGGATCTCGAAAGTAAGAGGTCTCCATCCGATAAAGTCCAGATCTCCGAATTGGAAGATATGGGAGTCGCCTTTCCAATCTTCCAGCCAACCTTCTAAGTTGTACTCGTTTCCGCGTCCGCAAACCCATACGGATACCGCTTTTACGATACCAGGGAATTCCACACCGTAGATCTTGAACTCTTTACGTTTGTTATTTGCATCCAAGTAAGCCATCTTACGAACGATCTCGTATTCAGGCGTGCGAGGAGGACGAAGGGAAACAGCGTTGTCTCCAGGGAAGGTAAAGGCGAATTTTATACCCAATACTTTTCCGTTGGTCGAATCTACGTTCTTGATATCTCCCGGCTTTCCAGGGATGAGTTTTACTTCTCTCAATACCTGAGCGTTGGAAGCAGCAGGCTGGTACTGTGTTGCTTGCCCTTGCGGAACGATCGTGTCCTTGTCGGTGGTCATTTCCCAGCCGTAAGGAGCAGAAGAAGGAGGATTGTCCCAGGATTCCACGGTGATGGAACGAAGCTCCATACCGCTTACGTCGATCCCTGTAGGAGACTCGATCCCGCCTTTCTTCTTTTTGATAAATTGTGCGCTAACGGTTCCCAAGAGAAGGATCGTGGAAACTCCCAAGGCTAGTGCAGCGGTAATTCTAAATTTTTTGCTGAGGTTTTTCATACGTAAATCCCTACCGAAAGATCACCAGTTGTCCTTGATTTCCGAACCCGGATACTTCGTATCAGATTTATCGGCGCGAACTTCCAAATCATCCACATAAAAGTAGAAGCTTCCCCCTACTTCGTGAACATCGCTCGTAACGAACAGGGATACGAATCTCAGGTTCTTATCTAATAATGCGAAGCGAGTGCTTTGAGGAACGAATCCTGGAACGGTTGCGGTCAGTTTTCTCCAGCCGAAATAGTCCAGACGACCCATTCTGATATTGTGGGTCTTTCCTCTATAGTCTCTCAACTTAACGAAGAGTGTGTGACGGAACTTTCTTCCCAAGGCCCAAACAGAAACTTGGCGAGCTTTTCCTTTGATCACATATTCGTGAGGAGGAAAAACTTCGACTCTATCAAAACCTCTATCGTTGTAGTAGGTCTTGATCCCGAGGATATGGTTCTTCTCCAACTGATCTCCCCCGTTATCAGGAACAGTATTCTCGTCGAATACGTCTCTGATCAGTCCCCTTTGGACCATCTTGAGGGTCTTAGTCTCTCCGAGAGGAGTAGTAGCCTTAGCTCTCCAGTCCTCAGACTCTTCGAAGTTCTCGAGTATAATTTTCTCCAGGGGATCCTGAATTTGGCCGGCTTGTCCGCCGCCTTGGTTCCCGCCTGCAGGCTGTTGTTGGCCAGAAGTACCAGCTAAAGCCAAGAAAAAGAGAACGGTAGCAAAAAAGTACTTCTTCTTCCCCATGAGAATATCTCCTAAAAGATTTAGTGCAATCCTATCTAATTCCGAGAGGGTGGAAAGTCTGCCTCAGTCGGCTCTCCGTCCTGGATCATGTCCTGGAACTTACGAAGAACCTCGATCATTCTGCCGACTCCTTCGGCTGGAATGAATATAGAGGATTTCTTGCTATTGGACCATTCGGAAACTTTTAAATAGTATCCGTTTTCGTTCCGTTTCAGATCGACCAGAAATTTTTTGTTCTGAGTAGCGACCTTCTCCGTAAGGATCTCGGGGTCCAAATAGATCTCTCCTTCCCGTCTCTGTGTTTAAATATCGGTAGTCGAAGTTCCAAAATTAGCCAAGTAAAAAGTTTTTTGCGCGGTTAAAGAAAAAATCGCGATTTTTGGTCTCCCCACCCTGCCTTGGGTGGGGGCCGGTGCGGTGGTACCCCGTTGCCCCGACGCTCGCTCCCACCTAACACAAAATTCCCTCTCTTACAAAGCCTTTTTTACTCCAACCTTCCTTGTAGGAACTCCCTCAGTATCAAATTGCGACATAAACTTCCCTTTGTACTAGGAATTTGCGAGTCTTCTTCTCCAAATAATTACGCCGATAATCCAGAGATAGTTCAGAACGAGAAGACCGGAGATCCCCAAAATACCCATATTTACCAGGACCCCTTCCGGATTTGAGATCGGAAGGAGGATCCTAGGGTTTTCGGAAACGGCGAACCCATATTTTTTCCCAGCCTCCCGGACGGCTTCGGAATAATAAGAATACAGCCCGGAGGCGGAAAGTGACTCCCCTACTCTCGGGTTCTGCTTCTCCCAATCGCAGACTTTTTCGGAGAGCTGAGGGCAGGCTGCCCATACATGGACCGGTTCTCCTTCTTTCCAATCTGTCGGTACCCAAGGAGCCACATGGAAGTATAATGGTTTCGTAATAGAACCCGGCGCTTTGGTCTTCAGGATAGCGGTTTTTAAGAGTTGGTATTGGTATAGGAATTTTGAATTGGTGAATCGAAAGATGCGAGAGCTCAAGATCCCAGAATCCGCCTGCAAGATGGTTTGCTCCGGAGTCTGCAGTCCCAAGAAGAATCCGAATGCATGGCTTAAATAAAGTGCGGACAATGGTCCGGACAGAAACCCCAAAAATAAGGCAAAGAAGATCGTATTCCCGTAAAACTTAGTGAGCTTTAAGGTGAGATAGAATAACGGCAAGAAGAGAAGTCCAAGAAACGCAACGGTCGAGAACATTGTCCCGAAGAGACCCACTGGCAAGAAGAGCGCAGCCATTCCATTCACGAATAGAAGGCCTAGCCCCAAGAGTTTCCAAGGAGGATCCGGGCGTTTTGGTTTTTGGTTTTCCCAATTTTTTACTAACGCGAGCATGTTCTATCACTCGTTAGGATCGAAGAAGGCAATCGATCGAAAAGAATCCTTCTTAAGGCTCCTATCGACTTCCTATTCTACGACGACTGAAGAAGAAAATCTACTCCAGATTTTTACCGCTTCGGATTCTAATCGAAGCGGATAGGCCAAAGAAAAAAGGATTCCCCTTGTGCCTCTTAAATAAAATTTCTCTAGGACTACGATTTTGCTCCTTCTTCCATCCGGAGAAACATAATTAAAGTCGGTTCGGTAGGCATCTCCTTCCTTCTTACGCAGATAATTCCATTCTCTCATGGTCCTCGGGTTGATCCCTCGTAGAGAATCCCAGATCTTATAGTAGTTCTGAGCATCGAATGCCTGAGGATGAAAATGCAATGTGGTCCCGATCGTAAATACGATCCGATCCGGTCGGAAGAATAAGAGTCCTTCGCTGCTCTTTCTATATTCTTTTTCCCAAGTATCCGGCTCCTTCTCCAAAGGAAAACTCTTATAGAATCGATGCACCTGCCAAAGAAAATCCGGATCTTCTCCGGAGAATTCCCTATCCTGGTCCGGAAATAGATACGAAAAATCGGAACTCAGGTCCAAGGCATAAGCGAAGTCGTTACTTTTGATCTTCAATACGGAAGGGTCCCAGCATCCGAAAGGATCCGTCAGTCTCTGCAGTTCCTTCTCCTTATGAGAATATTGATCTAGGAATTTTCCGAGAAGCCTCGCCGTTCTTTCAAACGCTTCCGGCACTAGCTTGCCGTATCGCAAACGATAACAATACATGGAGCCTTTTAATAAGCGGATCGCAGAGTAAGGATTGCCGTGCTTCTGTAGACTTTCTGCTTCGCTATAGTGCAGGTCTAATTCGGAACGACTCGGAAATACTTCCTTGTATTGCCGATCCAGGATCATTTCCACGTGACCGTCTTTATAGAATCTGTAATTTCGCAAACGGGAGTCCGTCTTCCAAACATAATGTTCGCTCAATCGAAATGCTCCCTGCAATCGGTTGTGCAGTAGTTCTTCCTTCTTATCCTGATCGCTAAACCAAGGTTGACGAAGTAGAGGATCGATCTCTTTTTCCTGAGTCATCGCGTCATTGGAAATAAATAGGAAGATCAAGAATGAGAATGGAATAGCCCGGCATTTTGCAAGGGACCAAATAGATCGGAGGAGCCACATCGGTGAAATCTTAAAATAGAAAACAGCGAACTAAGTTTAATTTATCCTCTAAAAAAAGAAAGATAATTATATAAGATCGGATTTGCCAAAGGAAGTACGTTTAGAAAAAGAAATGATCAGATTGTCTCAGAATATTCCTTTTTTATGAAATTCCTTTCTGGAAAATCAGCGAAACAAACCTTCCAATTCACGAAGAGAATTGATCCCAATGATCTCAAGCCCCGGGATCTTTTCCAACTCGGAAAGATTTCCTTTAGGAAGATAGACTCTTTCTATTCCTACACCTTTCAATTCCTTCAAACGAATGGTGACCTGTCCTACGGATCGCACTTCGCCCGAAAGACCTACCTCTCCTATGACTGCGGATCCGGATTGCACCGGTCTTTCCGTGTAGCTCGAAAGAATGGAAGCGCAGATGGCCAAGTCCAAGGCAGGCTCGTCTATCTGCAATCCTCCTGCGAGGTTCCCAAATATATCACATTCCGATAATGTATGTCCCAAATACTTTTCGATCACCGCGGCAAGAAGGATCAATCTTCTGGTATCGGGACCTTCTGCCATTCTGCGAGCCTGGGAATAATTCGTCCTGCTCACTAAGGCTTGGACTTCCACACTGAGAGCGCGACTTCCCTCTAGGACCGAACTGATAACGGAGCCACTTTTCCCTTCGGTTAAAGAACTGATGAATACTCTTTGTCTGTCCTTTACTTCCTTCAGTCCGGATTCCAGCATTTCGAAAACTGCAAGATCGCCCACTGCACCGAATCTGTTCTTAACGGCTCTTAATAAGCGAAAATAATTCAGTTTGTCCCCTTCGAAATAGAGCACTGTGTCCACCAAATGCTCCAACACTTTCGGTCCGGCAATGGCTCCGTCCTTAGTGATATGCCCGGTCATAACGATCGGGATCCCAGTACGTTTAGAAGTTTCTAATAGAACTTGAGTGCATTCTCTCAATTGGGTGACCGTGCCCGCTTGGTTCGGCAAGGCTTCTCGGGTCAGAGTTTGGATGGAATCCACAAAGACCAGATCCGGAGAAATATCCTCGATCATGGCGGAAATATTCTCCGCATACGTCTCGGAAGAAAGAAGAAGGTCCGAAGAAAGAACTCCCATTCTTGCGGCGCGGAGTCCTACCTGAGCGGCTGATTCCTCTCCGGAAATATAAAGGATCTTGCAACCTTTGGAGATCATACTTCGACTGATCTCCAACACCAAGGTGGACTTACCTACACCGGGCTCTCCTCCGACCAAGATAAGACTTCCGGGAACAAGTCCTCCACCCAAGACCAGATCCAGTTCGGATAACCCGGTTGTGACCCGTTTCGTATTGTCTGCAGGAATGGAATCGATCGGGATCGGTTCCTTGTAACTCGCATTCTTTTTAAAAGAAGAAGGTACCGAAGAGGAGAAACGATCCCCTCCCGACTCCTCAACGATCGTATTCCATTTTCCGCAAGAGTCGCATTTTCCGGCCCAGCGGGAATATTCCTGACCGCAGGATTGGCAAAGAAAGATTTTTGTGATCTTCTTCTTCAATGCTCGAATAAAGTCTCCATTTGCAACCAATCGATTTGGTTGAAAACGGGAAGGCAAAGGAAGGCTTCCTGAGCCAGTTCATATCTTCCTTCTCGGATCAAGATCTGAGTCAGTTTTTGGGATAAGGATATCAAGAATAACACATCGCCGGAAGCATAATCGATCTGATCCTTGGTTAGAGTCTTAGCGCCCCAGTCGGAAGATTGATTCTTCTTGTCCAATACCTCGTCGAAGAATTCACGGATCAGATCCTTGAGTCCATGTTTGTCCGTATACGTACGAGCCAATTTGGAAGCGATCTTGGTACAGAAGATTCCCTTGGTCGCGATACCGAGTCGATAACGTAAAAATAATGTATCCATCCTAGCAAAATGGAATACCTTAGTGATCTCCGGATTTTCGAATAATTGCTTGAGAAGCGGAGCTTCTTTTTGATCGGGCAGGATCTGCACAAGGCTGACTCGATTCTTAGAATCACAGATCTGGACCACGCAGAGGCGGTCTCTTCTGGGATTCAAACCCATCATTTCACAATCTACAGATAAATGATCGTCTGCAAGATATTCCTTGAATCTCTCTTCGGAAAGATCTCCGGGAAATAGATCGGGTTTTGTAGTCGGTCGGTTGGATGCCATAAAGCCAAAATAATGAGATCCTATCTACGGTCCGCAAGAAAAGTCCGTTTCCTTTCCCGGTTTTTTTCCTTTTCTATCTTTCGAAGATGGAAACCATCGTCATAAAATGAAAGCTATCCTGCGCACTCGTGTCTACGAAGAAGAACGAAAATCACAATTTCAGTTTGCTCCCGGAAAGTCGGAAAGCCTAAGCGATTGTGGGAACTATAAGTTTTATTTTAAGTTAGTAAAATCCGCCGGGAAATCCACGTACTCTCCGGTCCTGGAATGGATTGCGGAGCGCAGGCCTCAGGCAGGATTGGAACTCTTGACTTTAGAATGGGAACTTCCTTCTCATGAGATCAAAGAAGGGAGGATCTTTCGCCATGGATACCAGTCCTGGAGCCTTTCCGCTTCCGAAGATCTGAAAGACTCGGATTTTTCTCCTAAGCTTTCCTTCTTACAATATTCCCAGGAGAATATTTATTCGGAACATGCAGGCGAACCAGGCAACTGGATCTCGGAGGCCTATGTGCTCCTTCTTCCGAAAGAAGAAGGGTCCAAGTTTTTTGCAGGTGCCATCTCCAAAGGAGAAGAAGGAGTCAAATTCAAGATCATTACGAATCCTTCTTCCAAGAAATCCAATACCGATATCCTCACGGGAGACATTCGCGTTGTTTACGATTTCTTCCGATTTGAGGATTTCAAGGGGAATAAACTTTCTCTTACCCATATCAGGATCTCCCGATTCACTGGAGAAGAATCCGTTTTCTTAAAGAGTTATTTTGCGGAACTAGGCAAGAACCTAAAAGTAAAACTCACGGAAACCCAAGTGCCGACAGGCTGGTGCTCCTGGTACCATTATTATACAAAGATCTCCGAAAAGATCATATTACAAAATTTGAAAGAACTTAGGACCAAGAACCTTGGGCTGAAGGTATTTCAGATAGACGACGGTTATCAGAAAGAGATCGGGGATTGGTTGGAGACAAACGATCGCTTTCCGGGAGGAATGGGATTATTATCCGACGCGATCCAATCCGAGAAACTGATCCCAGGGATCTGGCTCGCTCCTTTTCTGGTCCGTAAAAAATCCAAGTTCTTCCAGAAATTCCCGGAAGCAGTCTTAAAGGACAGAGAAGGGAATCCGGTTCCTGCCCTTTGGAATCCTCTTTGGGGAACGGACTATACTTATACTCTGGACGTAACCCATCCTGCATCCAAGGAATTCCTCACAAATGTGATCCGCACCTTCGTGAAAGAATACGGATACAAGTACCTGAAACTGGACTTCTTGTATTCCGCTCTTCTTCCCGGCTGGACCTATGACAGAAATCTTTCTCCTCATACTCGTTATATAGAAGCAATTCGTCTCATCCGAAAGGCAGCCGGCAAAGAGGTATTTCTTTTAGGCTGTGGAGCGCCCATACTTCCGTCCGTAGGACTATTCGATGCGATGCGGATTTCCTGCGATGTGGCCCCATTCTGGTACAGGGAAAAAGTACGGATACTCGCCAAGGACAGGAACGGTCTCTGCACAGAAAGAGCGCTGATCAACGATATTACCCGAGCTTCCATGCACAGAACTCTTTGGCTGAACGATCCGGATTGTCTCTTGGTTCGCCAGAAAAAGAACCATATGACGGAAGGACAGACCAAGATCATGGCGAATATCATGTCCCTTTCGGGAGGAATGTTATTCGTTTCCGACGAACTTTCTATGATCAGCAAGGAGAGGTTGGAGATCCTACAAAAGGCTTTGGCCCTTCAGGCAAAATGCCGCACGAAGGTCCCTCTTCCGATCGGCCTAGGCGATCAGTTTTTTCCGAATGCAATGTACAATCCTGCGGGATTCCTGGGCATCTGGAATCCAAGCGACGAGAAGAAGGAGATCCGACTTTCTCTCTTCTTCCCTTGGGACAAGAAAAATACGGTGGATTATTGGACCGGTGAAACTCCGAAATCCTTAGAGATAGATTCCAGAAAAAAATTATTACAAATTACCCTAGAGCCTTGGTCTACGGTTACCCTGCATTCCGGAAAACAAAGTTGACTCTCTTTGAATTTAACTTCAGAATTGGCCCGGCGTGCCTGAAACATTCCTCTCCGTTCTAGCGAGAAAGGGCCGCCAAAGAGGTATATCAATGAAGTATTTCCAAAAAATTCTAGGAGTGAGCCTGCTCTTGCTCGGCCTGGTCGGGTTCCAAAACTGTTTCATCTTAGATATCATTACTTCCACTTCTCAATCCATCTCCAAGTCTTCGGATTCCTTGGATAGTATCTCCAAGTCCGTCATTTCGGTAGTATCTTCCGTATCTTCTTCTTCCGCAGACAAAGCGGCTCAGAAGAAAGTATATCAAAAAGAAGTAGAGACTCTAACTCTCTTCCATTTGCAAAACGGACCTTCTTCAGAGTTCAGATCCGATCTAGCCGAGATCGCTGCGAAGAACGGAGTGGTGAATTGGAAAAGTTCCGAAGAGACCTATGTTTCTATCGGAAGAGGTCTGAGAAAAGCCGGGATCAGCGACGAGCAATTCAGGAATTTCGCGGCTCCGATCGCAAGCTCACGTCCTGTTTTCGCAAAGGCATTAGAGAAAGGTTATCTTTCTCTTTAATTTGAAGCGTTTTCCTATTTCGCGGTCTGAGTTCTCAGGCCGCGTCTGCATTCTACTCTTTCTCCTTCTTCCTTATTCTTCTCTCCTGTCTAAGGATATCACTTTTGATTTCATCTATGTGGATGCAAACACAGGCCAGTCCAGCGGTGGACATTCGGCGGTTCGAATGGACGATACTGTCTTTCATTTCCAATACTATCCGGACGGGATCTTTCGGATCGTAAAGGAATCTTACGATCGCTTCTCCTATTCTTATAATATCTATTCCAATCGCACGAGTAAGATCGCAAAGATCTCCATGTTTGCCGACGAACTAGAAAAGATCAGGGACGCTTTCGAAAAAGTGTCCATTATCCAATTCAAACACTTAAAGAATTTGGAATCTATTCGAAGGGATATCTCTTTCTTAAAAGAGATCGAAAGTCCGAATAAACAGGTCCGGATCAAGGGACTGGGATATTTCCAAGCAGGAAGCAAGTCCTCTATCCTTCTCGCGTTGAAAGAAGAAATGGATCGCAAGAAGGGAAAAGGTTGGTTAGGAAGATCCCGGACAAAACTGAAGAACGAGATCTCGAATTCCATAGAAGACAAACAGTTCGAGTTAGAATCCCCTCTTCCGAAAGTAGAAGAAAAGACCTATCCTTTTTATAAAGGAGGGGTTTCTGCCTGGTTCATTCCTCGTCTGGAAAAACTTTCCGTTCTGGAAATCTTGGACGGAGGATTCGGATTAAATCAGGATGCGATCTTTTCTTCTGCTTCGTATCCTTTGGATCCTCAGGAAAAGGAAAAACTGACTGCCTTACGAGACTCCCTCTTAAGTTCCGTTGTAGATCTATTAGAAGAAGATTCCGCCGATTGGGGTCGCCCTGTCATCACTAGCCTTGCCAGATTACTTGTCTTAGAGAAGAGCATTGAACACGGAAGATTGTATTACCTTACTTCCTTTCCGGAAACTTCGGAATCCATTTCTCCCGAAACATTTAAAGAACATAAGGAATTCGTAAAACAAAGCCAAAAAGTTTTACTGGGAGCTGCCAAGAATTATAGGGAGGAAGTATTTAAGAGTGATACGCTTTCCGAAGATCAATACCAAACCTTGGAAGATCTGGAAAATCGGGATTGGGAGCTCAGGACCGGAATGCAAAGAGGGATCTCTATCCGAAATACATTCGAAAAATTGTCTCCCGATCTTGCAGGAACATTCCTATATTCCTTTCCTGTGCCGGAGAAAGAAAAAATAGATCTTCTCATTTCCAGAGCCGAAGAAAAAGAAGAAGAATATTACGACTCCCTAAAGTCCTTTTACGATTTCAAACTCGTCGGCAGGAATTGCACTTCGGAGATCTTCGATGTATTAGCATCCAATCTGAGTGAAAAAGAATACCGGGACAGTCTGGGAGAGAATATCAATCCCCATCGATCTTTGGCGTTCGTTCCTTTTATCGCATACGATACCGTTCTCAGGAATTGGCATATAAAGCATCTGGAAACCGAATTTTCGTATAGAAAATCGGAGCTGATCAGGATGTATGATACGGGCTCCGACAAGTGGTACATCTATTTCAGAGAAGCGAATACCCTTACCTCCTCCGTTTACAGATCGAACGAGGACGACCCTTCTTTTCTGTTTTTCACGGACGATCTATTTCTACTTCGTCCGGTCTATGGCGTCTTGAATTTAGGCTGGGGGCTGGGAAATTCGGTCTTAGGAATATTTACCCTTCCCTTCGATAAAGGAAAACGGATCCAGAACGGGCTGCAGTCCGCCTTCTTCTCACTGCCTGAATTAGTATTTTTTAATATTCGAAAAGGTTCCTTTCCGAACGCGCCCGCTCCAAAGGCAAAAAAGGACTCAAAGGCGGAGGAGTAGATAGCTGGAATCGTCCCTGAATTCCCTAGTAGGAAGACTTACCTTAGTATAAGAGTGGATCGCCTCTTGGAAGGCCGATAGCCCCAATCCTTTTTTTCGGATCTCTTCCAATTCTCCAAAGAGAGGATTGGAAAGATTATTCAAAAGCCCGTCGCTATATAGGAAAAGAACGTCCCCTTCTTTATAAGGGATCTCATGCGATTCAAATTCCAATGAATCCATGATCCCAAGAAGCTGCCCTGATTTCTCGTTTAAAAGCAATTGACCATCAGCCTGGTACAAGACCGGGAAAGGATGCCCTCCCCTTGCATAGGTGATCGTCTTTTTGTCTAAATGAACGATTGCCACCGCAGCAGTAAGGCTATGGGTACCTATCTCCTGAGACAATTCTACATTCATTCTTTTTAATATATGGGAAGGATCGGCTTGTTCCTTATAAGCCTCTCTCGCCACGCTGGTCATGAGTAGCCCGATCAACCCGGAAGTAACTCCGTGATCCTCGATATCGCCCAGAAGGACCAATAGATTATTGCCGGTACGGGATAGAACATAGAAGTCCCCGCTTACGAAGGAAGCCGGAATATTATCCACTGCGACTTCCAAGGGAGAAAGGTCCGGAACGGACAGGATCTTTCTTTGGATCTTGGAAGCAAGCCTGAGGTCTCTTAGTATACTCTCATCTCTCGCTTCCTTCTCTTTTAACAAAGTGTAATAATCCAAGGCTCTTTGGACTGCAATTCGCACTGTCTGCAATGAGAACGGCTTGAGTAGGAAATCGGAAGCCTTGTGAGTAAGAGAGGTCACCACATTATTGATGTCCCTTTCTCCAGTCATCATGATGACCTGGGTCCCTGGATTCAGGTTTTTGAAATAAGGAAGAGCATCCAAACCGCTCGTTCTAGGCATATGTATGTCCAAGAATACGATCGGGTTGGCTTCTTTTTCGAAATATTCCTTACCCTTATCCACCGAATCGAAAAACGTAGAATTATAACCTAATTTCGAGAGTAAAATTTCGAGAGCTTCCCCCACATCCCGATCGTCATCTATGATCAAAATTTCAGGCTTAATCGTAATTGATGTCATCTACTCGATCCTAGAAAATTCCCTGGTTTTGGAAATCCTGGCAACCATAGAATCATAGTGTTCGTCAAACAAGGATTTTTCGAGGTAGGAATTGGTACAGGAAACCATTTCTCCATAAGTCCAAGTATACGGCCGAGAAGAATCCCGATCTAGAATTTTTCCGGAGTGGATCGCTCCGGAAAGAGAGCGAAGGTTTTCTTTTTTAAAACATCTGAGCATCGCTCTAAATTCCCCTTCCTTCTCTTCGGATAAGAATCTGAAATTTTTGTGAAATAAGACCGCATCGTGGAAATATTCCGGAATATTGAAGGCTCCTGCGGCGCCCATCTTACCGGAAAGCAGACGAATAAAATGAGTGATCTCGTTCATAATATTCAGTCCCGGATATTCTTGGCCTTCGAATAATTTCTTTTTATCGCCTAACTTGCCAAGACGAACGTTCTGACTTAAAAGCCAATCTATGTAGACCATCGGAAAGGACTGTCCGATCTTCTTAAACAGGAAGTCGGAGAATTTCAATCTCATGTGCACCAAGGTCTCTTTCTCTTCCGTCTTGATAAAGATCCGATTGTCCACCTCGGAAATTCCATGGATCTCCAATTGTGTCTTCTGGAATCCTCTCATGGAAAGCATTTCGAACATGCCGGATTCTTGTAGTAATTCGTCTACTTCCTTGGCGGAGAAACGATTGAAAAGCGTATCCTCGATCCCTAAATGCGTCTTGAATTCTCGATTTACATCGATCAAACCCAATGCCTCTGGATCGATATAGCTCTGGCCTGCGGGGGCCTTGTCTGAACCGGAAAATATACTCATCTCTAAATTAAAGAGGCGAAAACCCGGATCGTATTGAAATGGATCCGGACCGTATCATGGAAGTTACGAGCGTATCCACCTGCTGGCATGATCACCACCGGAACATCCAAGGAATCGGCAAAGGCTTTCACCATCCTATCTCTATTTTTTAGCCCTTCGAAAGTAAGCTTCAGATCACCTAACGAATCGTCTTCGAAAGGGTCTGCTCCGGCAAAATAGAAGATGAGATCCGGTTTAAATTCCGCGCGGATCTTCTCCAAAGCTTGCTCCAAAAGGGACATGTATTGTTTATCCCCAGTGCCGTTGTCTAAGGGAATATCTAAATTCGACTTTTCTTTCTTCGGATATAAGTCTTCTTGGTGCATGGAAAACGTCCAAACAGACTTGTCGCCCTGAAAAATTTTAGCGTTCCCGTTCCCCTGATGAAGGTCCAGATCTATGAATAAAACCTTTCTATCCGGATATTTTTTCAGATAAAGTTTCGTCGCAATGGCCGCATCGTTCAAATAGCAGAAACCTTCCGCACGATCGGGCATGCTATGGTGAAATCCCCCGCCGATATGATATACATATTTGTAATTCTCGATGGTTTCCGCCGCAAGGACCGTTCCTCCCACTCCCAGGCAAAAACTTCTCACAATCGCATGATTGAGGGGAAGTTCAGAATACATGGTCCGGTCCGTGTATCTAAGATTCATAAAGTCTGAAATAAATTCGGGAGTATGAACTAGACTCAGTTCTTCCTCTCCGACCGGAGCAGGCTGAAGAGCAGGCAAAGAAGAAAGTTTAGGATCTTCCTTGACTAGATTGTATATCATTGCGTATTTACGTGCGGGGAATACGTGAGGACCTAGATCCATATTGTATTCCGGATGATAAATTAATGCGAGCCGTTCTAACTGTTGTCGCAAGGGCGATTGCCTTTTTTTTCCCAAGCTTACCCTTCCGTTTCGCCCCGTAAAGAACGAAATCGCATTCTTAAATACGTCCAAATTTTCGGAGGTTCCCATACATGTTTAGCCCGGAAAAGAAAACGAAAATGGTCTGTACCATAGGTCCCTCATCCTCGGATGAAATTATTCTCACAGCACTTCTCCGCGCCGGGATGGACATCGCCAGGATGAATTTCTCCCACGGAACTCACGAAGATCATAAGCAAGTCTTCCAAAAACTCCGCAAATGCGAATCCGAATCAGGAGTCCCTTTAGGGATCATGGCGGATCTGCAAGGTCCGAAGATCCGCACAGGAAAACTCCGAGTTCCCCAGATCGAATTAGAAAAGGGGAATAAGATCAGACTCTTAGCGGACATGGAATACTTAGGCGATTCCGAAGCGATCGGAACCACCTATCCAGCTATGATCGAAGATCTTCGTTCGGGAGACAAACTTTTAGTCGATGACGGTAAACTCGTACTAGAAGTTGAATCCAAATCAAGCAAAGAAGCCCTTTTAAAAGTTATAATTGGTGGAATTCTAAAAAGCAACAAAGGAATTAATTTGCCGGGAACTCCGATCTCCGCTCCGGCTCTTTCGGAAAAAGACCTTCTAGATCTAAAATTCGCCCTCAGCTTAGGAGTAGATTACGTCGCATTGAGTTTCGTAAGAAGAGCCTCCGATCTGGAAATGGCAAGAGAGATCATGAGAGGAACCCAGACGGGACTCATTGCCAAGATAGAAAGGCCTGAAGCAATCCGCAATATAGACGAGATCCTAGACGCCGCAGATGGGATCATGATCGCGAGAGGTGACTTGGGAGTAGAAATAGAAACGGAAAGAGTCCCTGTACTTCAAAAAGAGCTGATATACAAGGCAAATCGTGCAGGCAAGCCGGTGATCACTGCGACCCAAATGCTCGAGTCCATGGTAGAAAATCCAAGACCGACAAGAGCGGAAGCAAGCGATGTTGCGAATGCGGTGATGGATGGGACCGACGCAGTCATGCTATCAGGCGAATCCGCCAGTGGAAAATATCCGGTGGAATCCGCAGAGATGATGGCAAAGATCCTAAGAGAAACCGAGAACTTGGACCGGATCTATGAGATCCATTGGAATCTGAAAAAATCCGAATTAGAGATCGAAAGGGCAGCCTTAGGATCGGCAGCAAGGGAGATCGCTCATAGCATCCAAGCAAAAGCGATCGTGAATTTTACTCGAAGTGGTTATTCTGCACTCGTAACCTCGGAGATGAGACCGAAGGTCCCTATTCTCTCTTTCACTCCTTATCTAGCGACGGCAAGAAAAATGAAATTGTATAGAGGAGTACAACCTTACGTTATGCCCTTTATGGAAACCTTCTTCGATATGATCCGTTACATGGAAACGAAACTCCCCGAAGATGGGATGCTCGCTCCAGGAGATTTAGTAGTCATTCTTTCAGGAGCGCCGGGAGGAGAAGCAAAGTCGGTAGACTTTTTACAGATCTATAAGATAAGATGATCGACCTTGAGTTCTAAAAAGGAATATATATCAACTCCGGAAGAAGGTTTTTTTTTCTTTTTATTACCAGATAAGCGGGTAAAGACCGATCATGATCAAATACATTCTGAGTTGGTTCCTTCTTCTTTGTGCCGCACTCTTAAATGCGGCCATTCGAGAGTTGGCGTATAAAGGTCTTTTCGAAGAACACCTCTCACACCAGATTTCCGTTTTCACCGGGATCATTCTTATTTCGGTACCGATCTTCTATATTTCCAGAAAATGGCCCTTTAAAGACGGAATGCAAGCCTTTGCAATAGGTCTCGTTTGGTGTTTCATGACGGATCTTTTCGAATTCCTGATGTTCTTTCGGGTTTCCGAAAATCCATATAAGGATTTTCTAAAGGTCCATAATATTTTCGCAGGAGAATTTTGGATCTTGATCCTGATTTGGCTGGTGATCTTTCCCATCTTGTCTTATAGATCATGGCAAAGATCGACGAAGAAAGATTAGAGGATACGAATTCCTGCTTCGGAGAATTCCTTTAATACTTCTCTTGAGATCCGGGCTCTCTGGTTTCTCTTCTCTTTGATATGAGTTAGATAGCGTAGAGAGAAAAGGATCCCTCCTTCTTCTACATTTATATAAACGATCGGCGTAATCTTGCCCAAGCGGACCAAATAATTCTTAGAAAGTTCTCTCACAGTTTGATCGATCTTGTGCTGGTCTATGATGGATCCGTTCTGCAAGATACCATTCAGTAGTTTTTCCGCCTTCTCCCAGTCGCTTCCGTGAGGGACTTTCAGTCGGAACTCGTCCCAGATAAAACCGAACTTTTCCTTTACCACATAAACCTTATGAAGGATCACAGAGTGGTTCGGAATATGCACAAGTCGGTTTGTAGACTGTTCCGATTTAGGATCTTGGCTGATCTCCATGAGAGTGAAACGGTTGATACCGATATTCACTACATCACCTCTGATCCCATCGATCTCGATCCGATCTCCTACTTCGAAGCCGTTACTTCCATGGATCATGAGCCAGCCTACATAGTTCAAGGTGATGTCTTTCAAAGAGATCACGATACCCGCACCGGCTAACCCCATGACAGTCGGTAAGTAAGATAATCCGGAGAAAATGATCGGAAGAAGGGAAACTGCTCCAACCAATACGAATAAGATCCGAGTAACCCTTCTTCGATTATAACGAACCGAATTGTCTGCAGGAGGCCGGATGCGATCGAAGGTCAAGACGAATGTCTTATAAACGATGACTAAACTGATAATGAAATAAACAACAAGGATGAGCTCTTGGGAGATGGTTCTTTCCTTCAAAGATAGAAGGTAGAAAGGATTCAGTAATTGAATAATATCTTCCATGCGCGAGAAGCCAGACTGAGATCTGATTCAAACCAGATCAAGGCAATTCCTACATTTGGCTTCTATAGTTCCTACAGCAATTGAAGGCTTAGAAAAACGAATTGCAGGATCGAAGAAAATCTGATAGAGGAAAGCGAGCCCTCCCACGGGGGCCCACCTCCCCACCCGAGGAGGGTGGGGGCAGCTTAACTTTGTCGTTTGGTTTGATTTTGCTTCTCTTCGATCAGCAACCTTACCAGGAATCTCGCTCCCTACGAGTCGCTCGATTGGGTGGGCGCCGCCCTCGTTATCGCATCTTCTTCTGAGAACGAAACGCTTCCACAATCTCAGGCAATTCTACAGGAATATCCCAGATCGGAGAACCAGGAGACTGCAAAAGAACGAATCTAACGGAGCTTCCCACATTCTTCTTATCGTGCAGGGTATGCTTAGCTACCTGAGAAGATTTACTCGAATCTTGAAAAGGAAGATCGTACTGGATCAGGATCTTTTTCAGATCCTCGATCCAATCCTTGTCTAGGCCTTGCTTCTGCACGGAAAGAATGATCGCAGTCAAGAGTCCCACTGCCACCGCCTCTCCGTGAGAATATTTTTTATAATTCGTAAGGGACTCAATGGCGTGAGCAGTTGTATGGCCGAGATTCAATACTTTTCTGAGTCCCATCTCCCTTTCATCTTGGCTTACTATATTCGCCTTATATAAAATAGAGCCCACGATCAATTCCAAAAGCGCCGCAGAAGAATGATCGTATACTTCTTTGCTATTCGCTCTGACCTTGTCTAGATATTCTCCACCGGAAAGAAGACTATGCTTTACGATCTCCGCCATTCCACATCTCCATTCTTTCTTAGGCAATGTGGATAACGCGATCAACGGAACATACACAAACTCGGGTTGATAGAAAGAGCCGATCATATTCTTGCCCAAGTCCGCATTTACGGCCACCTTTCCTCCCACCGAAGAATCCACGCAGGCAAGTAGACTCGTTGGGATCTGAGCGAATCGTATTCCCCGCAAGAAAGTAGAGGCGATGAAACCCGCAAAGTCACCTACCACTCCGCCTCCTAGGGCCAAGATCAAACTCTTGCGATCCGCTCCAAGCTCTATCAGTCTATTGTAAACGGCAGCGGTTCGATTAATATGCTTATTCTTTTCTCCGCCTTTGATATGGATCTCGAATACAGGAACGCCAAGATCTTTCAGTTCCATATTGTAGAATTTGGAGAATAGTCCGGAGAGTTTTTTCTCCGTTAAAATGAAAATCGACGAAACAGGATAGAACCTTTGGATCGTCTCTCCGAGTCCCCTAAAGTCGGAATGAATGCTAACTTTGTATTCCTTGGAGAAGGCATGTATCTTCACTTCTTGGATCGGATTCATTTATCATATACCCATTGGCTTCGAATAAAAGGAGAAGGCTTATACTTCCCCGCAGAAAGATACTCTTTGATATCGGGACGGATATCCATTTCTAAGACCGCACCCAAAGGAAAATATCCGAAGCCTGTGATCGCTTTTTCTTTCAGGTTCACTGTGGGGTCCTGCTTCTTCACTGTGGTTAAAAAAACCAATTGGATAAGATGCCGATTCCCCTTAGGATCTATGGACTCGTTCAGAAAGAGGAAATTCGCACTCGTGACATCCAGAGAAAGCTCCTCTTTGAGCTCTCTCTTGAGGGCGTCTTCCGCGTTTTCGCCGAATTCTATCCCACCCCCAGGCAGTAACCAATAATAGGAGTCCCCCTTCTTTTGTTGCAAAAGAAGTATTTCTCCCTTTCGATTTCGGACGAGTGCTGCGACTCTTACTCTTAAACCTTTCTTCTTAAAAAAGAATTCCATTCGGATCTATCGTTAAAACTTAATTTTCAGGATCTTCAGCATTTGTCTTGCCGCATCCTGTTCCGCAAACTTTTTATTTCGGCCCTGGCCTTCTGCAGAATATTTATCTCGGATCGATACATTTACATAAAACGTTTTTTCATGATCCGGTCCTGTTTCTTGGATCAATCTATACGTCGGAAGAAGCTTAAATTTCTTCTGACAGGTCTCCTGAAGAATGGATTTGAAATCAGTAGCCTCTCGGATCGTGTCCGAATGTTGGATATATCCGATAAGATGCTTGATGATGAATTCTTCGGCGACTTCCATTCCTTGGTCTAGATAGATCGCGCCCACCAGAGATTCGAATAAGTTCGCTCCCAATTTCTTTTGGGAGTCTCCCCTTCCTTCTCCTTTTCCAAGTAAGACGAATTCGATTAATCCTAGTTTGTCGCTGAGCCCGTTCAGCACTGTTGTGGAAACCAATTTGGCTTTCTGCCTAGACAATTCCCCTTCGGATGCACTTGGATCCGTTCTGAACAAATACTTTGCGACGACTAAACCCAGCACCGAGTCACCTAAGAACTCCAATCTCTCGTTATGTTCTTTGATCCCTGAGTTCTCGTTCTTAAAGGAACTATGAATGAATGCGATCTCTAAGTAGGACTTATTCTTAAATTTGATCCCAAGTCTGGAGATAAGATCGATTAGCCTGGTCCATCTTTCAGGATCCGGCGAAGTTTGAGTTGGTTTGTGTGTTTTTTTTATCAAAGGATTTTGATAAAAGGAAGGAAAGAGACTTCCGAGTTCCCGTAAGAACCCGGAGGTCTAGTCAATTAGGACTTAAGAGTGTCGATGAACTTAATTACGTCTCCGACGGTTTGGATCTTTTCAGCATCCTCATCGGAAATTTCAACGCCAAACTCTTCTTCAAGAGCCATAACGAGTTCAACTGTATCAAGAGAGTCTGCACCGAGGTCATCAATGAAGTGTGCTTCAGGAGTCACTTCTGACTCATCCACTCCAAGTTGCTCAACGATAATAGACTTAATCTTTTCGAAATCTGCCATTTGTTTCCTCCGTACCACCGGAGTGGTATGTAAGTTTTAGTTAGGTTTAGAATCGGGGATGAATTCATCCACCGATTTTTAAACATTTTTATCTGAAAAGTTTTGGCAAGCGATAACGGAAAAGAAAAAGGAAAAAAACCGAATATTTCAAATCGAATGTTCCTAAGTTTTTTCTAAAGAAGTCGTTCTATAAATTCAGAATTGTAAACAGTCTATGAAAATGCAGGGACTTCGATCCGGTGGGCCCGAATCAGTAAAAAGTCACATTCTACTTTTAGAATAGGAAGGAACCGGATACGAGGTTCGTCCATTTTAATTATGTGATCCTGAATTATAAAATGATATTCACTTCGAACGGCGTTCGGGTTTTGTAATTCCTATTCCGTTTATTCCGATCGAGGCCGCTGCATTGCAGTATCTATTCCATGAATGATAGTCTTCTTTCCAAAGTAATAAAAAAGCCCGGCAAAACCGGGCTTTCTTGCATTCCATTCTCGAATGAGACTCGGAAACTTTAGGCTTGTGCTCCTGGAAGGAAGCCCCCGCCATTCACTTCGATTACCTGTCCTGTAATAAAGGAAGAAATATCGGAAGCAAGGAAGGCGATCGTATTCGCGATATCTTCCGGTTGTCCTGCTCTCTTCAGAGGAATAGCGGCTACCATTGCAGTGCGGATCTTTTCAGGGATCGCGTCTGTCATTTCAGTAGCGATGAATCCCGGAGCGATCGCGTTACAACGGATCTTACGACCTGCCATTTCCAAAGCGACTGCTTTAGTCAAACCGATGACCCCAGCTTTAGAAGCGGAATAGTTAGTTTGGCCGATATTTCCGTTCACTCCTGCGATGGAGGAAAGGTTGATGATGGATCCGCCGTTCGGGTTCTTTGCCATAAATTTTATGGCTCCTTGGATACAATTGAAAGTACCAGTCAGGTTCACTGCGATTACAGCGTCCCATTGCTCTTGCTTCATTCTAAGCATAAGAGTGTCTTTAGTGATACCTGCGTTGTTTACAAGGATATCGATAGAGCCGAAAGTATCGACTACTGCTTGGATAGCTGCGTGAGCCGACTCTGGGCTCGCAACGTTTGCGGAAACTCCGAGAGTCTTAACACCTGTCGCTTTTGCGATCTCGTCTGCGGTTGCCTTACTTGCCTCTTCGTTTAGGTCGGCGATGACAACATTTGCGCCTGCTTGCGCGAGTTTTAGTGCGGTTGCTTTACCGATTCCACGGGCAGCCCCGGTTACAATGGCGTTTTTGCCTTTCAAATCGATCATTGGATTATTCCTTACCAGATTCTGCGGTTAGCGTATTTTCGCTCTCCATGGGGTCAAGTGGTTTAGGATTCAGATCTTTGCTTTCTCTATCTCTTCCTTGATCCTGCGATTCACATCTCTTTCGGCACACTCGACCACGACACGGATCGCGCTTCGGACCGCTTGAGAATTAGAAGAACCATGACCGATCAAACAAGTGCCGTCCACACCTAGTAGAAGAGCGCCTCCATACTCCGCATAATCGAGTCTCTTCTTGATAGCGGTAAACGTAGGCTTCAAGAGCAATGCTCCGGTTTGCGCCAAACTAGATTGAGCGATGCTTTCCCGGAGAACACTGAAGATGGATTTGGACAGGCCTTCTGTCGCTTTAAGAACGATATTCCCGACGAAGCCGTCACAGACTACTACGTCCACATTCCTTCCGCCTCCGTAAAGATCCCTTCCTTCCACATTACCCACAAAGTCCAGGGGGAGTTTTCGGATATACTCGAAGGCCTTTAATGTGACGGAGTTCCCCTTCTTATCCTCTTCTCCGTTGGAGAGAATGCCTACTTTAGGTTTTGGAATATTAAATATATATTTAGAATAGATCGCGCCCATGATCGCGAATTGGGCCAGATACTCCGGTTTGCAATCCACATTGGCACCCGCATCCAGAAGAAGAGTGGGTGCACCCTTCTCTCTTGGAATGGGAGCTGCAATCGGAGGACGAAGGACTCCGGGGATCCTACCGAGATATAGAAGTGCGGATGCCATAGTGGCTCCCGTATTTCCAGGAGAGAACATTCCCACACAGGTCTTATTTGCTACGAGTTGTGCTGCTTGGACTATCGAGGAATCTTCCATGGCACGGACTGCGATGGAAGGAGAATCGTTCATGCCTATGATCTCACTGGCGTGAACGATCCGGATCTTTTCGGGATCGTATTCGTATTTGAGGAGGATCTCGCTTAGGTCTTCTTCTTTGCCGACGAGAATTACGTTTCTGCCGTCTTGATTGACTGCGGTAACTGCACCTTCTACGATCCTATCAGGACCGTAGTCGCCGCTCATTGCATCGACGGCGACCCACATATTTCTTAGTTCTCTTCGCTAGTCTTCCTGACTTTCGGTTCAACTACCACACGGTCTTTGTAGAAACCGCATACTGGGCAGATCCTGTGAGGAGGTCTGAAGGAATTGCAGTTCGGACATGGGACTAGATTCGGCTTGCCGATCGCGTGGTGGGCACGCTTCATCCTTACTTTGGATTTGGATTTTCGTCTCTTAGGAACTGCCATTGTCTTTCTCTATAGATAAGGTCGATTTACGACTATGTTTTTTTTATAAGCGGAATTCACAACTGTTTTTCAAGTGCAGAAAAGGAATCCAGAAATTCCCCGATTTCTGCTCTCTTGGTATATAAGGAAGAACGGTTAAAGATCAATCTGGCCGTGGATTCCATGATAATCTCGATCTCTTCCAGATTATTTGCCTTTAAAGTGGCCCCTGTTGAGACCAAATCCACGATGCAATCCGACAGGCCGACCAAGGGAGCGAGTTCTATACTTCCGTACAGCTTGATTACCTCGCAATTGATCCCCTTTTTCAGGAAGAATTCCTTGGCTATATTCGGATATTTTGTCGCTACGCGGACCTTTCTTTCTCCGGAACTCAGGCTCCAACCCTTGGGCGCAGCCACAGAAAGTCTGCATTTACCGATCCCCAGATCCAAAGGAAGAAGAAGGTCATAGCCTCCTTCCAATAATACGTCCCATCCCACGATGCCTGCATCCGCAGAATTCTGCTCCACGTAAGTCGCCACATCCTGAGAACGGACCAGTAGGATACGGACCTTGCCTTTAGCGTCTTTGAATATTAATTCTTTGGAATCCGGATCCGGACGACCGCTAAGCCAGCCTCTTTCCAGCATCAGTTCGATGCTTTCTTCGGCAAGCCGTCCTTTCGGAAGGGCCAGGGTTAGCATTAGTTACCCTGGCTATTTTTTAGGAGAAGATACGTAGAAAGTTCTTTGACCGACTTGAATTCTTCGGAAGGAGAAGAGATCTCTTGTTCCAGGACTTTCTTCAAGAGTTCTAAGGCCTCTGCCTTTTTTCCATTCTTGAGTTTCAGGCGTCCCGCTTGGTATAAACTCCAAGCATAGAATCCGGACACATTTCTGCGATTGCCTAAGAGAGAAGAAGCAGTGAAATAATCCGTTTCCGCTTCCGCAAATTGGTTAGCGCTCTCTCTATAATTTCCGGCCAAATAAAAGTAGTATGCCTTAGCTTCCGGAAGCTCATCAATTTTCTTACCGGCGTATTCTAATTTATCCGCAGCTTTTTGGAATTCTCCGTTACGAGCATACAGATCCCCAAGAGTCTTAGCAAGACGGAGATCCAAAGAAGGAGAACTATAAGTAGAAGCTACCGCTTCATATTTCTTGATCTTGTCGGTCAGTTCCATCATAGGGTTCTGAGCCAGTTCCTTTTCCAAGCGCTCGATTGCGATGGTTCCCTTACGGAACTGCTCTGCCCTATATTCGTTCCATCCTACGACGGAAACAACGGTTACGAATAAAACTGCGAGTCCGAAAAGGACTTCTTTCTTATGCTCTCCAATCTTGGAGAATAAGATCGCGAACGCTCTTTCGGCTCCGGTCAGATCTGCATATGGATCCAGATCCTTAATAGATGCTCCGGTTTTTGGTTCGAACCGCTTCATGGAAACTCCGAGTTTCTCCTTTATTTCAAGGAAGAATTGATAAAGCTGCCTAGACTTTCGCGAGAAGGAGTATCGGAAGTTTTCAGATACTTAGCCATCTCTTCTCTTTCTAAGGCTTTGTCGAAATCTTTAATGGATAAAGAGATCTTCTTGTTCTTGGAGTCGATCTTGACTACTGCGCACTTAACGATGTCGCCAGGTTTATAGGACTCCGCAAGATTCGTATCCTTTCCTCCGGGAATTTCGGAGATATGAACAAGACCTTCGAATCCAGGCTCGATCTCTACGAACATTCCGAAGTCAACGATGCTCTTGATCTTTCCTTGAACGACTGAACCTACAGGATAACGATTTCTAAGAGCCTCGTACGGATGCTCTTGCAATTGCTTGAGTCCGCAGGAAATTCTCTGAGCGTCAAAATTGATATCGAGGATAACATATTTTACCTCTTCTCCTTTTTTCAGAAGAGAAGTAGGGTTCTTTTGTTTTTCATCCCAGGTGATATCGCTGATATGGACCAGGCCTTCGATGCCGTTCTCCACTTCTACGAATGCGCCGTATTTGGTGATACCGGTGATCTTTCCGGTCAATACGTTACCTACTCTTACTTCCGGTCCGAGAGTGTCCCAAGGATTCGGTTGTAATTGCTTGAGTCCGAGAGAAAGCCTTCTGCTCTCGAAATCGATATCTAGGATCAATGCTTCTACTTCTTGTCCTTTTTTCAGGAGCTCTTTCGGATGAGGAGGTTTCTTTGCCCAAGTCAGTTCGGAAGTATGGATCAAACCTTCTAAGCCTTCTTTCAATTCTACGAAGGCTCCAAAGTTGGTGAGAGAAGTAACAGTTCCACGAATGACCATGTCTTTCTCTAAGGAACGTTTCGCCCAAACCCAAGGATCTTCATAAAGCTGTTTGAGTCCGAGAGCGAGTTTGTTATTCTCCTTGTCCATTTCCAGAACTTCGAGTTCCAGTTCCTGTCCAACGGTGAAGTATTGTTTGAATGGTGCGAATTTCTTATAAGAGATATCTCTTTGTCTCAGAAGTCCTACGACTCCTTCTAGATCGCAGAACACTCCGAAGCTGGCGATCTTAGAAACGACTGCTTTAACTCGGTCCCCTACTTTTACTTTCAGAGCGAGAGCATCCCATTTCTCGTTATTGACCTCGTCCAAAAGTTTCTTTCTGGAAACCACTCCGGAACGAGTGCGCTCGTTGATCTCGATCACTTTGAAATCGAGTTCTACGCCTTTGTAATTTTCTCCATCGGAGAATTTATAGCTGAGTTGAGATGCAGGAAGGAAGAGTTCGGAACCTTCGACGTTCACGATATAACCTTTTCCTTTGATCTCATTTACCAAACGTCCACTGACTTGGTAATTATTTTTGAAAGCGTCCTTAACTACTTCCCAACCTTTTCTTTGGTCGGCTTCTTTCTTAGAAAGAATGCATCCGGAATCAGTGGACTCTTTTCTTTTTACGAGTGCGGTTACTACACTTCCGATCTCCGGTTTTTCATCGAAATCGGAACGAGGGATCCTTCCCTCTTGTTTCAGTCCTTCGATCGCCACATAAACGTTATCGTTATCGACAGATACGACTTTACCTTCTACAATCTGATCCTTACGGATTTCGGCTTCATCGTTTTTCTTTTCTTCCCACTGTTTGAAAACTTCTGCAAAAGTGGACTTGTCTTGTTGGCTACTCATACGGACGGAATACTCGGTTAATTAGTTTGGGATTAGTGCGAATCGTTATAAATGCCAGGCTCTAGGCACCCAAGGATCTTACTAATTACACTATTTTTTGGCAGGTTATCCGTGTCAATGAGGATTGCGTCCGCCGATTTTCGCAACGGAGCGATTTCTCTTTCCATATCGGATTTATCCCGAATTATGATTTCATTCTCGATCTCATCTAAATTAGAACGAATTCCCTGTTCCAGCAATTGATTGTATCTTCTCTCGGCTCTCACCTTAGAAGAAGCGGTTAAGAAGAATTTGTAACGGGCGTCCGGAAATACATGCGTACCTATGTCTCTACCGTCCATGACTAGACGATGAGTAAGCGCCAGATTCCGTAATTGAGAATTTACGAAGTCACGGAACAATGCCTTATCGGCGATGTATTTGATCTCTCGAGTGATCTCTGGAGTGCGGATCTCCTGCGAAACATCCTGGCCGTTTAGAAAAATATGATTTTCCCCTGTTTTGGAAAACTCACATAAGATGATCACTCCCTGTGTAAGTGACGCAAAATCTTTGAGGGGAAGCCACTCGGAGAACGATATGGAACTGTTAGTTGCAGAGTAGATCCTATATATATGCAACGTAAGTGCTCTGTAGAAGGCGCCGGAATCTAAGTATTCGAATCCTAATTTCTTGGAAAGTTCCCGAGCAACAGTACTCTTTCCCGTTCCAGCAGGACCGTCGAGTGCGATCACATTTTCAGTCATGATATGAAACCCCCCAGCAAAGATTCGAAACCTGGAAAGGAAGTCTCTATCCAGGAAGTTTCGTCCGGAGTGAGATCCAAGCCGCTTACGGCTCTAAGAACAAGAAAGCTCATCGCGATCCTATGATCCATTTTAGTAAAGATCCTAGCTCCTTTTCCGGAAAGCCAAGCTTGTAACTCTGAAGAACTTGCAGAGGAATTTTGTTCCGGGATCTCGTAACCATCTTTGTATTCGTGTACAAGAATCCCGAGATTACGAAGATTCTCCACCATGGCGGTGATCCGATCCGATTCCTTGGCTCTTAATTCTTCTGCATGACGGATCGCAAATCCGCCTTTTGCAAATAGGCCGGCAATCGTCAGGATCGGGATCTCATCTATAAGAGAAGGGATCCATTCCTCAGGTATATCAGAAAAATGTAAATTAGAAGAAACTGCTTCCAGATCTCCCACGGGCTCCCCGCATTCAATCCTTTGGTTGTGGATGAGGATCTTTCCCCCCATCGCCTGAAGAGCCTTTAGGATGCCGATGCGAGAAGGGTTCAGTCCTACGTTCTTTACTAGAACGGAACCTTCTTTTAATAGAACACCGAGTACTAAGAAGAAAGCTGCCGAAGAAATATCTCCAGGCACCTTAAAGTCCCCCGCTTCGAATATATACGGGGGTTCCATCTTAAAATGAGTGGGAGAAGAATACTCCAGCGTATTCCCAAGAAAGCGGAACATATTCTCTGTATGATCCCTGGATAAGATCTCTTCTTCGTAATCCAAAGAAGTCTCGGAAGCCATGGCAGCGAGCATGAGACAGGATTTTACCTGAGCCGAAGCGATCGGACTTTTATATACGAAGGAGGAAAGTTTCCTCCCTTGGATCTCAAGGGGCGCTTTGTCTTCTTTTCCTTGGATAGAAGCTCCCATAGCACTTAAAGGTTTTATAATACGGGACATTGGTCTTTTTTGCAAGGAAGGATCTCCGGTCAGTCTCGCATGGATCCCTGGGATCCCGGAAATAAGCCCGGCAGACAATCGAATTCCAGTACCCGCATTCCCAAAATCCAATTCTTCCTTAGGAGAATGAAGAGAGCTCTTTCCCGGACTCGTAAAAAGATACGAACCGGGAGAGAGTTTTTCGATCTTCAGGCCCAGATGAGAGAATGCCTTCATGGTATTCAATGGATCTTCCGCTTCCAAGAATCCGGAAACCCGGGAAGTTCCCTTGGACAGAACGGAAAACAATACGGAACGATGAGAAAGGGATTTATCTCCGGGAACGAAAATTTCCCGGCCGGACGAACTAAGGACTCTTGGGATCATTTTGCTTCTTTAAAATCGAATCCCTATCTAATCGGGATTTTTCCATGAAGGACTCCCATTGCCCGGGGTCCAGCGGCTTTTCAGGATCTAACTCGGAAAGAAGGGAATCCAATCTGGATTTATAATCCAAGAGAGCCTTATAGATCTCCCCTTGGTTCGAGGAAAAGATAGCGGACCACATCTTAGGATTGGAACCAGCAATCCGAGTCATGTCCCTAAATCCCCCTCCTGTCAGAGGAAGAGGAGAACGATCCGTGAACTCTCTCACGCATTTATTTTCCCAGACCCAATTGGTCATAAGAGAAGAGATCAAATGAGGAGCGTGCGATACGTAGGAGAGAATATGATCATGATCTTCTGCGGGAATTTCAGTTGTGAACATTCCCAGCGATTTCCAAAAAGATTCGATCCTTTCGAAGGCATCTGCGGTGGCTCCTTTCGGTTTCGTCAAAATGCAAAGACGATTTTCATACAGATCCGCATTCCCAAACTCCAAACCGGACTCTTCGGAACCACACATAGGATGAGAAGAAATATAACGATGCTCTCCTTGTAGAACAGACTCGACTGCCCGAACAATCTCGAGCTTAGTGGAACCCATATCCGTCAAGAGCCCGGAAAAAGAAGAAGGTAAACTGCGGATCACATCCACTGTCGTATTGACCGGGACCCCGAATACGATCAGATCATAAGCGTCCCAGTTCGGCGATTTGGAAAATTCCTCCGCGGTGAACAGAAAATCCGCAGACTTGAGTTTTATCCCCTTCTCCTTACTGGAAGAAGATCCTACAACCCCAGTGATCTCAGCCTCGGAAGATCTCTTACGAAGGGCCAAAGAAAGAGAGGCCCCCATCATTCCCAAACCGTATATTAGAATTTTCTTAAATTCTGGTTTCACGGGTTAGCAGGAGAGATCGGATAAGATCCCAAGATCCTGAGATAGATTGTATTTTCTTTGAGAGTGTTTAGGACCTCTTCTATGATCGGGTCCTTTTTATGTCCGTGAAAATCGATAAAGAAATTATACTCCCAAGAAGTCCTGCGAGTCGGCCTGGATTCCACCTTGGTCAGATTGATCCCTTTATCGAAGAAAGGTTTCAATACCTTGTATAAGGATCCAGGTTTATCCGGAATAGAGAAGACTACGGAGGTCTTATCGTTTCCTGTAGGAGGACATTGATTCTTTCCGATGATCAAGAAGCGAGTCGTATTGTCCGACATGTCCTCGATGGATTCTCGGACTATATCCAAACCATAGATCTCTGCAGCGATAGAAGAAGCAACTGCCGCACATTCTCCCTTCTTCTCCGCAACGATACTAGCCGCTCTAGAAGTAGAAGGAGTTTCTGAAATTTGCACATGAGGAAGATTGGCCGCAATCCAATTCCTGCATTGGGAATTAGCGATCTTGATGCCATACAATGTCTTGATCTTAGAAAGATCGTGCTCGAATCCTAAAAGATTCAAAGTGATCTTGAGATAGATCTCCGAGTAAATATTCAGATCGGAGACCAGGAACTGATCCAATGTGGAGTTCACCAAACCCTCGGAAGAATTTTCCACAGGAACCACTCCGTAATCGGCCTTGTCCGTTTCCACGGCACGGAACACTTCCGGAATGGAAGGAAACTCGGTTGCCTCAACGGAAGTCCCGAACCTTGCACGGACCGCTTGGTGAGAGAAAGATCCTTCTGGTCCGAGATAACCTATGGCCAATCCTTTTTCGACAGAAAAAGAACCGGACATGATCTCTTTATAAATAGCGACTAAGACCTTATCGGGAAGAGGTCCTCCGTTCAGGTTGAGGATCTTTTCGTAAACGTCCTTTTCTCTATCGGGACGATAGATGGGCTCGTTATTCTCCCGTTTGATCTCGCCGATCTCGGACGCAATCTCCGCCCTGGCCTGGATGGCCTTGACGATCTCCTTATCCAAGGCATCTATCTTGTCCCTGAATTCCTTTAGCTTGTCGTTATTCTTGGCCATTCTCTATTAAGTCGTCCAGGTTTTCGAATTTCAACTCCTTCACTTCTACAGGAGCAGGTAAATCGGTCAGTTTATTTAAACCGAAATGGATTAAAAAATCTTTGGTAGTCCCATACAATGCCGGTCTTCCGGGAACTTCTTTATTCCCCACAGGCTTTACTAATTTCTTAGAAATGAGAGAAGTCACCATCGCTCTGGAGGAGACTCCTCGGATATCGTCTATCTCGGATAAGGTGATAGGCTGCTTGTATGCTATGATTGCGAGAGTATCTAGGCTAGAGCGAGAAAGTTGCTCTCTCTTCTTCTCCTTGAATAGCTTAAGAAGGATCTCCGAATACTTTTCGTTGGTGGAAAATTGATACGCACCTGCGATCTCTCTAAGAACGAAGCCACCATCTTTTTCTTGGTAGTCTAAGATCAGCTCGTCCAGGATCTCTCTGGCTTCCTGTTTTTCACACTCTATGGATTTAGCGATGCTAGCGAGTTTGAGCGGCTCCCCGGAAAGGAAAAGCAGCGCCTCGATCAGACCCTTTAAACCGGCTTTGTCGCGTTCCACGGTTCTCCCACCAAGAATATACGGATTTCGCCAAACGTTTTATGCTGCCGGATCGACACGATTCTCTGTTTACAGAGCTCCAGCATGGCAAGAAAGACGGCTACAATCTCTGCTTTCTCGGGCTTGACCGTAGAAAACAATTCTTCGAAAGAGATATCCGAACGTTCGGCGAGGAGTTCGGAGATGGAGACCATCTTTTCCTCGACAGAATATCGGTGGGGCGCGGTAAGTAAAGCGGGAATCTCCCCTTCCTCTCCGCCTTTTTCCAGGATCTCGTTAAAGGCGGAGATCAAATCCAAAAGACTGAGGTCCAGCCAAGATTCGGATTCGTCTATGACCTGGTTGGTCTCTCTCTGGAAAACCCCGGCTTGGGTTTTATCGATATCGGATAATTTCTGAGCGGTTAATTGGAATTTCTTATGTTCTAAAAGTTTTTCGACCAATTCAGGGGGAAGAGGAGGATCGTAATCCTCTTCTTCAAAGCCGGGATCAGGAAGCAAGGCCTTGGATTTTAGATATACAAGGTTGGCGGCCATAAGAGCGTATTCCGCTCCTACATCTATATGGATACTTTCAGAAATCTTAATGAAGTTTAGAAAGTCGTTCGTAATTCGAGAAAGGGTAACTTCGAATATATCGACCTTATAACTTTCTATCAAAGACCAGAGAAGGCTCAAAGGCCCTTCCGTTATTCCACCTTCCGAGTTGTTCCACTGAACAACGAAGGAATTCCCGCCGTTCTCCCTCTCCATGATCTTTCTATTAGGAATTCAGAGCTTTATCGGCCGCTTGTTGCAATCTTTCCGGAGAGAAAGGTTTTACTACGAAATCCTTTACTCCCATCTTGATCGCTTTCGCAAGAAGTTCTTCCTGACCGAGTGCGGTCACCATAATAATGCGAGCCTTGGGATCCAATTTAAAGATCTCCTGAGCGGCTTCAATCCCGTCTTTTTCTCTCATGGTGATATCCATGGTGACTAGATCCGGTTTGATTGCCTTGTACTGGTCCACGGCAATATTTCCGTTTTCAGCTTCGCCGACGATCTCATGCCCTCCGGCGACGAGTGCGTCCTTCACCATAGTTCGCATGAATTTTGCATCGTCTACTACGAGAATTCTGGCCATAATTAGTTTCCCCTTTCTTTAAGAATGGAAAGTATCCTTGATGTTATTGCGCTTACAGGTTCCACGAATTGAACTCCACCCATTTCAATGGCTTGGCGATTCATTCCGAAGATTACCGAGCTTTCCTCGTCTTGAGCAACAGTAGAAGCTCCTGCTTCTCTCATTCTAAGAGTGGCAGCTGCTCCGTCCTTACCCATACCGGTCATTATTACACCGACCAAGGCGCTCCCGTATTCCCGGATTGCGCTGTCGAATAAAACTTCGACTGAGGGCCTGTGTCCATTTACAGGTGCTTCCCTGCCTAAGGCAATCCATTTCCGTCCTGCCCTAGATTCGATCTTCAAATGTGCGTCTCCCGGAGCAACATAACCGAAACCCGCACGAACTTCTTCGCCGTCCTCAGCTTCCTTAACGGTAATCTTTGAATGATCGTTTAGCCGAGAAGCAAAAGCTTTTGTAAAACCCACCGGCATGTGCTGTACGACGAAAATCGGAAGAGGAAAATTCTCCGGAAAATCAGAAAAAACAGTCTGTAATGCTTTTGGTCCGCCTGTAGAAGTCCCGATACATACCGCCTCTACGACTTTTTTTTCATCTTTGAAAATCTTATGACGAACCGCTTCCACAAATTTTCTCGCATCGAGAACGGGAGACGTATGACGTACACTTTCAAAGTAAGAAAGGATCCGATTTCTTAAAACGGTTCCAATCTCTTCCGGATTGAATTGATTCGAAGTGGAAGGCTTGGGAACGAAATCTATGGCTCCGTATTCCAATGCCTTGAAAGTCGCTTCCGCTCCATGCTGGGTCAAAACCGACAGCATCATTACCGGAATGCCCATTTTTCGTTTCTGAAGTTCCTGAAGTGCAGAGAGTCCGTCCAGAACAGGCATCTCCACGTCTAGCACTACGAGATCCGGACGGAGCTTGGTTGCAAGTTCTATGCAATCCACACCCGTCTTGCCTGTTGCTATGACCTGGATCCTTTCATCCTTCTGGATCTGATCCGAAATAATATTTCTAACTAAGAGAGAATCGTCAATGATTACGATCCTGATTGCCTGGTCCGTATGAGTACCTACCACGATTTACAAGCCTAACGATTAAAACTTCGGAAGCAAGCTCATGAGCTCGTCAAAATCCGGGAGGAATAAAAGGACTCCCAAGAGATTGTTTCCCTCATGATTGAATTCGGTAAGCATACTTAAGAATTTCGTTCTTTCCGGTTTCACCACATCCAAAACTTCGAGGAAGGTCCCTTCCACAAGCTCAGGAACGTCAGGCATCACAGCGACTTTGGCCTTGTTCGAGATAGAGTTCAATACGGAAGCACAGACGATATTGGAAACCTCCGAGAGAACGCTTTTCGTATCGTCGTCCAGAACGTCTCCATTGGTCACCGTATCTAGCAATTCTCTGGCAAGGTTCTTTGCGTTCTCTCGGGAGAACATCATAAGCATATTCCCGTTCAGATCCCCGTTCATACGGACCTTCATTCCATAGAATTTATCGTCGGAGAATCGGATCTCTGCTGCGAGGCCTTCCTTGTCGTTCATGATGATCTCAGGAATGAAAAGGTCCACGTTCCGATTCAGGATCTGAGAAAGCACCATTCCGGCATTCATCATTCCTGTATTCACCACGGATTCGATCTTCTTGATCTGCTCTTTCGTGAGATTGCCGGTGAAGTCCTTGGAATGCTGAACGGACATCATTCTCTGTTTCTTTTGCTCCAAGAAACCCTCGATGATATGGTCCGCTCTCTTCTTCTCTTCTGCAGTGATATCGTCGGAGATAAGTTCTCGGATATGGGATCTGTATTCTTCCTCCATTCCTTTCTTAGCGGCAGGTCTCTCTAAGACCGCAGTGTTCGAAGAGGATTCGGAAGAAGTTTCCGCTCCGGAGATAAGTTTGTCCTCGGAAGGTCGGATCTCCACAGTTGGTTGAACGATCGAAGGAGCGGCACTCTCTCTTTCCAATTCTTCCTTAGCGACCACGATCTTCTTGGCCGCCTCGGATTTCTTGCGCTCGCTTTTCTTGCGGCGTTCTCTTTCCTGAGTGGTGATCTCGTGCAATTTATGATTGTATACGTTCGTAGGATTCGAGGTCTTCTGGATGTACCGATCCTCTTCGGTCTCTATGGTACGGAGAGTGCTGATCCGTTTCATAGTCTCCAGATGGTAATTCACATATCTGGCTTTTTCTTCCAACTCCGCTGCGAATTCAACCAGTCCAGGAATGTCCAAGACCATGATAATAGTACCGTCTCCCATGATAGAAGCTCCGGTCAGACCCTTGATATTCTTGAAGTTCTTTTCCAAAGACTTGATCACAGTCTCGTGTTTTCCGACAAGCTCGTCCACCATGAAGCCTAACTTGCGGCCCTTGTATTGAACGATTACGACAGGAGATTCTTCTCTTTCCGTTTTGTCTTGCAGACCTAGGATCCGATTCAAGCGATAGATAGGAAGTACCTCTCCACGCAGATTGATGATCTCGTTCCCTTCCAAAGTAGTGATTTGTTCGTTGCTGACCTTGATCGTCTCGTTAACTTCGGAGAGCGGGAAGGCATACACCTCCTCTTCCATAACGATCAGGATAGAAGGAATGATCGCAAGTGCCTGCGGGAAGGACAGAACAAAGGAAGTTCCGGATCCTTTTTGGGATTGGATCAATATTTTCCCTTTGAATTCTTGGATGAGACTATTCACAACGCTCATCCCGACTCCTCGGCCGGAAATATCCGTGATCTTATCCGCTGTGGAGAATCCAGGTGCAAAGATGAACTGATAGATCTCGTTCTCTTCGAGAGCTGCCGCATCCGTCTCGGTTACCAGTCCTTTGTCGATTGCCTTCTTACGGATCTTATCCAAATCCAATCCGCGACCGTCGTCTCGGATCTCCACCATGATATTACTTCCGCCTTGGTAAGCGTTCAGTTCTACAATACCTGTTTCGGATTTGCCGAGCTTTCTTCTTTCTTCCGGAGATTCAATTCCATGATCCACAGAATTCCGAATGAGATGGAGAAGAGGTTCCCCCAATGCGTCTATGACCTTTTTGTCTAGCTCAGTGGACTCTCCGTTCAATACTAGCTCAACAGTTTTGCCGGTTTCCAGAGAAAGATCCCTGACCAAACGCGAGAAGCGTCTGAATACGGTAGAGATGGGGACCATCCGGATATTCATGATACCGGATTGCAATTCCTTGGAAATACGATTGATGAGATCTATACGACCCTTTAATTCATTGAATAGCTGATCGTCCCCGAAAGTACGGAGAAGATCGTCGTAAATTTTCTGAAAGCCGGAGTTCGTGATCACGAGCTCTCCGACGTTATTCATAAGTTGATCCAGTTTATCGGAAGATACTTTAATACTTTTTAATGTAACCTTGGCTTCGCTGGCACGCTCCTCTTCGTCAAGCTGATACCCGGGCCCGCCGGAGGCTGAAGAAGATTCGGCCATCATGTATTCCTGTATCATTACATTCTCTACCATGTCCACATTTGCGGCCTTGGTAAGTTCTTCTTGGGACTCGGAGCTCACAATCAGAATGGAAAGAAAAGGAGCTTCGGTCCCCTTCTCCAACTCCTCCGAGCTTGGATCCGTGCGGAATACATGTCCAATCCCTCTCAAATTCTGAAGAATAAGAGTATAACGTAGGCCCTTCATCGGAGAATCTTTCTTAAGGCCAACTTTCAAGAGCCACGCCTTCCCAGGATTAGATCGAAGCAGGTCTGCTAGATCCTTTTCTTCTTCGGCATCCAGATCCATTTTATGCACGGAATTAGCTTCCGACTTTGGAGCGGCCGGAACCGAATCGGAAACCGATCTTCCTTTCGGAGAAGAGACCGCCGTAGCCTCCGGGCTCTTTTCGTATGCTTCCAATCTTTGGATCATCTCCGTATAAGGAGTATCGACTTTCTTTCCAGCCGCCACATTCACGATCACATTCTTGATCAGATCGAAACACTGGAAGAGAAGATTCACCAAGGATAGATTGACTGCGAGTTTTCCGTCTCGAATGCTCTGCAAAAGATTTTCCATCTTGTGAGCGAGATCGGATAGATTATATAGACCGACAAAAGCAGCCGAACTCTTGAGAGAGTGAGCCGCTCTAAATATATCGTTGATGGTTTGAGGATCGGATTGATCCTTTTCTAATTTAAGAAGGTTCGAATTTAGTTCTTCGATCTGGTCTTCGGATTCTTCTAAAAAGAGTTCTGTGTATTCGCCTAATACTCCAGCCATTTACGCTTCCTCCCCTGCATAATCCATAAGCATGGAAAGATTCAAGTTCAGGATCAGGGATTCTTCGAATTGGCTAACCGATTCTATGAGTTCGCTATAATTCACACTTAGGTCTTCGTCTGCCTTACTGACCTTGTCCTTGTGGACCTTAATTACTTGCTTTACGGAGTCCACGAGAAGTCCTGCCCTCTTTTCTCCGTTAACCACCACTATGATCCGGGTAGATGGAAGAATATCACAAAAACCTAATCCGAATAATTCCTTCAGATCCATAATAGGAATGATCTCACCTCTAAGATTGATCACTCCCAAGATAAAGCCTTCCACGTTAGGAATTCTTGTAATCGGTACCGGTTTTAGGATCTCATGAATATAAAGTATATCGATCCCAAAGATCTCTTTATCTACCTCGAAAGTCAGGAATTCTTGGAGAGTCTCCAATTCCTTTCCATCTTGGTCATTTTCTGCGGGGCTGTTCTTATCTATGGTTTTCACCGGTTCTCCGCCATTTTCTCACTCTGATCGGAAACGTTTGGCAGCGGTTTCCGGCAGGTACAATTCACCAGGGGAGTCCAAAAAGAGAACTCCCTTTACCGAATTATCGGACTGATTTTTCTCCAATTTTATGGGGAAAGCAATGGTTTTTTTTCTCTGTTATCACCGTGCCTACTCGCAAGTCATGCGGCTCCGCAGAGAATTCGCAAGGGTATAGATCCTCAAAAGACAAGCCAATCATTTTTTGAGAAGGGACGTTTTGCATGCTCTTATCGTAAAAACCTTTTCCCCTTCCCAGTCTCGCTCCTTCCCGATTCCAACCCAAGGCCGGAACCAAGATCCAATCGGCATCCTTAGGGACCAAAGTTTTCTTTCCGGTAGGCTCCAGGATACCGAATGGCCCCTTGGAAAATTCGAGACCTTCTCTGAATTCCAAGCCCTCTTCGGTTATTTTAGGAAAGAATAAGTCAAAACGAAGATCCTGGAGTTGAATGAATGACGTGGGCGAAAAACAAGAGATCTCGAATTCGTCGGAGACATAGGAAATGATCCGTAAGACGTTACTGGAAGAGCTATGTCTCAAGAAGAGAATGAGATTCTCTTTGATCCTTTCTTCTTTTTCGTTGCGAGAAGGGACCGATCGGATACCGGCCTTTTGGATCTTTCTGGCTTCTTGCTTGGAAAGCAATTAGAGATCTCCGATCAACCCCTCTTCGATCAGAGTGATTAACTTTCTGGTTTTCTCTTCTGCTTCCGGAGAAGAAGCTCCCATGACGGGGGAGTCCGACTTGGACTGTTCCAACTCGTCGGCAAAATTGAGAGCGGCAAGTACTGCGAGTTTTAGTTTGGAAGCGCTCGGCATCCCGAGTTGCAATTCGCGGATCTTACGATCCACCAACTCGGCGAGTCGGTGGATGTATTCCGGATCCGTATCTCCTACGATCGTATAGTCGTCGCCCTGAATACGAGCTTTGACTTTTTCACTCATACAGATTACTTAGGATCGTCTTCGATGACTAGGAAGTCATCATCCTCATCCGCATCGAAAACGCTGATCGCATCATCATCGTCTTCGATAATGATATCGTCATCGTCCACGGAAACCGGACTAAAATCGTCTATCGGTTCGTCGGTGATGATGATCTCATCATCTCCTCCGGAAGAATCCGAAGATTCAGTCAGAACGGAAATATCGTCGTCCTCATCATCCAAAAGAATGATCTCGTCGTCTTCGTTGAAATCATCGTCGGAGGAATCACGAACCACAGAAGGGATCGCTGCCGCAGCGGCTGCCGCTCCGACTGCACCAGCAGCGGCGCCAGTCGCAAAAGAACTGCTAGATGGTTTAGAAGAAGTTGATGCAGAAGAGCTGGAAGATCCGCTACCGGAGGCAGGTAGACCATCCAAACGACCCAGAAGCTGATTGATCTTGGCTTCGAGTGCACGTTCTCTCTCTTTAATACCCTCCAACTCCTGATTTGCTTTTTGGAGTTGCTCGCGAAGAGAAGAAAGTTCTTTCTCTTTTTCTTCCATGGCCAGTTTCATCTGGTCATTTTCCGCGCGGAGGGATTCGTTTTCGGTCTCGAGGCGGCCATTTTCCGCTCGAAGGTCGCTAATGAGTTCGAGAGCTTTTAAAACCTTACTCTCGAGCTCTTCAATAGTCTCCATGGTTAACATAATGCGAACCTCGTTGTCCTTCCGAATTAGTTTGTAAGATTACACTTCGGACTCAAGCGCCGCTTAAGCCCTAATTTTTCGGACCCGCCAAATCGGCAAAATCCATCCCATTTTTCATATTTCTTAAAAAGTGAAAAACCTTTTTTTCTAAAAACAAAGAAAGCCCGTAGAATTACGGGCTTTTTATCCAGGCAAAAGGAAAGTCAAAAGACCTTCCGAAAGCTTTTGGTTCTTAGGCAGCTACCTTGATCTTTTCGACAAGAGCGTTGAAAGTCTCTTTGTCATTGAATGCAAGTTCAGCCAGGGCTTTTCTATCCAGAGAAATATTGGCTTTTTTCAAACCATGGATAAACTGAGAATAAGAAAGTCCAGCTTCACGAGCCGCTGCATTGATACGGACAATCCAAAGTTTACGGAAATCACGTTTCTTTGCTTTTCTATCTCTATAACCCCATTGTCCCGCTTTCATTACTGCGGATTTTGCAGTTCTATAAAGCTTGGAACGCGCTCCGCGGAAACCTTTTGCGGTCTTTAAGATTTTCTTACGACGATTCTTATGAATAGTTCCGTTTGTAGCTCTAGGCATTATCGTACTCCGTAAGGCATGAGTCTAACGATTGATTTCCAATCAGATCCGTTTACCAAAGTCATTCCTCTCAGACGACGACGTCTCTTAGGGCCTTTTTTGGTAAGAATGTGACGGGTGTTCATACTCTTCCGTTTAATTTTATTGTTTTTGGAAAACTTGAACCGTTTCGCTGCGGCTCTATTTGTTTTAAGCTTAGGCATTTCCTTACCTCGATAACTCCTGACTCTTCTCTCTTTCTTACTTTGCAGTAAGAGGAGAAATAACTACCACGATCTGACGCCCATCCAGAATTGGCTCTCTTTCGGGAGTCCCTACGGTCTTCAGATCTTCTACCATGCGGTTGACTACGTTCATTCCCAATTCGGAATGCATCATCTCACGTCCGCGAAAACGAAGGCTCACTTTTACTTTGTCTCCCTTTTGTAGGAATTCAACGGCGTGGCGCTTCTTGATATCGTAATCGTGTTGGTCGATCCTAGGTCGGATCTTCACTTCCTTCACGTTGATTACGTGTTGTTTCTTCTTCGCTTCCTTACTTTTTTTAAGTAGTTCAAACTTGTACTTACCGTAATCGATAAGTTTGCAAACATGAATCTCCTGATCCCCGGATACTTCCACAAGATCTAGGTTTTCTTCCTTTGCTCTCCGGAGAGCTTCATCAAACGCAACGATTAGGACTCCGTCGTCCGTTACCAATCTTACCTGAGATACTCCGGTAATTTTTTCGTTAATTCTGTGATTAAACAGCTTATCCGTGGACTTCGGTTGCGGCTTCCTCTGCATTCAATCTCCGGTTTTTTCCAATTTTTTGGCCATTAGGCCTGCTTACAAGCGATTTTCTATACTGATGGGCAAGCTCATCAAGTAGAATTTAGTATTCTCTAGTCGATCAGAGCTGCTTCTGTAAATTTACCGAAACGTCCCAAGAAAGCCGACGACTTCTTCCAAAAAAAGGGTCGGTCGGCTAAAATAGGATCCAATCAATTCCCTTCTCGGACTTCTTTCTCCAATTGAGCCTTAAATTCCGCAAAGGAAACTGTCACTGTCTCTTCGGAGCCTCGTTTTCGGACCGCTACAGAGCCAGTCTCCTTCTCCTTTTGCCCCAGAATGAGAAGATAATTTGCCTTTTTCAGAATGGAATCCCGGATCTTGGCTCCGATCTTCTCATTCCTAAAATCGCCTTCTGCTCGATAACCAAGATCGACCAGTTCTTTTAGGATCTCATTCCCGTAATCCTGAACAGTCTCCGTCACAGTAAGGACCCGGACCTGACTCGGAGAGAGCCAAAGTGGAAACTTGCCTTCAAAATGCTCGATCAGGATCCCGATGAATCTTTCCAAAGAACCATAAATGGCCCTGTGGACCATGACCGGTCTTTTTTTTGCCCCGTCCGAATCCGTATAATCCAACTCAAAACGATCCGGCATGGAGAAGTCGATTTGCACAGTCCCACATTGCCACATCCGACCGATCGAATCCTTGATATTGAATTCTATCTTGGGTCCGTAAAAAGCGCCTTCTCCTTCTTTGATCTCGTATGGAATTCCTTTCTTCTCGAGAGCTTGCTTGAGTGCGTTGGTTGCAAATTCCCAGTCTTCGTCCCTTCCTTGGGATTTCTCCGGACGAGTAGCGATATAGGTTTTGAACTCTTGGAAACCGAACTTCTTATATACATGGAAGGTAAAGTCTATGATATCCAGAACTTCTGCTTCTAAATACTCCAGTGGAGCATAGATATGCGCATCGTCCTGAGTAAAGGCTCTCACCCGGAAAAGTCCGTGCAAGACTCCATGAAGCTCATGTCTGTGAACGCTCCCCAGTTCCGCGAAACGAAGAGGTAGCTCTCTATACGAATGAAGATGATGCTTATAGATCAAACTGCAACCTGGGCAGTTCATCGGCTTGATCGCAAACTCTTCTTCGTCGATAGAAACGAAGTACATGTTCTCGTTGAAATTTTCCCAGTGACCGCTCCTTCTCCATAGCTCGGAGGAAAGAACTGCGGGAGTCTTGATCTCTTGGTAACCTCTCTTGGCACATTCCTTGCGGATATAATCGGCCAATGCATTCCAAAGAGAAGTTCCTTTCGGATGCCAAAAAGGAAAGCCAGGAGCCTCCGTTTGGAAGGAGAATAGATCCATTTCCTTTCCGATCTTGCGGTGATCCCTCTTCTTTGCCTCTTCCATTTGGAAAAGGTAGTCATCCAATTCCTTTTTGGATGGGAATGCGATCCCGTAGATACGAGTGAGCATTCGGTTATTCTTGTCCGCCTTCCAATATGCACCGGAAATGGCAGTCAGCTTAAACGCTTTCAAGAAACCGGAGCGGGGAATATGAGGTCCTCTACAAAGGTCGAACCATTCCCCCATTCCATAGATGGAAACGGATTCGTCCGGGATCTGACCGATAATCTCGATCTTATAATTCTCTCCCATCTTCTCGAAGGTGGAGATGGCCTCTTTCTTTTCCCAGACCTTGCGGAAAACTTCATGATCGGCATCCACGATCTTCTTCATCTCCGCTTCTATCTTAGGAAAGTCTTCCGGAGTGATAGTCGCTTCGGTAAAATCTATATCATAATAAAAGAAGCCGGGACCGTTCTCGATCACCGGTCCGACGGTGAGCTTTGCGTCCTTGTATAAATTTTGGACTGCCATTCCCAAAAGGTGGGCAGCGGAATGCTGGAAGGTTTCCCAACCTTCCTTATCCTGAAAGGTCAGAACCTCCAGCTTGGGAGATGCATCCGGGGTTGTGATCGTGTCCACGGTCCGGCTTAGATCCAAGACTTCTGTGCCGTTGATACGGACTGCTAATGCCTTGTTCTTTAAGAACGGAAGTTGGGATTCTATAAAATCCTTAAACGTGGATCCGGCCTGGACCTCTTTCGAGCTTCCGTCCGGTAAGATAAATTTGACTGATTGATTCTGAACTGCCACAGCTACCCCTACTTCCATTCCGTCGACGGGAGGGTTTTTTCGCAAGCGATTCCACTTGACCCTCGCCCCCCTTGCAAGAGCCTGTCCGTAATGAAAGCGTTCTTGGTTTTAGAAAACGGGGACGTATACGAAGGTGAATCCTTCGGCTACGAAACCCACTCCGTCGGGGAAATCGTTTTTAATACATCCATGGCGGGTTACCAGGAAATCCTCACCGATCCTTCCTACGCCAATCAGATCGTAACTCTCACCTATCCGATGATCGGGAATTACGGGATCCATCCGGACAATATGGAATCTTCTAAGATCCAAGCCTCCGGAATGATCGTGAAGGAATATGTGGATAGGCCTTCCAATTTCAAGGCCCAAAAGACCTTATCTCAATTTCTAAAAGAATATAAGATCCCTGGAATCCAAGGGATCGATACTAGAAAACTCACCCGTTTTATCCGAACGAATGGAGCTCCGAACGGAGGCATCTTCGTTGCGAACGAATACTCTGATTCCTTTCTGCAGGAAGTCAAAAAATTCCCAGGGATAGCAGATGCGGATCTGGCGAAAGTAGTCACCACTAGCAAGAAATACGAGTTCGGAACTTCTGCAGGAAAAAAATACAAACTGGCGGTCTACGATTACGGAGTGAAAACCAATATTCTCCGACTCTTAGACGCAGCAGGCTTCGCAGTAACCGTATATCCGGCCCAAACACCTGCTCCGGAGATCATGAAGGACGGAGTGGACGCATTCTTTTTGTCCAACGGACCGGGAGATCCTGCGGCCTGCACATACGCAATCGATTCTACGAGATCTATATTAGAGAAAAATTATCCTCTTTTCGGGATCTGTCTCGGACACCAGATCATCGGCCTGACCCTCGGAAAGAAGACCGAAAAGATGAAATTCGGCCATAGAGGTGGAAACCAACCGGTCAAGAGTATCGAGACAGGAAAGGTTGAGATCACTTCCCAGAACCATGGATTTGCAGTAGTCGCAGAGACCACGGAAAAGGAACCGATCTCCTTCATCAATTTGAACGATGATACTGTAGAAGGGATCTTGAAATCAGGATATCCACTTCTTTCCGTGCAGTATCACCCGGAAAGTTCTCCTGGTCCGAACGATAGCCGTTATCTCTTTCAAAAATTCTACGACTTAGTGGATTCTACCAAGAACGGAAAATAGTTTGGCCGCCCCCTTCGGGCCGGGCTGCTCCGAGTTCGCTTACGCTCATCCAAGCTTCGCTTGGACTACGCTCTTCGCATCCCTGGCGGTTTCTATTTTCCGTAAGATCGGACCAACTCTTCTAAACGAAAGAACTTCAGCCTCGTGAGTGTGCGAGCTTTTCCAGATATTTGGCAAGATTACCTATATGCTGTTTGGCGCCTTCGATCGCACCGAATTTCTCGTTGACTCGTATTAATTCTTCTTTGCTCGGGAAGATCTGCTCCATGATCAGATTGGTTCCTTCTCCTGCTTTTTCGAATACGATCCTGGATTGAAAATGCACGTCCGCTTCCCCTTCTCCATGTCCCAGATGTTGGTAACTGATAAAATCTGGTTCCCGGATCTCTGTGAAACGGATCTTGTTCTGATAATCATGTCCGTCCGGACCGTGCATGATAAATTCCCAAACCCCACCGTTTGAAAAATCCATGCTCTTGGTGGTCAAAGTAAATCCGTCCGGACCCCACCATTCCGCCAAATGCTCGGCCGAGGACCATACTTCAAAGAGAAGCTCTACAGATACATCAAAGTATCTCTTATACGTGACCTTATTATCTTCGATCGTTGTTTCTACATTATTTTTTACCACTGGATCTCTCCTTTTTGATCTTGAGTACGTACTTGTCCAATTTATCCATGCGCTTATGCCATAGATCTATAATGCTTGCTAACCATTCTTCCATTTCACCGATCCGGGTCCCATTTAGGGTATAAACGCGCCTTTGCGCGTCCTTCTTCATATGAAGCACCTTGGACTCTTTGAGAATTTTTAAATGATGGGAAATTGCCGGAGCACTGATCTTGAAATTCTGTCCGATCTCTGTGGAGGTCAGCTCCCCATTCTTGGCAACCAATCTCACAATCTCCATTCTGGTATCGTCCGCAAGGGCGGCAAATGCGTTCATAGGACCATTATTTAAACGATCTTTTAATTAAATCAACGTTTAAATAAGGAAAGAAAGAAAAAATCAGCTTAGTCGAATGACTGAATGAGGGTTAGGTAGTCTTCTTTTCTATTTTGGGATCCGATCCAAGATCGCCTTTGCGATAAACGGCCATTGGTATTTTGGCTTAGGCTCTTCGCCCAAGCGAACGATTACTGCATTCTTACTAGGAGAAACGAAAATGATCTGACCTAAATTTCCTCTGGCCATATAGTCATAGGTGCCGTCTGCATTCTTCATTCCCCACCAATGATATTTGTAATATCCTCCGGACTTTTTCCAGAACGAGAAGACTTTCCATTCCCTTTGGTCGTTCGGATCGGGAGAGGTAGCTTCCAATACCCAGTCCTTGGAAAGGATCTTTCGTTTATTCCAGACTCCTTGATTCAAGAACAATAATCCGATCCTGGCAAAATCCATGGCCCTCGCGTTCAAACCTACATGAGCTCTTTCGAGTCCGTCCTCTTCGCTATCCAAACTCCAGGAAGAATCCGCTTCCATTCCCATCGGTTTCCAAAGTTTTTCCTGAGTGTATTGAGAAATACTCATCTTGGTCGCTCTCTCCAAGACCATTCCCTCGATGAGCGGATAGAAATCGTTATAGTTGAAAAGTTTTCCGACTGCGTCCTTGCCCCCATGCAAAGAAAGCACCAATCTTCTCAGATGATTCCCGTAAAATGTGTTCACATCGTTCGAGAAAGGAATGAACAAGAAGAAAGTTTCTTCCATCCGAGTATAGTCTATCCCCGTGGACATCATCATAAGATCCCGGATCGTAAGAAGATCGATCCCTCTGTCTTTTAGTTCCGGTATGTATCGGATCACGGGATCATTCACACTTTGGATCTTTCCCTCTCCGATTGCGATCCCGATCAAAGTAGAAGCAATGGACTTTGCCATCGAAAAGGAAGTTTGGATGGTATCTCTCTTGAATCCATTCCAGTAATTCTCATAGAGAACTTTCCCGTCCTTGATCACGATGAGAGTATTTGTATTCGTTACCCTCAAGAGCTCGACACTCGAAAGAGTCTCCTCCCCTTTCATCGTCTGAAAGGTAAGTTTTTCGGGAAGGTCCCATCCTGTTTTCTTCTCCAAATTCGAAACTGGAGAAGAAGTCTCCACCTTTCTCTCAGGAAAGATCCGATTGGTTTCCAGGTTCGGATATAAATGTGTAATAGCCCGATAGTAAGTATGATTGCAAGTGACCAGTAAAAGCGGAATTAGGATCGGGACAAGTAGAAGGAAACTTTTGGCTGGAATGGATCTATAAGTTTCGAAAGCCATAGTCCTTGGACGGAATTGGGCATTGGACAGTTATAATATTTTTAGCGCAGATCGACTTGCAGACAGAAGGTTCAGAAACATCCGTCTCGATAAAGTGTGAAAGGCGGATCGAAATGTATCGATCAAGATTCTTCGATCAACTCCAGCATTCTCTCTTTCTCTCGAGTATCCGCAGGGTAACACAGGGTCTGGTTGGAAGTGGAGGTCTGGAAGTCCTTATTCTTACGATCCAGTTCTACGATCCGATTTCGGATCTTTCGGACTACGATCTGAGTCTCTTCTCGATCTTTTCCATCCAGGACCACGACGTATTTTCCCTGGCCCACTCGATAGCAATAATCCGTCTCTCCCAAATGTTCTTGGATAGAGGCCCGCAATTCTTCGCAATAATAGGAGAAGAAACCGGCTCCCTTTATGCGGACCATTCTACTTGCATTTTGGACCTTAAATACAGTCAGACTGAAAGGTGCTCCTATCTTTGCCGACCTGGCAATTGCTTCGTCTATCCTGGATTCTACAGGACTAAAAGGATCCCTAAATACTGCGTCCCTTTCCTCTAACATTAATAAATTCGAAAGTACCGGTGCGGCGATCTCGGAGATGCCCACAGCAGTCTCTCTATCCGTGTCCGTCCAAGGAACTTCCGTTTCGTGGATCACGAGCATTCCCACCAGCCAATTCAAATTCAAGAAAGGAAGGATGTCGAAATCCCTCATGAGACCTAGCTCGTCATTGGACAACTGGGAAAGAAGTTCGGGATTCTTTCTAAAATTAGAAATTCGGAATACACCCGGAACATTGGCGACGATCCCTACCAAATTGGAATCCAAGGCTAATCTGAATTTTCCTGCCGTATCCGGAGTCAGCAAATTCGTTCCGAATACCTTATATTCTTTTCGAGTCGTCCGATCCAAGAGAAGGAAACTCCATCGTCTGAGCCCTAGTTCCTTCTTAAATGTCTCTACTAGATAATCGTAAGCCTCGTCCATGTCCCTGACGGAAGCCAGATCCCTTGCGCTCGCAAGTATCCTCTCATTTCCCTTTAGGACCTGTCGAAGCTTCTCATTCTCTTGGTGAAGGTTCTCCAAGTCCATGATCCTACGGAGAACGGAACCTGCCATCTCTCCTACGATCTTCAGGAATTCTAAGTCTTCGATCGTATAATCTTCGCCAGCTATAGTCTTACTTAATATTATAATTCCATAAAATTCGTCGTAACTACGAATTGGGACGAGCATTTCTGCAGAGGTCTTCTCCAGGATCTCCTTTTCCTTTTTAGGGAGTACTGTCTTAAACAATTCCTTGGCATAGACCACGGAAGAAGTCTTCAATGCGGCGTGATACGTTTCATCTCCGGTTTCCAAGACCCAATCCGGATCGGCACCAATTCCTTGGGCCTCTACTACTCTCAGTAGATCGAACTCTCCGTTCGTAGAAGAGAAGATCACGATCGATTCCGCGCCTATTTGTCCCTGAATAGAATAGCTCAAATTCTCGAAGAAGGTAGTAAAATCGCGGGACGCGGAGATCTCTTTGGAGATCTCGAATACGGAGAGATAATTCTCCAACTTCTTACGAGATGCGATCTGCAAGTCGATCGGCATTGTGGAATAATCCGAATCGTCATCGAATAGGAAACCTGCGGACTCTCTTTCTTCCTGTTCTTTGTTTAAAGGACGCTTCGCCTCTTGGTTCGCCTGATTCTCTGCGTCTTTGACCCAATCCCCGAAAGGATCCTTTATATCATCCGATTTAGGAAGATCGGAATCAAAGATGGAATCCTCTTCTTTGGCCTCGCTTGCTTTGGAGAGAAGTCCTTTATGAGGAGTTTCTTCCTCTGTCGGTTCGTCCAAATTTCCAAAGTCCGAACCAAGATCCGTGTCCCCGAAATCCATTCCAAGATCAGGATCCGAATCGTCGCTCGCGAGAGTAAGATCTTCTGCTCCGGAAGAAAATGGATCCGCAAATTCGTCCCCGTTGGTGTCGGAATCGAATGTAGGAATTCCTTCCTCTTCGGAAGAAAGTAAATTACCTAGTTCATCTTCGGAGAGTGCGATCGGCTCCTGGTCTTCTTCCGAAGAAAGATCGAAGTCGCTTGTGCCTTGTGTATCGAAGGCAGAGTCAGGGAAAGAAATATCCGAGGCGTCCTCATCTTGTGAGAAAGAGCTTGGAGAAAGATCCGCACCTAGATCGAAATCGCCCAGATCGTCAGAGCTCGTATCGAATGAATACGATCCTTCCGGAGAAGAAACGCTTTCCGGTTCGAAATTTGTAGGATCCTCATAAACGGAAACCGGCTTGGATTCCTTTTTTCCTCCGAAGTCCATAGCCTTCTCTAATAGTCCTTTTGCACGAAGTGCCATGGATTTCTTTAAGAGAGAAGGCTTTTCTTCTCTAGGAATAGCTACTGAGGACGGGTCTAAATTTCCGGGGGAATTAGATCCCGAGCGGATTATACGCGTGACCTTATCCAACAGTCCCATCGTCAAACGCCGATTTGTTTCATTAATTTCTTATAAAGTTCGAAATAATCGGAACGAGAGAAGTCTCGGATCATATCGTCAGGAAGATTTCCTAAGAGCTCATCCAGATAAAGTAGAATTCTCTTCATCTCATCCTGAGTAGGAGCGCCCTCTTCCCCTTCGACGGTTTGGGTGAATCCACCTTGGCGGATCTCTTCCAAAGGAGAAAGTTCTTCGTCATCCGCATACTCGTCTAGGATAAAGTTAAGCTCTTCCTCTTGCGGGATCCTTTCTATCGTAGGAATGATCTCTCCGCCGTTATCTCCGGCAAAACTCATATCTGCGATCGGAAGATCTCCATCAAGCGAGCCTAACGCATCCAGATCCGATCCCTCAGGTGAAGAGGACAACAGAGCATCCAGCTCCCCTTCTTCCATTTCCGGAGTCGCATCGTCTGCGAGAAGATTGCCTAATTCGTCGTTAGAAAGAGTGATCGGTTCGTCCGCTTCTTCTCCCAAATCCCAATCGGAAGGAGCGGCAGGTTCGGAAGTGCTCAGATCGTTCAGATCTGCGACAGGACCATCCCAATCTATATCATAATCTCCCGCTACTTGTTCCGCTGCACTTGCAGTCTCTTCTAATTCACTGATAGGAAGAGAGATTGGTTCGTCGGAGTCGTCCTCTAGATCGAGCGAAGTATCTCCTTCGATCTCTTCGGCTTCGTCGGATAATAAATTGCCTAATTCGTCTTCGGAAAGCGCGATCGGTTCGTCCGCTTCCGAATCCAGACTAAAGTCCCCAAATTCGACGGCACTTTCCCTAGATGCATCTTCTTCCGGCTCGAAATTCATTCCGTCGAAAGAAGATTCTTCTTCTCCAGAAGAAAGCAGATCCCCCAATTCGTCGTTGGATAGAGCGATCGGTTCTTGCTCCTCTTCTTCGTCCAGAACGGAATCGAATGTAGGAACTCCTTCTTCTTCCTCGGAAGAAAGTAAATTGCCTAGCTCGTCGTCGGAAAGTGCGATCGGTTCGTTCTCTTCCGAATCCCCTTCTCCCAAGAAGTCGGAGTCTAAGGTCTCTATCTCGGAAGAAGCGTCCATAGGAGCTTCTTCTTCAGTGCCGGAAGAGAGCAAATTGCCGAGCTCGTCGTCGGAGAGTGCAATCGCCTCGTCAGCTTCTTCAGATAAGAAATCGTCATCGTCGGATCTTAATTCAGGAAGCTCAGTGATCTCTTCTTCATTAGAAGTTCCTAATAGATCCTCGTCACTGGCAGACGTGAAATCTCCGAGAGATTCAAGGGCGACATCTTCTTTTCCGAGGCTCGGTTCCTCGAAGTCTCCCAGATCCAATCCGCCGTCCAAAGGATTTGCGGATTCGGAGATCCCCATGTCTTCGAAATCGGAAATCGGAAGAGAAATGGACTCTTCCTCGTCGGCTATAAATTCGTCCGTATCGGCTTCTTCGGAATCGGGATCAAAATCGAAATCGGCGAGATCCAATTCGCCATCGTCGTCCGATTTTCCAAAATCGATCTCCGTAGCCTCTTCGAAAGGAGAATCGCTGACGCTTAGATCGTCCAGGTTAACGGAAGATGCTTCTTCTTCCGGACTAGAAGAAAGTAAATTGCCAAGTTCATCGTCGGAGAGTGCGATCGGTTCGTTCTCTTCTTCCAGATCGGAGAAAGTAGAAGGAGGAGTTTCCTCTCCGCTCACGCTGCCCAGATCCAGATCTCCAAAGTCTCCCATTTCAGTGAAAGAGTCTTTTGCTTCGGAAGCGTCTCCTTCTAAGAGATGATCCAATTCGTCTGTAGAAAGTGCGATGTCCTTCTCTTCTTCCTCGAAGTCCAGATCTCCTGTTACTTCTGAAGAAGGAGTAGCGAAATCGGTATCTTCTAATTCTCCCAAACCATCTTCGGAGATAGAAGGAGAGAAATCCTCTGCCATGATATCGTCTAACTCGTGTTCGGAGAGAGAGATCGGCCCCTCATCGTCGGAGATGATATCGTCTTCGTGAGTGGTGCGAGCAGAAGGTTCGTCCGTCGTGGATGTCTCTTCCTCATCCATGCTGAAATCGGCCAGGTCGGCAGCTATATCAATATTATGTAATTCGTCGTCGGAAAGGGAGATCGGAGATTCGTCCATTTCCATGTCTGCGAGTCCGACTACTTCGTCGTGCTCTTCTTCCCCGCCCCATTCGAAAGGTTTATCTTCGGAATGGAATGCAGAAGAAGGAACCTCTCCCGGTTGAGAGAAATCTCCCAGATCCAAAGCGCCTAGATCGCCGAATGCATCCTCGTGTTCGTCCAGGTCCTGAGATGCAGGAGCCTCTCCCTTCCAAGAAGGAGCTCCGGAGGAAGAAGGCGAACTTGGTGCGGTAATATCGTCGTCAATATCGAGTAATCTATCGATCTCTGCGTCGATCAAAGGATCTGTGAGATCGAAATCGAAATCTTCGTCCAGATGAACGGATTCGTCTAGTTGGCTTAGGTCGGAACCAAAGTCAGTTTCTTCCGGTTCAAAATTCGGAACATCTTCCGGATACGCATCTCCGGAAGAAGCGAGTAATTCCTCGAAACCGGCAGTATCCACCGAATCCTCGGGAAGTGATTCGAAATTAAAATCAGAGTCTCCACCCTCGGGGGACAAAAGGGAATCTATTTCATCCAAGCTCATTTCGCTCGGATCAAAATCGTCCCCACTTCCTGCAGGAAACCCTTCTCCTTCCTCTATCGTAAAATCGTCCGCCATGCTTCCTACAATGTACTAAAAATCCGTTCTTCCTCTATACCGAAGGATCTCCGATATAAGTGGGAAATACAATCCGAAAAATTCCGGGAAGAGAAACCTCTTCTATGGGAATTCTCCGGTAGGAACTCCTTCTAAGGCAAAGCCAAAAGAAGAGTTCCTCTTAGTAATTTTCGGATTTTAGTCCCCCGAAATATTAGCGGGAAGCCGCTAAAATTCGGGTTTTTGCTTTTTGAACGAGAGTATTTTTCTCAGTGGAAGGAGGAAGAGCTTCGGCCTCTTCTAACGCTTTTTGGGCGTCTGCCAGATCGATATCTTCTTTCAGGCTGCCGTGGTCGGTCAGGATCGTAACCTTATTGTCTCGGACCTCGAAAAATCCGCCTTCAATGGCTGCGATCTTGGTCTTATTCCCTTGTCGGACTTCCAACACACCGATCCCCAGAAGAGATACCAAGGAAGTATGTCCCGGATACACCCCGAAGAAACCATCACTTCCTGGCACGACGAGGCTATCAGCATCGCCGTGGAAGAGCAATTTCTCCGGAGAGATTACGGAAACGTCCAGTTTAGGAGAAGCCATGGATTATGCCCTCAGGTTTTTGGACTTCTCGACCACGTCTTCTATGGTTCCCACCATGTAGAAGGCTTGCTCAGGAAGATGGTCGCAATTTCCGGAAATCACTTCTTTGAAAGAGCGAACTGTATCCGCAAGTTTCACGTATTTACCAGGGGTTCCGGTGAATACTTCCGCAACGTGGAAAGGTTGAGAAAGGAATTTCTCGATCTTTCTGGCACGAGCCACGAGAACCTTATCATCCTCGGAAAGTTCGTCCATTCCCAAGATCGCGATAATATCTTGTAGGTCTTTATAGCGTTGCAGGATCCTTTGCACTTCTCGAGCGACAGAGTAATGCTCTTGTCCGAGGACCTCTGCGTTCATTACGCGAGAAGTAGAATCAAGCGGGTCCACCGCAGGATAGATCCCTTTATCGGAGATCGCACGAGAAAGAACCGTAGTCGCATCCAAGTGAGCGAACGCGTTCGCTGGAGCCGGGTCAGTCAAGTCGTCCGCAGGAACGTAGATGGCCTGGACCGAAGTAATGGATCCTTTACGAGTAGAAGTAATACGCTCTTGGAGAGCACCCATCTCTGTAGAAAGAGTCGGTTGGTATCCCACCGCAGAAGGCATACGTCCGAGAAGCGCAGATACTTCGGATCCCGCTTGGGAGAAACGGAAGATATTATCCACGAAGAGGAGTACGTCTGTTCCGATGGAATCACGGAAATGTTCCGCCATTGTTAGAGCAGAAAGAGCCACACGAAGACGAGCACCAGGAGGCTCGTTCATCTGACCATAGCAAAGTACGGTCTTGTTGATAACTCCGGATTCTTTCATCTCTCTCCAAAGGTCGTTTCCTTCGCGAGTTCTTTCTCCAACACCTGCGAATACCGAGAATCCACCGTGTTGTTTCGCGATGTTATTGATCAATTCTTGGATAAGAACCGTCTTACCTACTCCGGCTCCTCCGAAGAGTCCGGTCTTTCCACCTTTGATATATGGAGCGAGAAGGTCGATTACCTTGATCCCTGTTTCGAAGACTTCTGTCTTAGGAGAAAGATCCTCGTAACTTGGAGCCGCTCTGTGGATAGGCTTGCGCTCTTTCACTTGGATAGGAGCGCCCTCGTCGACTGGATCGCCAAGAACGTTGAAGATCCTGCCGAGAGTTACATCCCCAACAGGGACAGAGATAGGAGATCCTGTGTCGGAAACTTCCTGGCCTCTTACGAGTCCGTCAGTGGAAGAAAGTGCGATCGCTCTCACTGCGCTTCCGCCGATATGCTGTTGCACTTCTGCGACGATTTTTTCCTTTTTGCCTTCTACAATCGCTTCGATCTCGAGAGCGTTGAAAATTTCAGGAAGATGTCCGGATTCGAATTCGATATCCAAAACCGAACCGATGATTTGCTTTACTTTACCTTTGCTCATCCAAGTAACTCCAATACCAGAACTAGTTTAGCGAGTCCGCACCCGCTACGATCTCCGAGATCTCCTGAGTGATCTTTGCCTGACGGATACGGTTGTAACCACGAGTCAGTAGCTTGATCATTTCGGAGGCCGCGTCCGTTGCGGATTTCATGGCCACGCGCTTTGCGATCTGCTCGGAGCAATTCGCTTCCAGGATCGCCTTTAAAAATGCAGTCTTAACGACTAAGGGAAGAAGAGATTCTAAGATACTCTCCGGATTCGGCTCATACAATACGTTAGATCCGACGCTGGACTGTCCTTGTTGCGCCTCGAAAGGAAGCACCTTGGTCACTCCTGCCTCTTGGTTCGAAGAAGAATAATAGATGGTAGAAACGATCTCTACTGCATCCACTTCTTCTTTTGCGAACATGGATAAGAAGAAGTCCGCAAATTCCTCGGCCTCTTTGTATCCGGACTTATCGTCTATATGAGTGTAGGATTTCTCGATCTTCTCTTTTGCGAATTGGAAATAGGAGATTCCTTTTTTTCCTACCACGAAGAGTCGAACGTTTACGCCTTTATCTTTCCATTCTTGGATGCGATTTCGAGCGGCACGGATGGTCTTGGAGTTATATCCTCCGCAAAGACCTCTGTTCGCTGTGATCACAAGCAAGGCAACCGAACGAATCGCATTCGGTTTTCGTAAATAAGGACTCTTCACGACGGCAGCCAGAGAGGCTAAAGCTCCCACCAATTCCTTGATCTTATTCGAGAAAGGATGGGACGCGTTTACCCTATCACTCAGTTTCTTGGATTTGGCCGTAGCGACCATTTCCATTGTGCGAGTGATCTTCCGCGTGTTTTTAACGGAGCTGATCCGTTTCTTTATTTCCCGGGGTGTAGCCAAGATCTTTCCCTTTTACTTCAGGTTCTTAACGAAATCGGCAGCGATTGCGCCAACGACTTCGCCGAGTTTTCCCTCGTCGGAGATTTTCTTTTCCGTACGGATCGCATTCAGAACATCCGAATGTTGCGCTCTAAGAGTGTTCAACAAATGGGTTCCGAACTCGCGCACCTTGGATACAGGGACCTTGTCCATATGACCACGGGTTACTGCGAAGATCTCAACCACCTGCTCCTCGACCGGATACGGGCTGGAAACAGGCTGCTTCAACATCTCAACGATGCGATATCCTCTGTCCAACTGAGCCTGAGTAACTGGATCCAGATCCGTTCCGAGCTGAGCAAACGCTTCCAACTCACGGAACTGTGCTAATTCCAGTTTCATTTTTCCGGCAACCTGTTTCATCGCCTTGATCTGAGCGGCAGAACCGACTCGAGATACGGAGATACCCACATCCACTGCAGGACGAACCCCGGATGCGAACAGGTTGGATTGAAGATAGATCTGACCGTCAGTGATGGAAATCACGTTAGTCGGAATATATGCGGAAACCTCACCTTCTTGGGTCTCGATGATCGGAAGTGCGGTGAGTGATCCTGCACCGTATTTCTCGTCGAGTTTAGCTGCACGCTCTAACAAGCGAGAGTGAAGGTAGAAAACGTCTCCAGGATACGCTTCGCGGCCCGGAGGTCTACGAAGAAGGAGACACATTTGGCGATACGCAACCGCTTGCTTAGATAAATCATCATAAACAACCAGAGTCGCTTTCTTCTCATTATACATGAAGTATTCCGCGAAGGAGCAACCTGAGTAAGGAGCGATGTATTGCAGAGGAGCAGGATCCGCAGCAGTAGCGGAAACCACGATCGTATAATCGAGAGCGCCGACTGCTTTTAGTTTTTCCACGATGGTAGCAACGGTAGACGCTTTCTGTCCAATCGCTACGTAAACGCAGATCACTCCGGAACCTTTTTGGTTGATGATCGTATCCAGAGCGATGGAAGTCTTTCCGGTTCCACGGTCTCCGATGATCAACTCCCTTTGTCCGCGTCCGATCGGGATCATTGCGTCGATACTTTTGATCCCTGTTTGCAGAGGCTCTTCTACAGGTTGTCTTTTAGAGATACCAGGAGCAGGGCTTTCTACCGCACGAGAGTGCTTGGTATTGATCGGTCCTTTTCCGTCCAGAGGCTCACCCAGAGGGTTTACTACTCGTCCGAGCATTTCCGGTCCAACCGGAACCTCGAGGATCTTATTGGTTCTCTTAACTGAGAAACCTTCTTTAATATTTTTATAATCCCCGTAAATAATAACACCCACGGAGTTGTCTTCGAGGTTGAATGCTTGTCCTCGAACTCCGTTTTGGAATTCGACAAGTTCTCCGGCCATAACGTTTCTAAGACCGAATACTCTCGCGATACCGTCCCCTACTTCTAGAACGGTCCCAACTTCCTCAACACCCAGGTCTTTTTTATAATTTAAAATTTCCTGTTTGAGGACCGACGTAATTTCGTCCGTTTTAATTTTCATAAACAACTCCGACCGGTAGTTTGCTTTCCAGCAAGGTCTGCCTTACTTTCTTAAGCTGGTTCTTCATTGAACCGTCGATTGACAAGTCTTGGAAGCGGACCACGAACCCACCGATAAGGCTTGGGTCTTCGCTTGATTCCAAGATAAACTCTGATTTGAATCTTTCTTTTAGTTCGTTGCGCAGTTTGGAGAGCGTGCCTTCGTCTAACGCAGGATAGCTTCTCACTTTTGCACGAATTCTTCCCGCTTTGCGATCCAGTTCTTCTTTCAAAGCATCATGGATCTCGGAGAGGAAAGAGAATCTTCCCCTACGGAGAAGTACCAGCAAAAAGTTCAGAGTGGTCTCCGAAATTTTGCCTTGGAAGGTTTTGAGTAAAACAGCTTCCTTATCTTCTCTCTTCACGGAAGGAGTATCGAAGAAATTACGAAACTGGGATTCTACTCGAAAGATATTTACGATAGAATCCAGTTCCTGTTCCGATTCCTCCGGAGAAGAACTTGCTTCGGCTAATGCCGCAGCGTATGTTTTAGGGATCGCAGAATAGCTCATTTTATGCGCTCAGTTTCCTGATCTTGCCTAGCTCGCTTTCGATAAATGATTTGTAATCGTCCGCTTTTAACTGTTTCTCCAGAACCAATCCGGCGACCTGAATGGTCATGTCCACGATCTGTCCTTGGAGTTCAGCCAACGCTTTGGATTTTGCGAGTTCTATATCTTTCAAAGCTCCGTCTTTTAGGGACTTCACTTCTTTAGCAGCATCATCCAACAGTTTGTTTCTGAGATTAGTAGCGTCCGATTTTGCTTCTGCTACGATTCCACTCGCTTGATCCCTTGCTGCTGCGATTTTTGTTTCATAATCTTTGAGCAGGGCTTCCGCTTCGGAACGTACGTCAGCAGCTTTTCGAATATCGTTTTGGATCGTCTCAGCTCTTTCATCCAGAGCTTTGAGAATTACATCCCAAGCGAAAACTTTAAGGATAACTACGACGATTAGAAAAGTAATCAGGGTCCATATTAATAGACCCGGATTCACATCTAATAATCCGCCTAGCCCCTTCCCAGCTGCTAAGAGAAACAAGATTATTTACCTTCTGCGGGAGCGGAAACTGCTGCAGGGTTTGCAGCTTTAGCTTTTACTGCTTCGTTCAAAGTTCCGCCAGCAAGGAACGCAATTACGATTGCGAACAGAGCGGCACCTTCGATAAGTGCTGCAGAAATGATCATCGCAGTTTGAATTTTTCCAGCTGCGTCAGGTTGACGGCTGATTCCTTCAGCTGCAGAACCACCGATTCTTCCGATTCCTAAACCTGCGCCTAAAATAGCGAGGCCAGCTGCGATTCCCACTCCGATGTATCCAAGTCCGAATTCCATTTTACTATTTTCTCCTATTTGAAATCAAAACGCTTATAATAAAATTAGTGCCTGTGCATGCTCGATCCGATAAAGAGCGAGGTTAATAACGCGAATACGTAAGCTTGGAGGAATGCAACAAACAACTCCAAGAAGTAGATCGCAGTAGCTCCCGGAACGGAAGCGAAGGCTCCTACCGCGTAGGATTGGAATTGGAAAACAAATCCAAGTAGAGCCAGAATGATCACGTGCCCTGCAGTCATATTCGCCAAGAGACGCACTGTAAGTGCGAATGCTTTCGCAAGAGGGGAAATGATGAATTCCAAAGGCCACATGAGTATATATAAAGGCCAAGGAACCCCATTCGGCACGGAATGAAGAATGAATTTAGGTCCTTGGTATACAAAGCCTGTTCCGTAGATCAAAAGCAATGTGATCAGAGCCAAGCTGACAGTAACCGAGATATCTCCAGTGACAGTGATCCCGTTCCAAACCTTCGCGATCCAGATCGACTCATGATGACCGGAAGCTAATGCCGCAGCAGCCTCTGCCTCTTCTCCGCTATTGATATAATCCACTCCGAGTTGGATCACTTCTCCCACAGGAGGAAACAGACCCATCAGGTTGGAGAATAGAATGAAGAAGAATAATGTGAAGATATAATGATAATAAGAATGCCCATGACCATCCATGTTCGCATCGACTACGTCTTTCTTGAGGAAGCTTACAAATGCTTCGACAGCATTTGCAAATTTGCTTTGGATCTTGAGAGGATTTCGAGCAATGAGTCGAGCTGCAGGAATGAAAACAAGGAAGAGCAACAAGGAAACGATCCACATCATGGTCACTCGACGAGTGATATGAAGATCAAGACCACCTACAAAATGGAATCTATGACCGGTCTGATGATCCAAAAAGATATTCTCATTGTGTGAATCGAAACCTTCGTGTCCTTCATACACTCTGGTTCCCCCGATATTAAAAGGAAACTCCACATGGTCCATCAAGTGATGCACCAACACTTCGTTCAGATCGAAGGACTTGTCTCCACTCTCGGATGCGAACAATGGTAATGAGAAAACGATCAATATTGCGGCGAAGATTTGTTTCAACATACTTATAAAAGATCCCTATACATCAGGGAGGAAAGATATTTCGGGAGAGCACCTTCCCAGGAGTCTTGTTCCTACAAGATTTCAAGTAAAACGCCTGTATCTATGCGTTTATACCCTTCACCTTGCGAATACCAATATTAAAATGTTCGCGAAATGAGCAATAAAAAAACCGAGAATAAAACCTTCACGTTCGCCCATCCATATAAACAATAACAAACCGGCTGTTTGTGTTAATAAAGATAGAACAGTCGTTCCAAGTTGGGCAGAAAAGTCTTCTTTTGGGAGTTTAGAAAGTATATAAAATCGGAGTGAATAAAAACCAAAAGAAAGTAGAAGAGAGAGAAACATCCCCTTCCAAAATCCGGAAATTGGCTCCGGTAGCGATCCATAACAGATCCAGCATACCAGAAGAAGGAAAAAGGCCCCGATATAATATTTTTTCGGCTTAAGAAGGCCCTCTCCTTCCTCCCCCATTGGAGATTACTTATCTCCCTTCTCGAATTGTCCCACTCTGTACAAGATGTAATAGATCCCGTAACTGAATCCGAAGACTAAACCACCTAGGATCCCGAAAGGAGACCAACTAAATTTGGAATCCAAGTATCTTCCTATAAAGAAGGAAGCGCCTATGATAAAGCAAAACTCCATTCCGAGACTAGCAAGTCCCCAAGGAGATTGATTTTTATCAGAAGAAGGCTTAGGAGAGTCTTCCATTTTATTCTAAGATGGTCCCGATCCTGGACCAACGTATTTCCATACGAGGAATTCTATACAAGATGGTGCTCTTTAGCCAGCCCATTTGGTCCCTGTCCAGATAACTAGAATGCATTTTGGGCATTGAATTGTAATACCCTGTGTCCTTGCACTTGGATTCCAATTCTTCTCCTTCGTATCTAGGCGCATCGCTTTGCCCTAGGTCCGCCAGGTCCTTTCCACTCTTGTATTGGCAGACATGATCCTTCCAATTGATGGAGAAATAGATCATGAGTGCCTTTCCGAGCACATCTTCTCTTGGCACGAATCCCCAGTCCCTGGAATCGAAGGAGTTCGGACGATTGTCTCCTTGCATCATGTAATAATTCTCGGGGATCAAACAACCGGTAGGCTTATAGCAATCCGTTCCCTTTTCGATATGTGGGCCTTCGATCACATAATGTTGAAAGCCTGGCTTCTGCTCTTGGAATACATAATTCTCTACCGCACCCGGATCATCTAGATCGTAGAGTAGGCTCCCCGGATCCGTCTCGTGGAATTCGTACGGTTTGAATTCCTGGCTCCCCTTCTCCATGTATTCTATGGCTCCGTAATAGATCTGCTTTCCATCTCGAAGAATAGGTTTCGGAGTAATTCGGATCCTATCTCCAGGAATCCCGATCACTCTCTTTACGAAGCGTTTCGGGAACCAACCTTCTCTGGATTCACCTGGTTCGCGTAACGCACCCTCGGGTGGAACAAAGGTCACGATGTCTCCTCTCTTGGGATCGTCGTAACGGATCAGTTCCTTCTCCGTGAAAGGCAAGCGAAGGGAATATCTCATCTTATTCACAAATAGAAAATCCCCGATCTTCAAGGTGGGGATCATAGAACCGGAAGGAATATTATTCGCGTCCAAGACGGAGGATTTAAAAGCCAACACTAATAAAACGATGAAAAGAAATGAGAATGTGGAATCTACAGATTCTTCCCCGATGATTGCTTGGACCCAGGATGGGAGTTGTTTGACGAAGGTACTGCCCTTAGGCTTATTCATAGGTCTATTGGTACGGAAAGTGGATTTCCCGTCAATAACACGCTGGTCTTGCCTGAGGATCCTTCTCTCCGCTTTCGCAATTTCAGTAAAAAACCAAAAATCCTTACTCTTTTTGGGAAAAAGACGATACTAGGATTGTGAAAGAGCAGATAGACCGCAAAATCATCGAACTCAGACGCTACCTCATCTCCTTGATGCGTAGCTATCCGATCGTCGGCCTGAAAGGCGGAACGGAGACAGAAGACATGGACGCAGACGAGATCCGTGTCTTGCATATGATTGCCAAGGACTTGGTCCCGGTCACAGTTAAGATCGGGGGTCCGGAGGCCAGGACCGATATCCGAATGCTCGTTAAGGAAGAAATCGAAGGGATTTCCGCTCCTATGATCGAGTCCTCTTACGCTCTTAAGAATTTTATCTCTACTCTCAAAAGTATGCTTACTCCTGTCACTTTTGCAAAAGTGAATAAGGCGATCAATTTGGAGACGATCACCGGTTATAAGAACCTGCTGGAAATTGCCGATTCCAAGGCATTCGAGGACCTAGACCAAGTGACCGCCGCGAGATCGGATCTTTCCGCATCCATGGGCCTGATCCCGGACGACGAAGAAGTCATGAAGGTGACCCGCACGATTGTAGCCATCGCCAAGGATAGAGGAAAGAAGACCTCTGTCGGAGGAACGATCACAAAGCAAAATTTCAGGAAGATCGCCGAGGAAATCCGCCCCGACAAGATCAACTCTCGTCATGTTTGCGTAGACGCTCTTCAATCCGCCGATAAGGTTTCGGAAGAGGTGGCGGAGGCAATGCTACAATTCGAGATTGAATTGTACGATCTGTTCTCCGTTTTAAAACCGGAAAAGGCCTACGGATATAAGAATCGTATGGAAACAAACCGGGAAAGGATCGGATCCAGAAAGGTCCTCTACTCTATCCGGTAAAAAATGGCCAAAGATACCAGAGATCTTATTCTAAAGACTTCTTTAAAACTCTTCTCCGAGCAAGGGTATCACGGCTCCACTATGCGGCAGATCGCGCAGAGAGCCGGGCTGTCCCTCGGGCTCGCCTACCGCTATTTCGAATCCAAGGAATCCATTCTGGAAGGGATCATAGAATCCCACGATACGATACTGAAGAAGTATTTGCCGGAGAAACTGAATTCTTCCGAGAACAAAAGCGAGCTGATCCAATTTTTGGGCGGACAGATCGTTAAACTTGTAAAAGAAAACGAAGAGTATCTTCGTTTGTATTGGAGCCTGATGCTCCAACCCAAGATCCATAGATTAAAAAAAAGAAATATACATCTTGTGAATCTCATCTTCTATGAGAATTCTAAGAAGATCATCTTGGCATTGAAGCCTAATTATTCAGAATTCGAAGTAAAGAACCTTACTTCGGCCATCATCGGTTATATGGTCAATCATCTCACAAATAAAAGAGAATTTACTTTAGAAGACTTCCGAGCGTATATCATTTACGCATTGGAGAACACCTAAGGGCCTTGCAACGATGATCCGTGTTCTCTCCTTTCCCCTCAATCACGGAAAAATTTCGAATTCCAAAGCCGTCCCGAAAGAAGTAGACTTTTCCTTTCGCAATAACTTCTCCTTAAGTAAGACCCTAAAAAAGGAAAAAGTCTGGATCGACCTGGAAAATCCCAGCGAGGAAGATCTGCTTTTTCTCTCTAATAATTGCGGATTTCACGATTTAGCGATAGAGGATTGCACCAACCAAAACCAAAGACCTAAGTTCGAGGACTACGAGGATCATGCCTTTATGGTCTTACATAGTTTCAAATCGGAAGGAAAACAATCCTATGCCGCAAATGAAACCCATGTATTCTTTAACCAGAGGTTCATCGTTTCGGTTCACCAGCATAAAGAACCCTTAATCGATTTCCTTTGGCATAGATGCGCCTCCGAACCGAATATTTCCGCAAAGGGAACGGATCACGTTCTCTATCTTCTATTCGATCTTTTAGTCGATTCTAATTTCCCGATCCTAGATCAGATCTCGGACGATATCACTGATCTGGAAAACCAGATATTAATGAATGATGTTCGACCAGATTTCATTACAAATATATTATATATTAAGAGGAATCTGGTCCGAATGAGAAGGGTCCTTTCGCCTCAGAGAGAGGTTTTGAACCTGATCATGAGGCATGAGGACAAATTCCTCTCAGAGAAGATCCGTTTCTATTTTAGGGATGTTTACGATCATTTAAGTAGGCTTGTAGAAACCATAGATATGGACCGAGATCTGATTGGGAACTCTATGGATGCGTATTTTTCCCTTCTATCCCAAAGAACGAACGATATTATCAAGAGACTGACCTTGGTTTCCATGATCTTCATGCCCCTCACCTTTTTGACAGGGTTCTTCGGGATGAATTTTACGGATCTTCCGTATGCGAGTAGGACCATTTTGGCCGTGTCTCTTACTACAATCTTAATGATCCCTGGGGCAATGATCCTGTATTTTAAATACAAAAACTGGTTCAAAGATTAGTCCAATCTCCATGGACAAAAAAATTGCAATCGTCACAGGTGCCAGTAGAGGGATCGGACAAGAGGTCTCTAAGGAACTCGCCAAAGCGGGAGTTCATGTAGTCTGCGTTTCTCGCAAGAAAGAAGATTCTCAGAAGACCGTGGACTTCATTCAAAAGAGCGGAGGTTCTGCCGAAGCATTTGCTTTGGATGTTTCCGATCCTTCCGACATTCAGGATTTTCTTTCTACCATTCTCTCAAAATTCCCCAAGATTGATATTCTCGTGAATAATGCCGGGATCTACATGGACAAAGGCTCTATTGAAAATACAACTCTGGAAATGTTGCAGGGTACTTTGAACGTAAATCTGATCGGCCCTTTTCTTCTTTCCCAAAAGATCCTCGGAAAGATGAAACAAAACGGCTACGGAAGAATTGTGAATGTAAGCTCCGGAATGGGCCAGCTCTATGATATGGGGTCCGGCTATGCCGCCTATCGTATCTCCAAGACTGCGTTAAGCGCTCTAACTCGCATCCTTAATGCGGAAGCAGGCAGTCCAAACATCAAAATAAATTCTGTTTGTCCTGGATGGGTCCGAACCGATATGGGAGGTCCGGGAGCGAGTCGTTCCGTAGAAAAAGGTGCGGAGACAATCGTTTGGGCTGCACTTTTGAATGAAGACGGGCCCTCCGGAATTTTTCTTAGGGATAAGAAAGAGATCCCCTGGTAACAGTTCCCACACGAAAATCCGAAAGATTTTGAGTTAGACGAAAGGATGCATTTGTGATATAGCGACAGGCGATGCCCACGGGCCACTCCCCCCACCCAATGCAGGGTGGGGGCCGCATCGGAATTTCTAAAACAGTTCCTACATTAACCTTTTCCAAAAAGGCTTTTGACTCCATCCACAAATTCTCTTCCCACCGGAAGATTTGTCTCATCCTCATCTTTCAAGTAAACGGTATACGCTCCTCCTGCCTGGGACTTCGCAGCGGACACAATATGGCGATTGACCATATGCTTTCTATGGATCCGTAAAAAATCAGTCTTAGGCAGTTCTTTTTCCAAGTCACCCAGAAGTCTTGCCGTCTCAAAATCCCCGTCCTTGGTATGCAATACGGAACGCTTTCCATTCGCAGTCAGATAGTACAGATCCGAGAACAAGACTCTATGGATCAATCCGCCATCCCGAAACACGAATACCGGATCCGGTTCTCCTGCGCCTTTTGAACTAGAGATCGATTTCAATTGCAAATGACGTAATGCCCTTTCCATACAAGCAGCGAATCTATCTTTTGTATAAGGCTTTAAAAGATAGTCACATGCGCCCACTTCAAACGCCTTTAGAGTATGTTCCCTATATGCAGTCGTAAAAACGATAACTGGAGACTTGTCCCCCATTTCTTCTAAGACCTGCAATCCCGTCTTTTCGGGAAGATTGATATCCAAGAACAAAAGATCGAAATTCTCCTTATGCAAAAGATCTAGGGCCTGAGATCCGGTCCTTGCGATCCCTGCAACTTCGAACTGCTTCCAGTCCTCCAAGAATTTTCGGAGAAGATCCCTTGCAGGGACCTCATCTTCTATTACTAAAACCTTATATATTGATTCTTTCATCTTGTGGCAAATTCCAGTTTTAAAACGGTGATACCCAGTTTATTCTTCTCTAATTTCAAGTCTGTTTCCCCGAAATTATACTCCAGCCTGGACTTGATATTATCCAAGGTCCGAGTAAATTCGGATTTCTTTTTCTCGGGCAAGAACCCGTTTTCCGATTTTTCGTTACCATTATTCCGGATCTCGATCCGGATCCTTCCCTCATCCTCAGTTGCACTGATCTCTAGGATCCCGGACTCGGAACGATTCTCCAAACCGTGTTTAAAACTATTTTCCACTAATGGTTGTAAGGTGAGAGGAGGGATCCTAAGCCTCGAAAAGTCCCCCGACTTTTGGATCCGGATCGTGAGACTATCCGAGAATCGAATCCTTTGCAGTTCTAAGTAATTCACGGTAAAATTCCATTCCTCCGCGAAAGAAATGGTCTTCTCAAAGATGCGATCGGAAAGAAAACGATATGTTTCCGAGAGAAGGATAAGCGCATGATCAGCCTTCTGCGGATCCGTTACTAAAAGAGAATGGACCGTATTCAGCGTATTGAACAGATAATGTGGATCCATCCGATTCTGAAAGGTCCGATATTGGATCTCCTTCAACTCGCTTTCCGTCTTTCTTCTTCTTTCGATCAGGATCTGCATGGATTTTTCCAAAAAGGAAATGAAGAGAGCCAGGATCAAACTGCTGAGAAGGATATTATAGGAGCCGCCATGAGGCCTTTCGACCCCTTCCCCCACCAAAAGAAGTACATGAATGATCCCTCCCGCTGCAACGCCTAATACGGATGCTACGGCGGAAGCGAGTACGAGAAAGGCTCCCGTGAAGAAAGCACCAAACTTTCTACGATTCAAGAACTCGACTGCAAATTCCACAATGGAGCATACGGCGTGAGTGGTGACCTGAGTCGCCAAAAAGACCTTCCAAAAAGGAACTGTGGAATTATGTGCCACCAATAAGGAGTTCATCGTCCCGATAACCGTATTGATGGTGAACCAAAACAACATTTTAAAAGTGCGCATATAAGTCGATGCTCAAGATCCTAAAGAAGAAATTGCATTATTACAATCCATTTACCGAATTCCATTGGGTACTAGTTCCCGAACTACGTCGATCCGGTTTTTCCCGAGCCGTTCCAGCCAACGTATTGTTCGTTCCGCCTAGAATGAAAACTACGGAAATCGGATGGACTTGCTTATGAAAATGAAAGTCTAGTAGACAGCGGAGAAGAGATCGGATTAGCTAAACGAAATTTTTTCTTTCCTCCGTTAGGAGAAAGGGTCAGGGGGACTTTCCTTGAAAATCCGAACCTTACGTAAGCTGATCGCGACCGTTTGCTTTATTATGGGATCCGCTAATTTGTCTTCCGAAGAGATCGTAACGACAAAGAAGGACGAGCCCGACGGTTTTTATGGCTTAAGGATCGGGGGCATTCTCTCTCCTTCTTATAACCAAAGGCTCCAGGACGGAGCCTCCGGTCTTAGCAATCCATATCCAAATCATGAGCCGGGATTCTCCACTCCTTGGACCCTACTTACCGTAAGCAAAGAATGGAAGGAAACCGGAGTCACCGCAGAACTTTGGGGGGAACTCATCCGAGCTAGCCAATTTTCTTCGAGCACTCCAGTGGACGGTGGGACCAAATTGAATCCTTTTACTATGGGAATTCGTAGAGCGCTCATCAGAAAGACCTGGGAAACGAATTTAGGGGAATATTCTCTTACCTTTGGAATGCAGGAACTCCCGCACACATACACCCAATGGAAGAATTATTGGCGTTGGCGATATGTGGACAAAGGCCCCTTGGAGAGCTTGGGCTTTGCGCCTGCTCCCGCCGATACCGGGTTAGGCGGAAATGCCAGATGGGAGGCCTTCTCCGCACAAGTTGTCTTATCAAATGGAGAAGGGTACAGACAGATCCAAGGCACGGATTCCTACGGCTTCGACCTTTCTTCCAGAGTTTCTTATGAACCGAAATTAGGAGATGAGAACCGTTTCGGACTCCACTTCTTTTATCGCAGCGCTAACTTTTCGGGTTCCGCTTATAATGATTGTAGAGAAGGTACTTCATGCCTTCCTTCGGATAATAATCCTAAAACCAACCTGATCAAGGATGTTCGTTCCTTAGAAAGTGATTCCTATGCTTTCGAAACTAATTTTGATCGTAAAAAAATTCTGAACTTTGGACTAGGATATATGTTCAGAAAGCAGAAAGGTGGAGCGATTCGAGACATGTCCAGTCAATCGATCAATCCTGTTTCTCCAGGTCTGGATTCAACCGGGCATGCCGCATACGCGTGGCTTTCTCTCGGTTGGGAAAATTTTAGAGCAGTGGGAAGAATGGAAGGCGGAACTGGTCAGGATGGAGTGCTTGCCGCAAATCAAGCTCAGATCAACCAGATCTTTCCTGGAGCGCCCACCTCTGAATATTGGAATGTTAAAAGTTATACGATCGGCCCATTGGTAAATTCTTCCGGCTATTCCGTCCATACTTCCTTCAGAAGAGGATCCATCTTCTTCGAATGGACCGTTTTGGAAAATGTGCGTGTCTCCTTAGGTTATACCGAATTAAGGAACAGGGACGCGGACGGAGGAAGACAAAAATCCTATGTAGACCAATCTGGGTTTGAAAGAACGAAAGCTGAATATTTGCAACAATTCCAAGGCACTCAAGTGAACCAAGGCATCGTTGCTTACGGACGTTTATCGAAAGAGTTAACACTCTGGACAACAATAGAATTTTAACGGAGATAAGTATGAAATTAAGAATATGGATGATCTTAACTCTGGTTTTATCCCTGGGTTCCTTGGTATTGATCAGCCAAGAATCCTCCGAAAAAGACGCAAGGGTTTCCTTTCTGACCGGTAAGGTACAGATCCAAAAAGCGGGCAAGGGCCCTTGGACTACTTTACAAAAAGGAGATACGGCTTCTGCAGGAGATTTGATCTCCACTGGAAACGCCTCTAAGACTACTCTCTTATACAGAGGTTCCGAGTTTAAAGTATTACCAAATACTAAATTAAGGATCTCTAGTCTTTATAATGAGAACCAGAACGGAAAACTGGAAGTCCTTAGCGGATTTGCTTGGTTCCAACTCGTAAACCTGAAAGGCAAGAAATTCGAGGTAAGCACTCCTACGACGACTGCCGGGGTAAGAGGCACTGCCTTCTCCGCGTTCCATGATACGAAAAGCAAGGACTCTTCCTTTTGCACTTGCGAAGGAAAAGTACTCATGACCGGATCAGGAGATCCTAAGGAAGGAACTCTCCAAGAGAAAGGGAACGGCGGTTACTATCCAGGAGAAGGTGGAGAACCTAAGAGAAGTACCTACGAAGGTATTATCGTAAAATTCAAATCCCTTCCCCCTTTTAAGGATCTAATGAAGAAGAATATTTCCTTGAAGAACTGTCTTTCCTGCCACACTCCGCAAGGCTGGACACCGGAAGATTCCGTTCCGAGCGACGAGACTTACGGAGGCAGCAAGGTCCCTTAAGGACAGACGATGGTGGTCACCGGATCGGCCGCCCAGGTTCCTTGGAATTGTAATCCACCAAAGAGATACGGATAAGGTTCCGTATTCGGGATCGGAACTGTGATCAGTTTCAACTTATCCGTCGTCGACGGAAGATTACAGACCGTTCCCTTGGTAGGATGAGTGAGAGCCGCCAAATTCAAGGATTGTGGAAGAGGAACCTGACGTAATACGTTATTCACCAGCGGTATGATCAAAGATCGGATCAATGGATCCACAACTTGGAAGATCCCCTTAGGATCCAGACCGAACGGATTATATTGCAATCCTTCCATGATATCCAAGAAATACGACATGCTTGCCTCATCCTTATTAATCACAAGGCTCATTGCGTTCAGGTTATTGTACTGAGGAAGATTCGTAGGATCCGGATTCACAAACGAGACGAAATTGAAATTTCCATTTCCCTTGATACTTACTCGGACTGTGTTCAAAAGATAACGGCAGGAGTTAGATGCACTGTCCGCTGCCGCAGAAGAACAAGTGGCCACACCGTTATTCGTTCCGTTCGGTCTTCTTCCGTAGATCCTTAATTCCAGATCCGTAAAGTTCACTACTAAAGTGGGGATCGCATTCGTTCCCGCGAACTTAAACTCCCCGTTCGGAGCATGGATCGCATATACATCTATGTCCACATCATCGGTTGCGCTTACGTTCTGGACCAACAGGCTCTGGTTAGATGGATTCAATCCGACCAAAGTGGACCTACCCGGAGCAAGGATATTCAACAGAGTCCCTACCTTCACCAACTGTTGGGTCAATTGGAAGAGAGGATCGGTTCCCGCATATGCGACTATCGTATCTATAAAGGTCTTATTGATCCGAAGATTCAAGGCACCATTCTGCCAAAGACTATAAGCAGCCTGGGTCACAGTATCAGCGGTTAACGTGAGAAGTAGCCCAGGATTCGCAGCACTCTTCGAGAATGCGAACGAACTCGTCAACGGATCAGTAGAAGGAATGGGACGAGTGCTTACGAATCCGGTCGAAAGCAAATGCCCGTGATAATTCGGATCGGAACTTGCGAGCGGACTCTTAGCGACAAGGCCCACATCCGCAGAGGAGACCACACCCTTATTCGAACCGCTTACCTTAACCGCAGCGTCCGTTTGCGCCTTTAACTTCAGACTAAGAGGGAAATTGCTCAAAGGAGCAGGAAGATAATTCGGCAGGACCACATCCAAACCAGGATTGTTCAAAGAGAGAACGACAGCATTCAAAGTACTCGGAAGAATATTTTGGAATACGTCTCTCAGCATGACCTGGGTGATCTTAGGAGTCAAGGAAGCGGTCATCTGATTCGCGATCCCTGTTCCTATAGAGCTGATCAGATCCGCAAGCCAGTCTGTGGAAGAGACCTGGTTCATATTGTAAACGGTCAGATTTCCGGACCATTCTGAAGTATAGAAATTCCCGGTAATCGGATCGGTAGGAGTAAACGGTGTTTTGATCTGGATCACAAAACTACCGGTGGAGTCCACGCTTGAATTCGTCTTCGCCTGAGTTAGACGAGAAGGTTTGGTGCTAAGATTGTAGTTCAACTCAGCAGTTGCAGTGAAATAGAAATAATTCCCTGCGGACACAGTAGCCAAGGAACTTCTATTACGAGCAACCATGGCAAGATTAATGATCGCTGTCTTACCGTTTAACTGAGCGGTAAGCTCGTTATTTGCGGTGGCCTTTAATCCTCCGTTCAAGTTATTCGAGCTTCCGGAAGTAGCTGGCATGTTCACACTAGTAATATAAACGTCTATATCGAAGTCCGAGCAGAAAGAGAAGATGAAGGTAAAACATCCATTCTGTACGAACGCTCCCGGATTTGCTCCGGATGCCCCGCAGTATCCGTCCCCGTATGTAGCGGAAGAATCGAAGTCGGTAGCATCCCCGTAACTGCGAATATAGGTTATATTTGCGTCGCTATAATTGATACAATAGGAACTTCTCTTGGTTCCTAAAGTCGGAGAATTAGAATAATCGAATAAAGTCTTTCCCCCAATCTTGAAATCGTTGTGGGCAAGTCTTTCCAGAAGGCCGCTGAATAACTTCAATGTCTGAGCCTCGTCAAAAACGGTGGCCGCACCTTTCGGGATCAAGGCGTAAGGAGTCGAGTTTATTTTTCCGTAATTGAAGCCAAAGCTTCGACGGAACGTTTTTCCATCCGCAGTACTGATCAGGAATTCATATGCATTTCCGCCTTGGTATGGCTTCAATCCTGCGTTCGCACCGCTAAATGCATTCAAGTTCATGGAAGCAGCAAGAGGCGCGGTCATATCGCAAGGGGCACTGCAAATCGTATATACCGTACTAGAGTTTAAGTGTTGTAGTTTTACGGATTGGATCTGGTTCGGATTCACCGGGTTTGAGAAACTAGCATTCAGGTTCAATACAATGGTGCCTGGAGTTGCATCCGCAAATGTAAGATCCTTTACGCTATTTCCGGGACCGACAGCGGTTCCGTTCAAGGTCATGCTAATGAGATAATCCGGCTCCGTAGTGAAGGTTATCGTATAAGGTTGGAGATTTCCTCCTTCCAAACCTTTGGAAGCGCTAGTAAGAGTTAGCTTATAAGTAGTATTCGGTTTTAGTTCCCGATACGGATCGAAGATCAATCTACCGCCTGATTTCCAATAAAAGACTCCTCCCTTATTTCCGGAAGGCCCAGGCAAGGCGGTGCCGCTATTCTCTGTCAGGACAAAATCAGTCTGCACAGTGGAGGTAACCATCGGTTCCGAGAAAACTATCTCCAAACTCTTATAACGATCTACCTGAGCCAGATTGGCCAGATTGAGGATTGCCTGAGGCCCTGCAGTTCCGAAGTCCACAGGAAGTTGGACGGGAGTATCCGTTTCTGTATAAGTTACTTGGTTGGAAGAGCCGGGGACCTTTCCACCGGAATCGATTGGGATCCCTATAGATGAGAAGAAGGAGTCGAGCATGCTGCCGCCCTTCTGGGTTCCGCCGCATCCAGAAAATATAAGTAGAGCGATCAGACCTGCTGTTACAACAGTCCATTTACGCGCAAAACGATTTAAAATACCCACACCGATCTTCATCTTTTCTCTCCAGTTCTATATGTATCATATCGTATGCAGTTCGGTTAAGGCAGACAATCCCGTCGGATCGCCCTCTTTAACCTCAGGCCTTTTCCTTCCCTTAAGTAGAAGGTCAGGCCTTTAAAGGGTCATTTTCAATTTCAGGAGAAAATTGATACAGATCGTTTCTATCTAGTTCCTTCTTCCTTCTATAAACTCATCCTCATTCTAATACTTCACTACTCTATAATTTATATTTTCATCATACTATTAAGGACAAGAGATCGCAGACCCCGGATTGGAAGCTGCCGCTCCTTGGAATTGTAACCCGCCGAACAAATAAGGGTACGGCTGAGAAGTCGGAACAGGGATCGTGATCAGTTTCAACTTATCGGTGGTGGACGAAAGAACGCAAGGAGTCCCATTCGTCGGGTGAGTGATCGCCGCCAAAGGTAGATTCTGGGGTAGAGGGACTTGACGCAATACGTTGTTCACCAAAGGAATGATAAGAGAACGGATCAGAGGATCCACTACTTGGAAGATACCATTCGGATCCAAACCGAAAGGATTATATTGGCTTCCTTCTAAGATGTCTAAGGTATAAGACATACTCGCCTCATCCTTCTTGATCACCAGACTTAAAGCGTTCAAGTTATTGTATTGAGGCTTGTTCGTAGGATCCGGGTTCACGAAAGGAATAAAGTTGAAGGAACCGTCCCCCTTGATGCTTACTCTCACAGTATTCAAAAGATAACGACAGGAGTTCGCAGCACTATCCGCAGCCGCAGAGGAACAAGTAAGAGAACTAAGCACTGGATATCCGATCTGAGTTCCGTTCGGCCTTCTTCCGTAGATCCTTAATTCCAGATCCGTAAAGTTCACAACAAGAGTCGGCAATTGGGCCGCACTTCCCACAAACTTGAACTCGCCGTTCGGTGCATGGATCGCATATACGTCTATGTCCACTTCGTCAGTAGAACTCACGTTAGTCACAAGCTTAGTAGGATCACTTGGGTTCAAACCAACCAATGTGGATCTGCCCGGAGCAAGGATATTCAAAAGAGTTCCCACTTGAACTAACTGTTGGGTCAACTGGAAGAGAGGATCACTTCCCGCATAAGCTTCTATCGTATTGATAAATGCCTTGTTGATCCGCAGATTCAAGGCACCGTTCTGCCAGAGACTATAGGCAGCCTGGGTCACGGTGTCCGCATTCAAAGTAAGAAGGAGTCCAGGATTCGCATTACTATTTGCGAATGCGTAGCTCTTAGGCGGAGTAGCTGCGGCAGCCGGCTTAGTGCTTACGAATCCGGTCGCTAATTGATGCCCATGGTAGTTCGGATCGCTTGATGCCAGAGGGGTCTTAGCCACCAATGATACGCTCGCAGAGGTCAGGATCCCTTTATTGGTTCCATCCGATTTCACCACGGCGTCGTTTTGCGCCATTAAACGAAGGGAAAGCGGAAAGCTACTTAAAGGAGCAGGGAGATAATCCGGCAGAGTGATATCCAGACCCGGATTGTTCAAAGACACGAGCACAGCATTCATCGCTGCAACGGAGATCCTTTGGATAAAGTCTCTGAGCATACTCTGGGTGATATAAGGAGTAGCCTGAGGAACTGCGTTATTCGCAACGCTTTCAGTAATCGGAGAGAGCCATGACCCAAGAGTATCCGTCGCAGCGAGAAGAGTTACTCCTGCAACAGTCAGGTTATTTGTCCACTCAGAGACGTAGAAATTCCCAGTGATACTATCCGAAGGAGTATACGGAGTATTGATATTGATCGCGATATTCCCGGAAGAATCAAAAGTAGCCGTGGATTTTGCACGAGCTAGTCTGGAAGTGTAAGGCGCGCTATTATTCAGGGTTGCAGTAGTAGAGAATGCGTATGTATCACCATTTCCTAATAAACAAGCAAGTCCCGTACAATCATGAGAATAACCTACAGGTACGAGACCTACAACCGCCCTCTTTCCGTTTAAGTCGATCCCTAAAACCCCGTCCGCCTGCACATAGATGGAGTCGGTAATATTCGAAGTACTGTCCGGCGCAAGAGAAGGAACACTTACACTAGTAAGATATGTATCCAAATACATGGGAAGATCCCCAGCAAAACTTGCAACAATCGAAAACGCGCCTGGATTACCTGCGGCTCCACAATAACCGTTTCCATATTGGCCAGTCATATCGCCGTACGATTGAATATAGTTTACGGTGATTGGAAAATCGTTCGCAGTGATAGACCAGAAATCGATGCATCTGCGGTCAGAAGTATTTCCATCCCCGTTCGGGTCGTTAAGAGGGGTCACACTGCTAGTGGTAGGAGTTCCTGCATAATCGTTGAAAGTCTTGGAGTTGATCTTATAGTCCGCATGTACGAACTTCTCCAGGATCTTAGCGAATAAGTTCAGAGTTTGGGCCTGATCGAAAACCGCTGCGGCAGCACTCGTTACCAGTCCGTATGGGTTCGTATTTACTTTTCCATAATTGAAACCGAAGCTGCGAGTGAATACTTTTCCGTTCGCTGTCTTGATCTCAAACCAATAGGCATTCCCTCCTTGGTATGGCTTCAATCCGGCAGTCGTTCCACTAAAAGAGTTCAGATTCAAACTGGAAGCAAGAGGTGCAGTCATATCACAAGGAGAAGCTGCGCAGATCACATATTCTTGGGTAGAATTCAAATGCTTTAATTTAATGCTCTGGATCTGATTCGCACCGCTAACCGGATTGGCAAAACTTGCAGTCAAATTCATTGCAATCGTTCCAGGAGTCGCGTCGGAGTATGTTAGATCCTTAGTGCCGTTCGCAGGGCCGATCGCAGTTCCATTCAAACTAGCGGAAACCAGATAGTCCGGCTCCGTGGTAAACTGCACCGTATAAGGTTGCAAATTCCCACCCTCTAAGGCTTGCGATGCTCCGGTTAAGGTTAATTGATAAGTAGTATTCGGTTTCAGTTCTCTATACGGATCGAAAACCAATCTACCACCCGATTTCCAATAGAATACTCCACCCTTTTGAGAGGCAGGTCCCGGAAGAGAAGCAAACGTACTAGGGCCCGTTTGCTCTTGCAAAACAAAATCCGAATTCACGGTGGATTGGGTCATAGGTTCGGAGAAAACGATCTCCAGACTTTTATAACGATCCACTTGAGTTAAAGAAGCCAGGTTAAGAAGAGCTTGAGGACCTGCGGTACCAAAATCAACAGGAAGGACTGCAGGCTGATCCGTGTCTTGGTAAGGAGCGATAGAACCGCTAGTAGGCATGGTTCCTCCCCCACCTACAGCAATCCCCAAAGATGCAAAGATCGAATCGGTTAGACTTCCGCCCTTTGTGCCGCCGCAACCGATCAAGGTAGCAAACATAACAAAAATTGCAAGTAAGGATCTCAGCAGATTTTTCATAATAAACATTTCTATCAGATCTTCCTGTTTCTTATTTCTATCTTTTTCATCTTAAAGAGAATATTGCGTTCAAATCGTCCCAATAGGTGGACGTAGGCTGATTATCATTCCAGTTGTCATAGAAGAAGGCATCCTCGCCGGAGAAGCGACGGCCTTTCTCATAAATATCGCCGAACAACCCGATGAGGGTCCCAGCAGAATACAGGAAGGCTCGATTGTCCATAAATGGGGTCTGGATCATATTAGATCTTAAGAGGACCTTCGTATTTTGGAATAGATCCGCCACGGTGTAATGAGGCGCCATATAGGCGTGATTTTCCATATAGGTGAAGAAACTTCCCGGTTTGCCCATTTGATAACCGGTAGCATACAAGCTCTTTCCATAAGGAGCCATAGCATCCAGAACAGGAGGAAGACTCGTGGAAAGGATATCGGAAATCGTATACGTCCGAATATATCCCGGAGGAGCCGGATCATCCTTATACAAGAGAGAAGAGAGAAGATCCAGAGTATTGGTTACATCAGTAGCAGTGATCTGGATATCCAACAAGAGATCCAGTAAGAAGTCCAAGGAGCGCACCAAGGACCAACCGGAAGTCTTGGAAACATAGTCCCTCATTCTTCTCACGAGATCGTCTATCTTGCTCCAAGAAGAGTCATAGAGATTATTGCGAGGCATCGCATCGTAATTATCCGCAATCCGAACAGTCAACCAATCGAAGGCCACATCGACGGAGAATTGATTCGGACAGTTCGTGTCGAAGTTCGCCTTTCCACCGCAATCGGACCATAGCTTGGTCTCTCCCAAAATGAGTTGAAGGCCACTCATGATCTGGTCCCTAGCATCCGTCTTATTCGGATCCCCCAGATTCGTGGTGAAAGTAATGAGTCCGGAAAGAATATCAGTTTTACTTAATAGATCTAAGGGACCGTCTGTCATCCGGTTCCGATCGTTTGTTTCGTTACCGCTTCCATCCAAAGCGTTTCCTTCGATCAGAACGCTCAAAAGACTTCTATAATTCTTGGAAGGCTTATATTCTACAGGAGTAGCTGCTCCGTTTCGGATCCCGGAACCGATCCCCACTGTGCGGATCTGATTGAAAGAAGGAGTCGCAGGTAGATTATTCCCCGTTACCGCAGTGGTATCCGGTCCGTAAAACAAATACGGTCTGGAGAAAATCTCCGCCAGATTTGTGAAGACTTTGTACGGATTGTTTCCGGCAGCACGGTTAGCAGGGATCTTAGCATCATCTCCCAATGCCTTCGCCAGTGCCACGATGAACGGAGTCAGACGATTTCGGTTAGTCCAGTTCGGATCAGAAGGGGTCGCAGATGTAGAAGGAACATCCGCAGTTCCTAAGAAACCGAGTTGCTTGATCACGCCTGCGTTCTGAGAGATCGTAGGAGGGATCATTCCGTAAGCGGTAGTAGGATCCGGGATCAAAAGAGGGAATAACGCTGAATACACCGCAGTTACTTGGAAAACATCATCCCCAGCCAATCCGTATCCCCAACCTTCCATGAAGAAGACTGAGTCCGCCGGAATATTGGAGATATCCTGTAAATCGGTTCCCATCACTTCCCATGGACCGTTCTGGCTTCCGGAGAAGGATTTAATCGGAGTTCCCTTCTTCTGCCAATAGCCATTATAGTTTGTGCAATTGTCTTTGGTAGGAGCACAATTCGGAGAAAGATTCATCATTCCCAGGATCCCGTTCCCGATCGCTGTAATGAACAAGGCCTCTTCATATGTAACTGTTGCTGCCAATTTAGCTCTCACAGGCAAGACTGCTACAAAGCGTTTCTCATAGAGAAGCCATTGCAAATTCCGATAAAAAGCCTCTTCTGCAGTGGCAACTTGGATCGGAGCAGAAATAGTCTCCGGAATACTGTAAATTCCCTTGGTGGCTCCCGGATTTGCAGTGGCAGGATTCGTAGCACCTTCTTGGGAACCTCCCATATAGATCCTACATTCTGTCTCGATTGCAGTAGCTGCATTAGTGACAGCCGTGCCATTCGGATTCGGATCGCAGGCCAAGCGAGTGGATGAGGTCATTCCTGTACGAGGAATTACTTGGATATAATACTGAGAAGTCTTCCAGGTTGGCTGGTATTGAAGGAGATTACCATTAGGCGCAATCGGATTTCCGCCAGAATCTGTTTGGCTATAATAAGGACCATAGCCTTCCAGAGTGACTTTTACGATCCAATCCAGCATCCAAGGAACTGTCTTATTGTACACCTTATCGAATTGGGATTCATTTAAAGCTGCAGTTCCGGTAGAAGTATCCGTGATCGGAAGAGTTACTCCTCTAGACGGGGCCTCTAAAATAGAAAGTACCCTTGTATTGAATCCGATACGGTAAACATCCGCGCTAGCAGGGCCGGTATCAGGTGTCTCGTCCCGGAACACTTTCGTATTTCCAGTCGCTCCTCCGGTCCTACTATTTTCTGTAATATTCTTAAAATTGAAATTATCAGAAGAACCGATGATGGAGCCCAGGCTGAACATTGCGTCGCCCAGAGTCAACTCTCCGCCAGTAGTCACAGAACCTGTGTCGGTCAATGCGTTATTCTGGGTTTGGGTGCCTGTTGGGTTCCATCTAAAACCGTAATTATTTGCGAGAGTTAAGACGATGAACAAGCTCTCCAAAGAAGAAAGTGGACGACTGTCCACATCGGTTTGACGGTTTCGCCCATCTCCATCGAATTGAAGAAGATCGCGGAATGTCTGGCTGGAGCCGGTGGAATTTCTCATGAAATCCAAAGTATATGCGTTTTTAGCAGTCTCCTTAAGAACGTTAACCGTCACGTCACCTGCAGGAAAGATGAGAGCTTTGATCACGCCAAAAAGATCTCTCAACATGGTCTCCAGTTCTGCCGGATGCAAAGTGCCCCCAGGAGAATTATATGCCGCATTCGTAGAGTATTCGTTCGGAGTAGGCTCTCCGGCAGAATTTACTGTGAAGAAATTCTCAGCATGTACAATGAATTGTTTAAAGGAAGTCTGAGGAGTAAGCTCGTCGGCAAAACCAGCCGCCTTATACATCATCTCTCCCAAGTCATAGACTATGGAAATAAATCCATTTTTCAGAGAGCGATCCGTAAGAAGAGAAGGAGCAAAGAAACCGCCTAATAGGTTTTCCATTCCCGTACGGAAGTTCGCGTTTAATTTTAAGGACTTAAATAAGAAATCTTCAATATTATGCAGGTTATCTAATGTATCCGGATCAGTAAGGATATCCGCAGTATCATGAATAGAGGTCGTGATCTGGTCAGCGGTATGTGTATTATATTCTACTAATAGCTGATTCGCGCTCAAAGGGATCAGGTTTCTCATCACAGGATGATCGTAATGACGTATCTTCTCCAAAACCGGTTGCATATCGGAATACGCAGTAGGATTCGAAGTTTGCAGCTTATCGATTAGGTCTGCAAGACCCAAGGAAAGCGTTTGGATCGCCGTACGGCTTTGCAGAAGGGCCGCTTCCATCGCCCGAATTGTCCCTAAATTGTCCAATCTAGGCGCTTCCGAGAGGGCATCTCCCAAGGCAGAATTAAAAGAAATAGGGTCCAAACCGGTGAAAAAGCTCTTCACCACAGGATAGGGATTTAAGAAAGTAAAGAGGGAAACCCCTGTATATGTATCCGTATTATCGGAAAATTGCGCTACACCGCTATTGTCAGTACCGGCATGAGAACAAGAGCCGAATAATGACAATATAAGAGAAATGAAAATTATAAATTTCTTAAAATCTCGAAGGCACGTAGTTCCCCGAGCTTTTTCTCCTATTGGCAGCATCTTCATCCCTAAAACCTCGCTGGGCTTTGATTCGCTTTTTAGAACGAACGTTATGTTTTTCTACCCAGCCGGCCTTTCTTTATACACCAGTCTGAAAAAACATCAATCTTTTTTTATATCAATCGTTCTAACGTTGTATCATTCGCTATACTGGTACATATTATAACGGACTACACAAGGCTTTTTTTCACTATAATTATCCAAAATTGAGATAACGGCCGTTATTTTTAAACCTCTTATACGTCCCTTATTTTCGATAAAATTGCCGATTTTTAGCTGATCTTGACCGTTTTTAATAAGAAGAGGAAGGGTGAGAAAGGAATCAATTTGTCAAATATTTATTGACAATGGGCTTTCGACCCCCTGTAAACCAAATGTAAAGTATTCCTTAGGAAATAATTTAAGAACAGGCGGGAATTCGACTCTCAGAACGAGTTCTAATCTGTGTTCCATAATATTCTAATTCCATAATATAAAACCAACGAATAAAAAAGGCCGGGAAAAGCTTCCCGACCTTTTGGAAATTCAGATTTTCGATCTAAAATTAAGCGCTTGCAGCGGCTCTCCTCTTATAGATCGCAAAGCCGATCGCAGCAAGTCCTAAGATCAGCCAAATATACCAGAATTTCACGAGTAGAATTGTGACTGCAGTGATCAGTAAGGCAATGATCCCAAGTACGATCGAAAGAGCTGCCTTGCCAAATTCTCCTACGAAAGGGATAAAACTGAGCAGGGACATGAGTGGTCCGAGGAGAAGGATGAAACTTACCCACATAACTGCAAAGCAAAGGCCTCTCATAATCCATTTCTGAGTATTGTCGTCGCTTTGAATGTCCTTCATAGTGGTAAGATAATCACCGATAGATGCATTTAAAAATTTATTCCCTTCCTTGCTCGTGAATTTTCCCACAGTGGTCCCGCTTACCGAACCCACAAAGGTCATATTCTCCTCAGGGATTGGGACTACACTTACACTGATACGCTCGCATCCTTCTACAGTGTCCCGAGCGCATTTTTCGGATAAATAGAGGTGCCCTTCTTCCAAAATCCCTCTGCTCAACTGTCCCCCCTCCGGAACGACGGAACTTACTTCTGAAGTGAGATCCACATCGCCAAGAGAGACCGTATAGGTCTTACCGTCTTCTCCCTTGATCCTTGCGTCGAACGCATAGGAGTTCCTGTCGACAATAGTGCTTTTATGATACGGTTTCGATTTACATGTGGAAGATTTGAAATCCCGAGGATTTGTGGGAGAAGAGACCCAGTCCAATTTGCAATCATAGGTCTTCTTCTTGTTTGAATCTTCTTTGCTTGTTTCTTCCCAAGCATAAACTTCCGAAGATTGACTATAAGAAATGTATTTGCCCGGTTTTACGAATTCTCCTCCGAGAGGACTCGCGGATAATTTTCCGGTTACGTAAGAGGCGACCCCCGAATGCGCTTGCGAAGCGGGAACGGCCCCCTTCAATGCGGCGCCTGCTTGTTCGCAGGTCTCCACTTGGTAGATCAAAAATAAAGAGGCGGGGAATAGCACTACCCCAGCCAAGATCCCTTTGATGGATTCTCCAATAGAGCCGAGTATTCCTCCGCCCTCTCCCGAATCTTCGAATGCCATATAATCTTCCCTCCACGCCTGAAAAGACGAAAGGGCATTCTACAGGCCGAGTGACGGAAGGAGCAATAATTTTTTTCCAAATCAGAAATGGAGGAGTTCCCACAAGAAAGTTAGGGGTTTTTTAGAGTTGTAAGAGAATTGAGTTTGTGGTAGAGGTTTTCGTGTACCACCGCACCGGCCCCCACCCAAATAAGGGCGGGGCCCTTATCGCCCATCACGCGGAATTCAAATTCCGACGAAGGCTAAAACAACTCCAGCCAAGCCTTACGGATATCTTCCTTCTCCATAAAATAGGTTCCCACAAGAGCCGCATCCACATGAGGACGAAATTCGTCCAGATCGGACTTACTCTTCACTCCGGACTCCCCTACTTTCACGATATTCGGAGAAAGTTTATTTGCTACCTTGGGAACCAGATCCTTGTGAATGGAGAAATCGTCCAGATCCCTGGTATTCACTCCTACAATATTGGCCCCTGCCTTACTTGCGATCTCGGCCTCTTCTTCCGTATGGATCTCGGTCAAAACATCCATATTCAGGTTTCTAGCCTCACGGATCAGTTCGGAGAGTTTTTCGGGAGTAAGGATCCGGACGATCAGAAGAATTGCCGCCGCTCCGAATTCTCTCGCCTCCAGGACTTGTTTCCGATCTATAATAAAATCTTTTCTTAATATTGGGATCTGAAGAGAAGAGGAGATTTCCCGAAGATGCGATAGATCCCCGCCGAAGTATTGCTTGTCGGTAAGAACAGAGATCGCAGAAGCACCACATTCCGAATAAGTCTTTGCGATCGCAAGAGGATCGTATTCTTTCCGGATCACTCCGGAAGAAGGACTCATTTTTTTACATTCGGCGATAATGGAAAATTTTCTGGAACGAAGAGACTGCCATAATCCGGTCCCTTTAAACGGAGACGGATTATAGACCGGTATAGACTCGATCTCTTTCTTTTTTGTCTCTACGATCTCCTGTAGAACCCGATGTAAAGCCATCGGTCAGGAACGGAAGGTTTTCAGGGCTTCTTCTTCCGTTTCGCGAATATCGAATAGAGAGGTGAGCTCGATCACGTCGAAAATCCTTTTTACGGCAGGTTTGATCCCGCAGATTTTCAACCCGCCTTCTTTTGCGTTTAATTTCCTCAACGTGGAAATACAGGCTCTAAAACCGGAGGAAGACATATAGTCCACATCCTGCATATTCAGGATAACCTTGGTATGCCCTTGGTTATCGATTAGATCGTTCAGATTTTCTTCGACCTCGTTAGCGATGGAGACGTCTAGACGTCCCTTGAGGTAAACTATTAGAACTCCGTCCTGTACCTTGTGATCCAGCAAAGGAACCTACCCTTAGAGATAAATTAGAGACAATTCTTGGTCCAAAAAATAGCCTGTCAACCAAGTTCCCCGCCATGAAGAATTTTCCGACTTCCCTATTGGGCCAAAAGGTCCTGGTTCTTGGAGGAGGAGTTTCCGGTAAGGCAGCTCTTCGACTCTTGAAAGAAAGACAGGCCATTCCAGTTCTATGCAACTCGGAACCGATCCCTGATTCTTCGGTAGAGTATGTTCAAGAGAACATTTCACTTTCCGATCTTCTTCCTCTTGCGCTTATAGTGAAGAGTCCTGGTGTCTCTCCTTCCCATTCTATTTTATTACAAGCTGCTGCACTTGCGATCCCTGTCGTTTCCGAAGTGGAATTGGCGAGAGCGTTCTATTCAGGAAAGCTAATAGGCGTCACCGGTACAGATGGAAAATCCACCACCACTTCTCTCACCTGCCATTTGGTTTCGAACGATTTTCCGGGAGCGACCGCAGGCGGGAATATAGGGCTCGCCTTCAGTGATTTTTGCATGAAGCCGATCCCGCTTACCGTCCTAGAGCTTTCCAGCTACCAATTAGAAGACTCCGGTCCATTAGAACTTAATGTATCTGTAATATTAAATCTGGCCTCGGATCATTTAGAAAGGCATAAGTCCTTGGACAAATATTTTGAGGCTAAGACTCGCATCGTAGACTCCCAGAATCCGAAGCATACCTTAGTAACTAGTTCAAAATTATTTAAAGAAAGGATCCAAAAACTAGACTGGTCCTGCAATATCTTGGTCTTCGGAAGAGAAGCCGGGAATCATGCTCTTATCTCCGACGAAGAACAAACCGTCCAAACCTCCCAGGCAAAATACGATGTGAGATCTTTTCCGCTTCCCGGCGGGCATAATCTGGAGAATCTTGCGGCCTCCATTCTCGCAGCCGAGGCAATCGGCGCGAAACCGGAGAATATCCAGAGGCTGATAGGGACATTCCAGGGACTTCCACATCGTTTTCAATATGCGGGGAAGGCAGCGGGAGTCTCCTTTATCAACGATTCCAAATCCACGAATTTACACAGTATGTTAGCTGGCTTAAGCACCTGGAAGGACAAGAAGGGAACCTTTCTGATCCTTGGTGGAAGGCCAAAAGCAGAACCTTTAGAGCCTTTAAAGGAATTCCTTTCTTCCGGAATTGGCTGGGTTTTACTCATAGGAGAGGCCAGGGAAAAATGGGCATCTGAGATCTCCCCTATCTTGGGTTCTCATTTGATCCAAGCCGACAATCTGGAAGAAGGTTTTTCCCAGATCAAAACGGCTGTTCGATCCGGAAGGGCCAGAGTGTCTTCCGTAGTCTTCTCGCCGGCATGCGCGAGCTTCGATCTATATAAGAATTTCGAAGAAAGAGGAGATCATTTCCTCAAACTAGTAGGGATCTGGTCCAAGGAAGAACCTTAATATTATGATTATTTAATTTGAGCGTGATTGAGTCTTTCCCAGACCCGCGCTTCTATGAATACTTTCAGAAGATCCTTATCCAAATGATTTTCCTTGGCTTCCATCTCTAGGATATCCAAGGCCCGATCCAAAGGAACTGCCTTCTTGTAAGGACGATCCTGATCCGTAAGCGCATCGAATATGTCGGAGATAGTCATGATCCTGGACTGCACTGGTATATCTTCACCCGCAAGTCCTCTAGGATAACCTGTGCCATTTAACTTTTCATGATGTGCATGAGCGATTGCAGGGACCATTTTCAGATCGTTGGTCCAAGGGATCTTGCTCAAGAACTGAAAGGTATGCTCCACATGGGATTCTATTTCCTTTCTTTCATCAAAGTCCAAGGATCCTTTTCGGATGGTCAAGAAACTGAACTCGTAAGGAGAGATGAGTTCCACATTCTCTCCTTCCGTTGTGATGTATTGCATTTTGGCGATATCTTCTAGGAACTGGGAATTTGCCTCTTCTAGAATAGAAGGCTCGTTACTCTGAGCGATGATCTGGAACATGGAATTCAGTCGCTTGCATTCTTCGGCATACTCGAATTCGATCGCTTTTTCGAACTCAGAATAGCCCAGATTTCCGTGTTTTTTTAAATATTCTATTTTTCGAATATTTAATTTGGATTCGAAGTCCTTTCTAAGATATCTGAATCTCCAATCGATCAGACCGATCTCGAGATCTTCCAGCTTTTTTGCTTTTACTAGAACCTTCTCCCTTACCCCTACTTTTCCGAAGTCGTGCAGAAGGGAAGCATAACGGATCTCCTTGATCTGTTCCTTATTGAATTTCGTATCCCTATATTTTCCTTCGCTAACCGCATCTAGGGTCTCCGCCAAACCGACAGTGAGTTGTGCCACTCGGAAAGAGTGACCGCTTGTGGTAGGATCCCGAGCCTCGATCGCATTTACGGAAGCGGTAACAAATCCCTCGAATAAGGTCTCGATCTCTCTCAATAGATAATTGTTCTGAATAGCTACGGCAGCCTGACCAGCCACTCCAAGTACCAATTGCGCCGAGTAATCGTCGAAAGGTTGGATCTCTTCTCCTTTCATTTGTTCCACAGTTAATTTCTGGCTGAAGTTCCTCTTGCGATTGATCAGCTGCAGAACTCCGACCACATCCCCTCTATGACCCTTCATCGGGACCACGAGCATGGACTTTGTGTGATAATTGGAAAGAAGATCGAAATTGCCGTTAAAGGAGAACTCAGATGGATCCGGAAGATTATACACATCCGGAATATTCAGGACCTTTCCGGTTTCGGCCACATAGCCGGCAATGCTGGACTTATTGATCGGAAGAATGAACTCTTCCGTATCTATGCTCAATGCAGAGATCTTAAACCGAAGATTCTTTACGAAACCGATATCGTCCTGCTCTACCAAATACAAGGAACCGGAATCCGCATTGGAAATCTCTCTCGCACTGTAGAGGATCTCTCTCAATAGTTTGTCGAAGTCTTTTTCGTTGGCAAGACTGATACCGATCCTGGTCAGTCGATTGATCTCGTACTTTGCAGTATTGATCTTGTGCAATAGATCGAATTGATCCGTGATCATTTGCAGATTTAAGAATGCGTTTGCGAGAGCCTTGCATAAGTTCAGGTCGCTTGTGGAATCCGGAAGCACTTCGAAGATGAGATCGTCTTCGACCTCGGTATTCTTGTATCCTTCGTATCCAAGGCCGGCGTTTAATATAAACCTACCTAAAATGAGTGGGTTTATCTTGAGCTGTTCTCGGATCTTACTGTGTTCAGCTTCTAGACTGGAACTGGAGATATAAAAGACAATATTAACGAATTGAGGAGTGTCCCGGATAGAAACGGACTCGAAGAACTCCTCGAGAGTAAGAAGTTCCGGCTGCATCTTATTTCTAAGAATAGTCAATCTCTGGCCGAGAGCTTTGGAATCCGTTACGATATATTGCTGAAACTTGGATTCCATTCCGATCCATCCTGGACTACTTTCAAAATCATGAAAAGGAGTTTTTTAAGCCCGTCCGGCTCCTTCTTAGTCGAAAAACATGCGTTCGGTTTAAAGTAAAGAAGCCCAAGGCAGGCGCAGATCCTGATGTCTTTCATAAGACGAACGTAAACTCGGATTCCAGCATATAGAATTATTTTAAATTACGGATCCTGAAATAGAGAAGATCTACCTAATTCTTCCTTTTTTCGGAATATACTTTGTCTTTAATGATCTTGGCCCAATCCTTTACGAATTTTTGAGAATGCTCATAGCCTAACTCGTATAATATTCTATATTCGTCCCAATCGAATGTGGAAAAATCCCGAACAGGCAGTTCTACGAATATATCCGAGTTCTCCTTGGTCTTGATCAGATTATTCCTGCTAGACAATAACATAGATCTCATGAACAATTCTCCTATATGAGGATAGGAATATCTTTGCTCCTTCTTCATGAATTGATTTCCCAGAAGTGTTAAGGCAGAAGGCCCTTCTCCCGGGAATCTGGACTCGACAAGTTGTCCATAAGTATTGTCCTTGTTCGGTTGAGACCCCGCCCCTAAATCTACGGAGATGAGTACGCTTGCTCCCTTTCTTCTCACCAAGGAACCGGGAAGGTTGTCCCAAAGTCCTCCGTCCACATACAAGGAACCTTCGGAATAGAAAGGAGGAAAGATCCCTGGAATGGAAGTACTCGCACGAATGGCCTTCCATACTTCTCCTTCCTCGAATACCTTTGGCTTGGAATTCGTAAGATCGCAAGCCACCGCTAAGAAAGGGATCCATAATGTTTCTATCTTTCGATTCCCAAAGAATTCTTTGATCGCCTTGGAATATCTCGCTCCTCTCAAAAGAGAAACGAAAGGAAGAGTATAATCTCTGGTAAGCTTTGCTTCTATCCAGACTTCTTTGATCAACCGAAGAGATTCGTCGAATCCATAGCCCATGGCGAATAATCCTGCCATGATGGAACCGGCACTCGTTCCTCCGATCAGATCGATGGGGATCCCAGCTTCCGATAAGGATCTGAGTAATCCTAAATGAGCAAAACCCTTTGCTCCCCCACCGGCGAGTGCGATACCTACCGACTTGCCCTCTAATCTTCTTGCGATCCGATCGAATTCGCCTGCTCTGTTCTTTCTTAGGATCAGTTTTTGGCCTGGCATTTGATGAAGAAGGGCCTCTAATTCTTCCCAACGAGTATAAGAATCCTCTAAATATACCAGGGACTCTTTCATTGTTTCGCCAAGACTTTCTCCTTGGATTAAATTCCAAGAATAGGCGTTTTTGAGAATAGGTCGTCCAGTTTCCGCAAGTAGAAGGATACGATCCGCTTGTCTCAGGCTTGCTTCCGTCCAAAGAGGATCTCCTGCAGGATCCAGTTCGAATACTACGTTATCGTATTCCTTTTCCAATGCGCCGAACCAGGAAAGAATATCGGGTATCCCGAATCGTATTCCATTTTTCTGATGTAGCTTCTTCTCTTTCAGGAATTTAGAAAGCTTTTCCTCATTTACGGAAATTGCCGAACTGAATGATTTTAAGGATTTGGAAAGTTCGTTGGAAAAGTCACGGAGAGGAAATCCTTCCGTGACGGGAACTAAAGCAATTGTATGGACTTTTCTACCGAGTCGGTCGGATTCCCGATTCTTTTGTCCTAAGCGTCTGGCGATCGTCTCCGTTATATGAAAGAGCGCTTCCGGAGAATCCGAGATAAATTTCCGGAACCCGTTCCTAGAGATCTGTATCACCTGAGAAGAACGAACTGCATACACGGAGGCGGAACGAGGCTCCCCGGTGAGTAGGGACATTTCTCCGATGATATCCCCTTTTGCGAACTCCCCTTCTCCAGTGATATTTCCTTGGTCGTCGGTAACGCTGTATCTAAATCTTCCGGACAATATTACGAAAAGTGAATTTCCTGGTTCTCCTTGGAGCATCAGTCTTTCTCCGCCAGGCACATACAACCATCTTAAGTGAGGGAGCAATTCCCCGATCTTCTTGCGATCTATATGAAATAGCAGTTCTATATTTGAAATAAATTCCAATAGCTCTTTATGGCTCGGCTCATACGAAGCCATTCTGAAAAATCGATTGGTCTCTAGTCTTTCCTTCCAGCGTTTAGAAGTCTCCGGATGTTCTAACTCCCATTTTTTCCAATGTTTAGAACTGATCCGAAGCAGTTTCGAATCCTTTTCCGCTCGTACTCCGAACTTCCCTTCTTTCCAATGGAAGAATCCCGCCTCCCCAAAATGGGAATTCGGACCCAAACGGCGGATCATCAACTCTTCTCCGGAAGAAGATTTTGTGAATTCCTCACAATTCCCTTCTAAGAGAAAATAGAACCACTCGGAAGTCTTTTCGGAAGGAATAAGGACTGCGCCGGAGCTTACTGATTTAAATTCGAAAAGACCGGCAAACGAGTCGGTTTCCTCAGGATCCCAGTCTCGGAACAATTCCGGATTGGATAAAAATACGGATTTGAAACGGTTACTCTTCTCTTCCTGTTTCGTCTTTGTTACGGTCTTTTTCTTTTTTTCTCTCACAGCGTCAGTCTCTGGTCTAGCTAAAGAACATACTATTAAAAAGAAATAATACTGCAATCGGAATTGGGCGATTAGCCCCTCACAAAAGAAAAACGCCCGCGGAATTTCTCCAACGGGCGCAACTGATGAATTGATTAGGAGACTTTGTTAATTATATTAACGTTTTAATCCTAAAACCTCTTGGAGCATTTGGTCGGTAGTGGTGATCGTCCTAGAGTTTGCTTGGAAACCTCTCTGAGTAACGATCATATCCGTAAACTGATCGGATAGATCCACATTCGACATTTCTAATAGACCTGCGTTGATCTTACCTCTTCCTGCGATCCCTGCCTCTCCGATCAAAGGCTCTCCGGAGTTATTGGAGAAGGCAAACATTGTATCTCCCGCCTTGTCCAAACCGGCCGGGTTATTGAAAACAGCGGTCGCGATCCTTGCGAGAGGTTGCTTGATCCCGTTGGAGTAGACCCCAGTGACGGTTCCGGAATTATCGATAGAGAAGGACTCTAGATATCCCATGGTGTATCCGTCTTGCTTCACCGCTTTTGTAGTGAAGTCGGAAGAGAACTGAGTGATCCCGTCTACCATTCCCGCTTCTCCCAAGGAAAGGTCGAAGCTTTGGACTTGAGGATTTCCAGGAAGTTTGAAGGAAACCTTAGCATTCAATTTACCGGTGTTCATCACATCGGTTCCGTCGGAAACATAAACGATCTTACCGTCCGGAGTGAATCCGAACTCTAGCTCGGTCAATCCAGGCATTTGGGTGTTCTGTCCGCCGGTAGCAGCAACGTCTACGGAAAGTTGGGTCGCATCCGTCAAAGAGGTTCTTGCTTTCCAGGTATTCTCGCGCACTTTATAGAATTCCATTTTGAATTCTCTCTCAGCACCTTGGTCGTCAAAAACCTTGATCGTAGTAACATGTCCTCTTCTCGCCTTAGGATCCGGATCGTTGATCATGGCAGTGATCTCTTCTTGGGTCGCGTCAGGCGGGACGGCTTGTACGGAAGAATTCAAGTTGGATCTGAAATCCACTTTAGAAGTGGCTCTTGCAGGTTCTTTAGAGTATACCGGAATTATAATGTCTTCGATGGAAGCGGAAGAGTTGATATACTTATTCCCTTTTTCGTCCAAACGGGAATTCCAGCCTTGGACCTTCAGTCCGTTTGCAGGGTTTACATAGTATCCGTTCTTATCCAGGTTGAAAGCGCCTGCCCTGGTATAGAATTGTTTGTCCCCATCCTTAACGATAAAGAATCCTTCTCCGGAGATAGCCACGTCGGTATTCTTACCCGTGGTTTGCAGAGCGCCTTGGGTCATGATCTTATCGATCGCGGCGATCAATGCTCCGAGACCTACTTGTTGCGGGTTTACCCCTCCGATATTCTCTTTCGGCTCGGAAGCTCCTCTCAGCTCTTGGGAGATCATGTCTTGAAAAGTAACACGTTCCGTTTTGAAACCGTGAGTGTTCACGTTGGAAATATTGTTACCGATCACGTCCATCCGCACTTGGTGGTTTTTCAGACCGGATACTCCAGAATAAAGGGATCTCATCATGGCGCTTATACCTCGAAATTTTCTATTTAATTAATAACTGTTATTGTTCGGTTTGCCTGGAAAGTTCCAGCCAGGCGCTCCGCTGGAAGATTCTTCAAACGATTGCTCGGAAGAAGATTCGTTCTGAGATGCGTTTTGTTGGTTTTGCAATGCAGGGGCTGCATTCTGGTTTTGTAATGCTCCAGATTGTGCCGCAGGGGCTCCCATCGGAGAAGAAGCGCCCACACTCTTAGGAGCAGGTTGTCCTGCCTCCTGTTGGTTTAGAACGCTCGGGTCCGTGATCAAAGTAATCGCATCAACCTCTACCGTTCTGCCATTCACACGGACGAAGGTCTTTCCTTCTCCGTCAAAGAATAATGCGCCGGCCATTCCTACTACGTTCTCTCCGGTCACGAAATCCGGGCCGGAGACCACTTTTCCTACAAGAGAGAAGCTTTGGCGGTTACTCATCTTGCCAATGCCTTGGGAAATATTATTCATCTGTTCCAAAGAAGAGAACTGAGCCATCTGTGCGATGAAGTCCTGGTCTTTTACCGGATTTGTAGGATCTTGAGAAGAAAGCTGGGTGATAAGCAATTTTAGAAAATCATCTTTTCCTAATGCTTTCGCAGTGGAACGTATTTCGATCCCTTGGAGTCCGCTTTTTTCTTCCTTCTCCAATTTGTCGAAATGCTTCCTTAAATCATAACTTCTGTCTCCTTCGAGATAGCGGTTACGTGTTGCTTCGCTTGAAACTGCGTTTGCGTCCGGCATTTTCCTCTCCTTAAACCAAAATGTTTAAGCGTCTGTCTGTATTCTTGTCGGCGAATTCCGAAATTTCTGTAGAGCCTAACTCGGAAACTTCTTCAGAAAGAGAGGAAGAAGAAATAGCAGAAGATCCGTCTGCGAATGCGTCTTCAAAATCCCGAGCAGAGGATCCGCCTTCTCCGAAAGAAAACTGAAAGGAGTCCTCTACTTCTACGATCAGGGATTCCAATTGAAGTCCTTGCTCTTTGAAATCCTTTCTTAATTGTTCCAAGTCTCCCGCAAAGAGCTTACGGACCTGATCGGATTCAACGACGATCTTTCCTTGCACCTTATCTTCTTCCACACTGATACGAAGAGAGACTCGTCCTAACTCTTTAGGGTTCAATCTGAGAGTGGCTTCCGATCTTCCGTTCTCTACTATGTTTAATTTCGCGGACTGGACCAATCTCTGGAAGTTTTCTCTCATCTGAGAACGATCCATTATATTCTGATCCGTTTTCAATTTGGAAGAAGAGGACGCGGATACTTCCTTATTCTCTTGGACCCCAAGTCCTGCTTTCAATAAGGTCAGAGTGGTTTCGTTGCCCTGTCTCTGGGAAAACTCTTGGTTCTGAGAACCTTTACCGGAAGAATCGGATTTAGCGGATGCTTCTTCTGCGGAAGCGATCTTTGCCTGGTTCTTAGTGATTGCGGAAAGCGATTCTTGCTTCTTTTCTCTGGTGATCTTCCAGTTCTCCGATTCGGGAATGAAATTCTCTTTATGAGATTCTTTTAATACGGTTAGGATCTTTTCTTCGTTAGCCGGTTTGGAGAATTTACGGGCCTCTTCTAGGCTTTTCAGACCTTCTTCGAGACTTTCCTTTTCAGAGGATCTTTTGATCTCCTTATTAGGACGTTTTTCTTCTTCCTTACCTGTTTTAATGGAAGAAGCTTGGGTCTCTTCTTTTTCAGCAGCCGCTTGCTGCACATGGGATTCTTCTTTACTTTGCTTGGAGATCTTTTTGAATAAGGATGTTTCTTCTTTGTTTGCAGGATGGATCTCTATCTCCTTTTCCTGCTTGGATTCCAGATTTGTAATAAAGGCGCTCATCTGGCTGATAAAAGGAGAATCCAATTCTACTTCTTCTAATTCCAGCTCGAGATCTTCTTCTCCGTCCTCGGATACTTCTTCTTTGGATTTACTCTCGAAGAGTCGAACGAGTTTGGAATTCTCCGTGTCGATCTCTTTGTCTTCCGGTTCGTCGGAACTGATCTCTTCTTCTTCAAAGAGTTCTCTTTCTTCGGCGACTTCTTCTTTGGAAACTGTTTCGAAGGCTGGCTCGGAAACCTTTTGGCCTTCTTCTAAAACCATTTGAGAGCGGAGTTGTATGGACTTCATGAGATCCATGAAGCTTACGGCAGGGGCGCCCGTTTTTTCGGATACGGATGTCTTAGGCTCCGATTGGATCGAATACCCTTCTTCTCTGGTTGGTCCTTCCGTTCTGATCTGCATAGCTCGCCCCTTGCATTATTAAGGATCGAAATATGCCGGAATTCCTTGATGACTTTATAAAATTATCTTCTTCCCTTTCGGGATTATGTCTCTAATTGAACAGGTCCGCTTATTTAGAGCGATGGATCTCTTGGAGAGAACGGATGGTAAACCCCTTGTCCGTCATCTCTACGAGGCCCTTGATAAGCGCCTTCGCCGCACTTGCAGTGGTCAAACAAGGGATCTTGTAACGGATTGCGGCCTGGCGGATCGCAAAACTATCGTCCCGGGTCACTCTGCTGAGTGGTGTATTCAGTATCAGATGGATCTTGTTCTCTCTGATATAGTCGAGAGCGGTCGGGAATTGGTTATCATAGACCTTATTGATCTTGGAGGAAAGGATCCCGCTATCCGAAAGGAATTTATGGGTCCCTTCGGTGGCGATCAGATTGAAACCTAGGTTGGAAAGATCCTTGATATACTTCAAAAGCTCTTTCTTGTCCTTATCATTCACGGAAACGAATACGGTTCCCTGAGAAGGTAGCTCCTCTCCAGCCATGTACTGGGATTTTAAGAAGGCCTCACCTGCGGTGTCGGCGATCCCCATGACCTCTCCGGTGGATCTCATTTCCGGACCGAGGATGGTATCCACTCCTGGAAATTTATTAAAAGGTAATACTGCTTCTTTTACGTTGACCGTAGGGAATTCCATCTCTTTAGGAAGTGGAAGATCCTTCAGTGTCTCTCCCATCATGATGCGGGTCGCATATTTCACGATAGGATGTCCTAAAGCCTTGGATACGAAAGGTACGGTCCTAGAGGCGCGAGGGTTTACCTCGATCACATAGACGACCTCGTCCTTGACCGCGTATTGTATATTGATCAGTCCTTTGACCTGAAGTTCTAAGGCAAGCTCTCTTGTGGCTCTTCGGATCTCTGCGAGCACATTCTTGGATAGGGACTGAGGAGGAAGAACACAAGCAGAGTCACCGGAATGGATCCCAGCTTCTTCGATATGTTCCATGATCCCGGCGATAAACACGTCCTTGCCGTCGCAAAGAGCGTCCACATCCACTTCGATCGCGTCTTCTAAGAAGGAATCCACGAGTAGAGGCCTGTCTTCGGAGATCTCTTCCGCTTTTTCCATGTATTTATCCAGCTCTTTCTCTTCGCTGATAATGAGCATGGCCCTTCCGCCCAAGACGTAGCTTGGACGAACGAGCACTGGATAGGTGATCGCCTGTGCGATCTTGCGCGCCTCTTCCATGGAAGTTGCGATCCCGTTCTTAGGAGAGATTAATTTCAGTTTTTCTAATACTTCTGCGAAACGCTTTCTGTCTTCGGCTCTATCGATGGAGTCCGGGCTCGTTCCGAGGATGGGAACTCCCCTGCTCTCCAGGTCCTTAGCGAGCTTGAGAGGGGTTTGTCCTCCGAATTGGATAATGACTCCGGAAGGCTTTTCCTTTTTGTAGATCTGAAGTACATCCTCTAGGGTCAGAGGCTCGAAATAGAGTCGATCGGAAGTATCGTAGTCCGTAGAGACTGTCTCCGGATTGGAATTCACCATAATGGATTCTACTTTCAGATCCTGGAGAGCAAAGGAAGCATGGCAACAGCAATAATCGAACTCGATCCCTTGTCCGATCCGGTTCGGCCCGCCGCCCAAAATAATTACAGACTTGGCAGAAGTGACGTTTGTCTCGTCCTCTTCGTCATAGGAAGAATAGAAATACGGGGTATATGCCTCAAATTCTCCGGCGCAGGTATCGATCCTCTTGTATACGGGAGCTATATGAGAAGATTGTAATACACCTTCTAATCGAAGCTCTTCCTTCTTAAGGATGGAGCCAATCTCCGCCTTCTTCTTGTCCGGAGTATGGGTAGAAGATAGGATCTTTTCGATCTCTTGTTTCTTAGCGAGGAAGGCCAACTGGCGATTCGCAAATCCCGCTCTCTTGAGTTTCGGCAGGATAGAATCCCCTTTTTCCAAAAACTCTTTTTCTAGTTTTTGCAGGTCTTCGAATTGGTATAAGAACCAAGGATCTATCTTGCAAAGATCGTGGATCTTCTCCACGCTGTAGCCTTCTTCTAAGGCTTTCTTTACATAGAAGATCCTCTTGTCGTTCGGTCTACGTAAGAATGCGTCTATTCTTTCGGATCTTTGCGGAGCGGAAAGAGAATGGAATTCTACGAGTTCCGCGAAATTCCCGTCGGATCCAAAACCGAATCGATCGATCTCCAAGGAACGCATTGCCTTTTGGAAGCTTTCCTTGAAGGTCCTGCCGATCGCCATGGCCTCTCCGACTGCCTTCATCTGTACGCCGAGGGTATCGTCTGTGCCTGGGAATTTTTCGAATGCGAATCTTGGGATCTTGGTCACTACATAATCGATAGAAGGCTCGAAGGATGCAGGAGTGACTCTTGTGATATCGTTCTTGATCTCGTCCAAGGTATACCCGATGGAGAGAAGAGCTGCAATCTTTGCGATCGGGAATCCGGTTGCCTTGGAAGCAAGCGCGGAAGAACGAGAAACCCTAGGGTTCATCTCGATCACGATCACATCTCCGTCGGCAGGATTCACCGCGAATTGGATATTCGAACCGCCTGTCTCCACTCCGATCTCACGGATGATCTTGATGGACATGTCCCTGAGATTTTGGTATTCCTTATCGGAAAGTGTCTGCTGGGGAGCGACAGTGATGGAATCTCCCGTATGTACTCCCATCGGATCTATATTCTCGATGGAACATATAATGACTACGTTGTCAGCCAGGTCCCTCATGACCTCTAACTCGAATTCTTTCCATCCGAGTACGGATTGCTCCAGAAGCACTTGGCTGATCGGAGAGGCTTTGAGCCCCTTACTCACCACTTCTTCGAAGGTTTCCTCGTCGAAGGCAATCCCTCCGCCGGTCCCTCCCAGAGTAAAAGCAGGTCTTACGATAAGAGGAAGGCCGATCCTTGCCTTGATCTCAAATGCTTCCTTGATATTATTAGCGAGTCCGGAGTTCGGCACATTGACCCCGATCTTCTGCATCGCTTTCTTGAAGAGCTCTCTGTCCTCGGCTTTTTTGATCGCGTCGATCTTTGCCCCGATCAGCTCAACATTATATTTTTCTAAAATACCTGCATTGTGACAGGCAAGTGCTAGATTGAGTGCGGTTTGTCCTCCCACAGTAGGAAGGATGGCGTCCGGTTTTTCCTTTTCCAGGATCTTTTGGACGACTGCCACAGTGAGCGGTTCCACGTAAGTGGCATCCGCAAGGTCCGGATCCGTCATGATGGTCGCGGGATTTGAATTCAGAAGGATGACTCGAATTCCTTTTTCTCTCAGAGCCTTGGTGGCCTGGGTTCCGGAATAGTCAAATTCGCAGGCTTGACCGATAACGATCGGCCCGGATCCTAGGATGAGAACGGAGCGGATTTCTTCCCTCTTGGGCATATTATTTCCAGGATTTTTATTCTAGCTTGTACTTCAAGCCTTTCCGTGGAAGAAAACGTAGGAGTTCCTACCTATTCTAGGAACCTGTCTTAGGCAGGAAATATTCTCCCGCCTTCTTCCATTTACCGGAATTAAGAAGCAGTATTTCTAATCGAGACTTGAGATCGGCACAGGCTCCGTTGGGAAGAGGATGGGTATTCCAAGGGTCCTTCTTCCGATCGTAACAGAGATATTTCACTCCTTCCGGGCCTGGCACATAGATCAGCTTCCTGCTTCTGTCCTGGATCATTCTATGTTTCGAAAATAGGACTGTTTCCTTGGCATAGGAGTCGGAAACCGTCACGCTGTTTCCGTCCTCCGGATCGATCGTATGCAATTCCAGAATGTTCGGATAACGGATCCGATCCTTTTGGAAGAAATGATCCCCTCGGTCCGAGAACCAGATCCCGGTTTCCGAATAGACCGTTCTATCCTCGGCCCAATCCCCCCCGGTCGGCAGATGGCTTAGATCCTTCCCCCCTAGATCCGGCTTGGAATCGGTTTCCAAAACGCTTAAAACCGTAGGGAAAACATCCAAAGAGCTGGTAATCCCTTTAAAATTCCCGGCTTTTTGCCCGGAGAACGACTTAGGATACTTGAGGAGGAGAGGGACCTTGGTAACCCCTTCTCCCCGGAGATGTTCCCCATGCCCATGAGAATGGTCCTCTTCAAACAGGGACTCCCCATGGTCGGAAGTGAGAAGTATTAAAGTTTTATCATATAGATCCCTTTCTTTCAAACGAGCGATGATCTCGCCCACAGCATGATCGAAGGACTTCAGAGAGGCTTGGTATATCTTACGGATCTGTTCCTGCTCTCTTGCGTCTGGCTTCTCGGAATTGCTTGGATCTACGAATCGAAAGTATTTGGAAGGACCGTAGTAGTTCGGATCCGTCCCGTCCTTATAGAAGGGATACGGAGGACTGTATGGGAAATGGGTCACGGAGGAAAAGTAAACTGCAAAGAAAGGCTTTCCTTTTCGATCGAAGATCGGATCCAGATCGGAAAGGATACGAGAATCGTCTCCTAACGTAGGTAAGGAACGGATAGAAGAAAGATATTCCCCTCCTCCAAAAAAAGAACCGGTCAACACGGGAAGAAAGAATACCTGAGACTCTATCGTTCTCTGTTGGGTGAGAGTCTCCGCACTGAAATTCGGCGCGTGTATTTCTTGGAAACCCCAGTTGGCTCTCGGGAAAATATCTCCCGCAAAAGAAGAGACCACTGCAGTTCTATGAGTCTCCGACAGAAAGGAAGGAAGAGTAGGAATGGAAACTCCAAGCTTGGACCTATCCTCTCTATCAGGGAACATATCTTGGATGCCATGCTCAAAAGAATATCTTCCCGTCAATAGATCTGCCCAAGCGGGAAAGGTCCGAGGAATGGTAGTATGGTGATCCAGAAACACAACTGAATCTTTGGCAAGTGCATCTATATTCGGAGTGAGATCCTTATTTCCTTGGATAAAGCCGAGTTTGTCCTCTCGGATACTATCCGCGGCGAGAATGAGAACATTGAATTCTTTAGACTTCTTTGCGATCGGAAATTGCGGAGAAGAAGGTCCCTTTTGAAAATCATGATGTACGAATATAGAAATACCGAATGCGAAGAGAAGCGCGGAAGCAAGGGCGAGATCCTTTTTAGATCGGAATACGCCAGTAAGTTTCCAAGATCCTGTTTCCCCGATCGCCGAAGGATCCTTACTCACAATTGCAGGAGTGATCAGTAAAAAATCCTTACTATACAAAAAGCAAAGAGCAAAAATCCCCAAGAACAAACCGCTGAGATGGAACAAGTAGAAGAGTATTATAAATACTAGATATTCTATCAGGGAACGATACTGTTTCGTTTGCCAAAGAGAGAAGAAACTCCTGCCGACTTGTAAGCCCAGAAAGATCCCGAGCAGGGAAGAAAATACCCAAGGAGGAAAATGATCCGTGATGAAATACAGAAACCCGAGAGCCCAAGTGTGCCTATAATAGAAAAACTCTCCGTACACTTGCGGATATTTGGAAACGGAATGGCAGAATAATAGGAATAAGACAGAAAACAGAATGGAATAGATGCGCAGAGGTGAGATCCGCTCCCCCTTCTTCCAATCCATAAACTCTGGACCTAAAAATAAGATCAGGGCCGCGAGAAAGAATGAATATGCAGAAAGAAGAACTCCTCCTAAGTCTCGCAAAAGAAGAGGGGCTAGTCCATAGAACAAAGAAGCGAACTCACTGATATCCACTCCCATCACATGAAAGGAAGTATTCGTGAGTAAACATAGAAGAGAGAGAACGAATACGAAGATCCCTGCGTGAAGCCAAGGATTACCGGAATGAAACTGAGTGAAGAAAGATCCTTTGGATTTAGACCAGAATGCGGACATTCAAAGTATTCCTTCCGAAAGAACGAGAGGTAAAATCTTCCCAATCCAAAGGAGTCGGAGATTGAATGATGATCGCTGCAGTCCCAGGCTCATTCTGTATGATCTCGTCCACGACCGTTCTCAATTTCTGGGTTTTCTTTTCCCAGAAAGAATACGGTGGATCCATGAAATACACCTTGGAAGTCTCCGGAATATCCAGACCCGAATGGAACCGAAGTGCGTCCTTTCTCATGATTAGATGAGGTTTGCCTAATTTTTCCAAGACACCTTTCAGACTTTCGTAGCGGTCCCAGGCAAGTTCCAGAAAGACGGCCCGAGCAAAACCTCTACTCAAGGACTCGATCCCCATCTGCCCGGAGCCGGCAAACATATCGATAAAGGCAGAATCTTGCAGATTCAATCTGCCTTGCAATTGCAAGGACTCCAGGATATCGAATAATGATTTCTTAATGATCGCAGGAGTAAAATTACTCTTACCCTCCGGAGTGACTGGAGAAGGAATGACTCTACCCTTCAATTCTCCCGTTTGGATCCGAAGCCCTTTCCCCTTCTTTGGTTTCATTTTTCCTCTTTCTTCTTATCCAGGTTCATTTCCAGGATGCGAATACGTTTGCCCAATTTAGAATCCCTGGGAGTGGACTTGACCTTGTCTAAAACGCTTTCCGCGGATTGATAATTTCCTGCCGAATACAAAATGCAAGCGTAAGTATAGACACCTTCCGCATAACGAACGGAAGATTCTCCTTTATCTAAGAAGATCTTTCCCCAACGGGTTCCGGAGTCGTAAGCCTCTAGTACCAAGGCTCTCTCTAAGAATAAATACACGGAGTTGAAGAAGATAGAAGGATGATCCTTGGATCTGGAATAAATGCTAAGAAGGGTCTTGTCAATCTCCTCGAGGCTGGGCTCGGAGGCGACGTAGAGAAGAAGGATCTTATAATCCACTTCGCCGGAGCGGAGACCATGGCGGGAAACTTTTACGAGAGTATCGTAATTTCCTTTTTTATAATATTCGTAAACTTGCTCGAAGTCCACTCCAAAAACGGAGGCACCGAATAGAAGGAAAAATAGAATAACGGAGAATTTGGAAGCGGCCTGGAACATCCCGAATAAAAAAGGAAACGGCCGCTTTAGGATTAAAGTTCGATTACGCTGGAAGAACCGCACATGGAGCAGATATGATTTTCAGGGCCACTATAGGAACCTTCACTGTCATCTTCCCAACGATGATCGCAGTCCTCGCAAACAAAAGTGACGACTTCGTCGTCGAGAAAGTCCTCGTCGCCGTCTGTCTCGTAATCTTCATCAAACTCGTAGTTATAAGGCATATTTACACGGAATCCAAGGAGGGTCCTGGAGTCAAGCCCGAGTAGGTATTCCTGCGCCAAAAAATAAGTGAAACATCCGGCCTTTCGGGAAAATCTGTCAGATACATGCTGTACCAAGCCAACCACAGAAGTTACCGGAAGAAAGCCAATTATAAGCCCTTAGTATTCTTTCTTATCTTATTAGCCTTGGGGGGCATAGCCTTCTTCTTTCGTCAGGACATCAAGAACCTGTTCGCGGGAGACAGACGTCTTCTTTTGGAAAAGGAAAGAAAGATATTGCAAGAAGGGATCGTAAAAGGAGAACCGAAAGAAGGAGAGATCAAGGACTTCAAATCGGTATCAAAAGAATTTGTGACTTCCAATCCGAAGGAAGGGATCTCTTATCATTATTCCGCTCTATCAGGATATTATGAATTCTTACTATTGGGATTTCGTTTTGATTCCGGTACATTATCCAAGATCGCGTATACAGGATTCGAGGAATTCTTAGCCCAAGACAGCTCTTATTTACCCTTGGTCGAAGATTCGTACAGACAGGCATTACGTGCCCAAGCAGTGGATCCTGAGTTTATGGAGTCCACGGACAATCGTTATCTGATCGCATTCGGAGAAGCGATCCGCCAAAAGCTCAGCAGAGCCGCTTTGAACAAATTGCTTGTGTCCATCGATCCCGAGAAGCTGAGTCCGGAATTAAAGGCGGGTTATGCTTGGACTTGCCTCGCAGGAAGTGCACTCTCCGGGAATGCAGATTTTCTCAAAAAGACTCTCGCCCGCCCCGAGATCTCCGGCCCCTTACTGCTCTCCGGGAGGGAATCCGATTTCTTGATCGCACTCTCCGAGTTCAGAGCCGGACAATATGTATCCTCCTTGAATTTCCTCCGCAGAGTGAAAAACACAAACGAAGATTTTCTCACAGGAAGCTCCAAGATCTTGGAAGCAAAGATCTTCTTCTACCAAAACTTGTCTCCTAAGGCAATCGCTCTATTAGAAGAATATTATCCGATTTCCGCGGACAGAAAGGAAGAAGTCCTGAAATTAGCCAGAGAGATCCTCGCAAAGAACCCGACCCTCAAAACCAAACTCCCCATCGAGGAATAAAATGAAACGACTCCTTCTTCTTGTCCCATTTCTGATCCTGGATTGCGGGTTCAAACCGGTCCCCCCACCTGCAGGCAAATTCTGCGAGCCTATGCTGAAAGAAACCCAATGCATCACCCTGGATTTCAGAAAGGGAAAGGCATATCTCGCGGAGAAAGAATATCCGATGAAGTCCACTAGTATATTAAATTATTCGTATACTGTAGACGGAGTGACCTACGAGCTCGAAGTTCTGAACGAGAACCGGGTCAAGATCGTAGGCACGAACGGGTTCAACAAGACTTTGTTGAAGTTGAAAGACAAGGATGAGAGAAAGAAGGAGTGGGCGAAGTTGTGGGAGGCAGTGAAGGGAGTGTTTTGAGGGGGGAGCTTGGAGATTCGTAAATCAGCGGTTAACTTCCAACCTAAAAATCAATATTAAGATCATTAATAAGAAATTTAGAATAGAAAAATCAAACCTCCAATTAGATCTCAAGCAGTCTCCATTGCTACTATTCAAAAAAGGCTTGCTTCGATGCATTCGAATTATACACATGTAACGTGAATCATGATGTATCCGGAAAGAACTATCGAAAGCGAAAGTTTTTTGCATTTTTTATCCCAGTTTTAATTCTAATTTCCTTTCTCATAATTGATAAGATCTTCTTGATCAGCTCCGTGCAAGAGAAGCTTGCCGCCAATCTTCCATATACCGGTTCATTCACGTCTCTCATAAAGAATGAAGATCTAGATGAATTGAACTATGTTAAATCCAAGAAAGTATTTCTTGCCGCCGGAACCTCCCGAAGTATTTACTTTAATGGATATCCAAATATCGGTTTTACCCGAAAAGACCCATTTCTAACTCCGCAAATATCGAAATCGTTAGAAGAATGGGAAGGAGTAAGCATAGGCATGGCAGGCGCAAGCATGCGTCTTATTTACGTCCGCCTATTACAAGCATTAGAGCGAGGGTGGAAGCCGGATTTCGCATTCGTTGAAGTTTCGATGATGAGCTTTAACAACGATAGAAAATATAAGAATTTTCTTAAGCAGAATATCATCCCCGTAAATTTCGCCTTGTTGCATTGGAGACAACTAGGACTGAAAACCGTTTGGGAAATCGTCTTTCCAAATTTCTTTTTGTCTTACAAATATCAATTTTCTCCGAATAATTTCCTCAGACTTCTCCAAGGAGAAGATCGGAAATGGGAATCAATCGTTGCAGGCATGACTGAAAGTGGTATCTTCGACGCTACAAAACACGCATTGACCAAAAAGGACCGGCCTCGCCTAGAAACGTTTACTATCGAAGATTATTTTAATCCAGGTCCTGAGCTGGGCAATATCTATAGGGAAAAATTCGAAGCCGGTCTCCTTGTCTTAAAAAGTGAACAAACCGGGAATTCGTATAAAGCTGATCCTGAAGAATTAGAGTATTTGACCAAAACAATCTTGCTATTGAAAGAAAAAGGCATCCCTACAATTTATTGGAGACCGCGAGTTCATACCCTTTTGAACGAGTACGAGCGATCCGAATCTAATCAAAAAGAGTTTGAATCGAAAGTCATAAATACGATTCGCAGTTACGGAGAAAAATACGTGGATGCAAACGATCTTCCGATGAAATGCAATTATTTTCGGGATGTAGGTCATTTTTCTCCGAGATGCTTTACAGAACTTTCTTCCTTTCTTCTGCCTATTCGCTAATCCAACCGGTAATTTAGAAAAACATGTTATTTAATAGTCTCGCATTTTTGATCTTCTTCTCTTTTGTTTATTTGATCTATTGGGCTTTGGGCCACAAATGGAGGAGAGGCTTTCTCATATTCGCTTCACTTGTATTTTACGGGTATTGGAGCCTTGTTTTTCTAGTTCATTTCGTTTCGATCGTAATTTTGAATTACGTATTTTATTATTTCTTCGAACTACAAGGTAGAAAAAAGGCACTCACCTGGATCGTGGTCCTGAATCTGGTAAATCTTTTTGCCTTCAAATACTACCCATTCTTTCAAAGGATATTAACCGATTTTGGCTTTAAGCTCAATGTCCTTCCCGGAACTGGAGAATGGATCCTTCCGCTTGCCATCAGCTTTTATACGTTCCAAATGATCTCCTTCCAAGTGGACGTGCATAGAGGAGACTTTAAGAACAAAGTTTCTTTTCAGGATTTTCTTCTATTTATCCTCTTCTTCCCTCAATTGATTGCAGGACCGATCTTGCGCGCTAAAGATTTCCTAAATAGGATCCATGTTCCTAAAACCCCGAGGATCCTTTTTTCACTCACCGGATGTTGGTGGATCGTATTCGGGTTAATTAAGAAGGTGCTGATCGCAGATCAAATCTCTCCTTGGATCGATTCCGTTTACAGCTCACCAGGAATTTATAATGCAGAGGCGCATTGGGCAGCATTCTACGGCTTTGCCGTTCAGATTTATTGTGATTTTTCCGGTTATACGGACATCGCCAGAGGATGTGCATTACTTTTAGGATATAAACTCCCTCCGAATTTCTTGGCTCCTTATTTTTCAGGCTCCTTCCGAGAGTTCTGGAGACGTTGGCATATTACACTTTCCACATGGCTGCGGGATTATTTGTATATTCCTTTGGGAGGAAATCGATTCGGTGATCGTAGAACTTACCTCAATTTGTTTATCACCATGCTACTCGGCGGGATCTGGCATGGAGCAAATTATACTTTTATAATATGGGGAGCTTGGCACGGGATCCTTTTAGGACTCGAAAGAATGATTGGTGCACGTTTTCCGATTACTAAAAAACTGCCCAAAATCGTTTCGATTTTAATAGTCTTCCATCTTGTCTGCTTCGGATGGGTTTTCTTCCGAGCAGATTCAGTGACTGACGCTATTTCCTTTTTCTCCGGATTGGCAAATATCACAGGAAATAAACTGAAAATCCCCGGAAGCGTCCAGTGGATCCTACTTACTTTCTTGGTCCTACATTGGTTCGAATACCGCCGATTCAACCTCAAATCCGAGAAATGGAACTGGGCGTTTCGCTATGCATTGCCACTTGTCGGGATTGCTGTAGGCTTCTGGGTTGCTGGATCCGTTTCCGGTGAACGATCCTTCATTTATTTTCAATTTTGATTTAGCTCTTTCTTTAGTGTAAGTGCGAAGGTATTATCTAGGGAATGTGGGAAAAGCCCATGAAGTCCATTAGTATATTAAATGATTCGTATACTGTAGACGGAGTGACCTACGAGCTCGAAGTTCTGAACGAGAACCGCGTCAAGATCGTAGGCACGAATGGGTTCAACAAGACTTTACTGAAGTTGAAAGATAAGGACGAGAGAAAGAATGGGCAAAGGTGAAGGGGATGTTTTGAGAGGCCCGATATTCTATTCTCTGGATTAACTCCTCCAAAATGATTGTCGTCAATATTAAGAAACTGATATTCTAGTTATTCTCCCCCATTGCTTTAATCAAACAATCTAAACGAATATCCCGATTTTCAATCCACAAATTAATTTCGATGCCTATTATTTTATTTTCCAAATAGTCAACATAAACCTCCTGAATACGTGAAGAAGCAATTATAGGACTATTAACCCAATAAATATATGTCGGTTCGTGTTTTTCTATGTGAATACCAATCCACTCCTCCCTGGAATCCAATAAGAGGCTAGCATTTTCTATAATTTCCGTGTTAACAAGGCCTTCTCGCAATTTTGGAAAGGAAAAATAGAAATTAAAATCAATCAACTGACAAACAATTTTCATCTTCTACTCTTTTGGTATTGGGATAAATCGCTTATTGTCTAATTTACTTCCTCTAATCGCTGTGGTAACCTTCCCGGTTGCAGGATTTGTCCCAACAAGTAAATCCTTTCCACTTGCAAAAGCACCTTTTTGAACATACACATGTGTATCGGTTTTAGGATCATAAAACTTTTGCCCTTTTCGAATGGCAACTGACGTCATTTTTTCGGTAATTCCTCTTTCCGCAAATCTATCATATTTCGCATGGGACCCAATTGGATTTCTCACTACAACTGCATTAACATTCCCTCCTTCTGGTCCTCCATTTCCTGAAAATTTAACTTGATTCAAACCTTTTCCAAGACGGCCGAAAATAATACCGCCAGCAAATAAGCTCCCCGCTCTTTCATATCGACCGAGAATACTTATGCCCTGAGTCCTACCGTATTCGTTTTGTTCTTCTCCCGAGGCGATTGCATTTGCTTCTACAATACCAAGGCCAATTCCACCGCCCAGGATGATCGGCGCTGTCCCTGGGGCAGCGGCGGAGATTTTAAGGGCAGCAAATCCCGTTGCTAAGTGCAGAGGAATGCTATCAATTGCTCCTTTGAAGAAAGCTCCAGCTTTTGCTGAATAACTTGGATTCTCTGGCGTAGACCAATAAGATGGTTTTTCAGGACTTGCTATTATATTACCATCATCGTCCGCCCAATGCCCCGTCGGATCCTTATACCGAATTGGATTCCCCCCAACATACGAGAACCGGTTCCACCCCTGCGTACTTCGTGCCCCATCAATGACAGTATCCGCGCTCGTAAATCTCGCAATCTGCGGATCGTAATAGCGTGCATTATAGAAATAGAAATTGGTTTCCTTGTCTAGCTCCTGGGAGTTATACTTTGGCGCAAAGTCCAGATTTCCTCTCTGGACAAGTGTCTCTCCGTATGGTTCGTACTGGGTTTGAGTTAAGGTATGCCCTTGTTCATCCAAGACGTGAGAAACTGAATCCACCTGATCGGTTAGGAAATACGCAGTTGTTCCTTCTTCGTTGAGGGCTGCGATCCGGACCCCATTCAAATAAACATTATTAATAGAACGTAATAGATTGTCTTGGTCTAGATATTCCAATCCATAGAATTTACTTGGATATAGGATCTCTTGGGTTACGGAGCCGGCACCTTGCGGGACCAATGCTTTCTTGCGGACCCTAAAGCCACCGTCGTCATACCAATAACTTCCGATGGTTACATTCAAAGAATCTTGGACCTGAGTGATCCGGTTCTGGGAATCTACGCTGATATTCTTAGTTAGGTCCTTGAGATTGTCCCTCTGGGTGAGCATATTCCCGGAGGAATCGTAGCTCATTACGAGTCTATCGTTCCCGCTCTGTGTGGAATTGATCTGTGTGACTTGGTGATTGCTGTACTGATAATTCCATTCGTCTTGGATGGAACTATCCGTATAATTATGCTCTCTCTTGGCGCTCAAGTTTCCGTTTTGTGCGTACGAGAAACTTTGGCGGAAGGTCTTGGTATAATTGCTTGCGGATTCCTGGAAGATCCCGTCGGCTGCTACGAGTCGGTTCAATCCGTCATAACTGTAATTGAATGCAGTCGTATAATCGGTTGAATTATTCGCGATGGAAGTGATATTATTTCGGCTATTGAACGCATACACCGCGTCTTGCAAGGTTTTGGAGTTTCCGTCCACATCCCCTGTGGAATTGATACGGACCATCCTCTGTTTTATATCGTATGTGTAATTGGTTTGGATCCCGTTGCCTAATGTGAATCCTGCAGTCTGTCCGAATTCATTATAGGTAATATTCTCTACGATGGTCTTGCTGCAATATCCAGGCAAGATCCCGTTCGTATTCACTTGGACAGAGATACCGGAAATATAACCTGCAGTTCCATAGGTATAGCAGGCCCTCATCCTGGAATAGCTCACAGGATGCTCCGGATAATCTATGATCGTTACTCGATCCAATAGATCATATTGGTATTCTGTAATATACGGTCCGTCTGCTAGATCGATCGTCAGGTTCTTGAGACTTCTGGTTTCTTTCTTTACCCTTCCCAGTTTGTCATAGCTGAAGGTCTTGGTTTGGGCCCCGTCTTCTACTTTTACGAGTTTTCCGAGCGCATTCTCGCTTCCACTGCCGGAATCGTAGTCGTAATACGTATCTCCGTCAGAAACGCTTCTCGTGCTCAATCTTCCCAAGGAATCATAAGAGTAAGTTGTAACGATCCCGCGCGCATCCGTGCTCTGGGTTAAATCCCCGAAGGCATTATAGGTGTTGGTGCTAACTCCAAAATCGGGATCACTTTGTTTTCTTTGGCGGCCGAATGCATCGAATTGCCAATATGCTTGGTTCTTTCCGGAAGTATCCTTTACAGTAAGTCCGCTCGCATCACAACTTAGATTTCCTCCATCATTCAGATCGGATTTCTTGATCAGATTCCCCGCAATATCGTAACAGAATCCGATCTGGGAATCCGTTCCGTCGGATCCGAAATCTTCTACATATAGGACCTGTCCTCTGGAGTTCTTAACAGTGCGCTTGCTCGTTCCGCCGCTATGGGCTTCTACTGTTTCAAAAGGATCGTTGTAAGTTACGCTTAGAACGGTTGCTTCTGTCTCTCCAGCGGCGATCGGAAGAATGGTTTGCACCAAACGTCCGATCGGATCATAGCGGAATTGGCTCGGGTTCTTTTCTTCCGCATGCGGAGCGTAGGTGTCGATCTCACTTGCATCGGCCCAGTCCGGCTGTCCTGTGCGAGATACTTTTCCATCCCCATCGTAGGTGATCTTTCCCGATCTTACAAACAGACCGTTAGACGCTCTTTTTACGGTATAGATGACCCGGCCCATTCCATCCTTATAGGATCGGGTTGCAAAGTCAGGATCCCCGCTCCCGGATGGGAAAGTGGTCTTCGCACTCAATGGATAGTTCGAATTGAAATCATACGATGCGAGAACCTTAACACCACTATCCGTGTCCGCGCTGGATTCGATCAATCTTCCGTAATCGTCATATTCGAAATAGGTCTTATTCCCATTCGGATCCGTACTATCTTCGGGAGAACCGAACGCTTTCGCATAGTTGATCGTAAATCGAGTCTGTAATTGTACGGATCCACCAAAGCTTGTCTTCTTCGTAATAAACTGGTGCAGCTCGTCGTCATACTCGTAAGAAGTCCCACGATTTGGGCTCGAACTACTATCCTTCTCCTGTACCAGATTTCCATACGCATCGTAACTCGAATCGATCACCTTGGAGGAAACGGAAGGAAGCCCGCTACCGGAATAGGAAGTAGTCTTTTTAGTCGGATTCCCTTTGGAATCGTATAAGATCGTGGTCGTAGTCTCATGAGTGGAACTTGCTAAAGAAACGACCCGCTTCGGACGAGTTTGATTCGAATTTGTATCCGTCTCAAAATCCGTGGATGTAGTAAATGTCTGGGAAGAATGAGCCATATCCGCAAACAGATCTGTTCCAGTCTCCAGAGTATTGGTGAGCTTATACCCGTCTAGAGTGATCGAATTCTGAGTGGTCTCCGTAGCAGTCCCATTGATGAACTTCTCCACCTTATTCGTATGAGAAAGATAAGAGATCTTGCCCGTAGTAATCTCGATATGCTGGATATCGTGAGTGTATTTTACAGTTCCATAATCCTTGTTATCGGAACCTACAATACGGGTCTGCTGTTCCGCTCCACCCAAGGCGCGGTTGTCCATAAAATTGGAATAAGGTTGGCTAAAGTAAGAATGAACAGTCTTAGAGCCTGCAGCATCGGTCATCGTGAACTGCGAAAATCCGAACGCATCATTCTCCTTCTTTCCGTTAATGAACCCGGAGAAAGCGACCCCGCCAGAGTATGAATATGTTTTCGGGATCGTATTCCCAAAACCGTCGTCTAAGGTAATCTTAGTACAAACCCTATAATTGATGGGAAGATCCGGTATATCATCCGTTCCGTTATTATCGAATTTGGTAGAGTTCTCATATTCGAAGGAATAAGAACCGCCTATACCGTTGACAACCTTCTCCACGATATCCGGAACGCTTCCGTTGGACATGGCAAAATACCAGTTCGGTTCCTTAAGATGAATGATCCCTATATCCGTGATCCCATCTCCGTTATAATCTCCCTGGATCCACTGGAAAGGATAGACCTTGGTCATCAGATCCGGACGGTCCAAGTATACACTCGTCACAGGACCGCTCAAGCTTACGATCTTACTCTGGGAAAGATCATAGAGACTGTTGTCACCATTAGACACAATGATCGGATATCCTCTATGATCAAAAGCGTTCAGGAAACTAACTAATCCAGGATTGTATACAGTGCGAGTAACGCTAGTCGCAGTGATCCGTATCTTAGAGAATACTACGGAAGAATCAGAAGGGTCTTCGTAGACGATTGATTTACCGATCGTTTCAGGGAAGAGACCAAATTGAATTCCAGCTTGGCTAGATAGATCATAATTTGCTGTAGTTATAGGAAGACTGACTCCCCCGGTCAGTAGTTTGAATTGGATCGTCGTGGAACCGACAGTTCCCAAATACCATTTATGAGTTCCTGTCCTGCGATCGACGAAAAGGATCTGTGATTTTCCAGATCCTAAGAAATCTCCGGAGAAGAAACTGAAGTTCGTGCGGTTATTTCGATTCGCACTGGAAGTTCCCACTTGGAACAAATTATAAAGATAAGAAGAAAGAACATCTCCCGCAGGATCCAAATAGCGAGTTCCACTCGGACCGGTGATCAAAAATCTTCCTGCACCTGTAGTCGACTGGTCATCCAAAATAAGAACAGATTTTGAAGAAGTGGAATCAAAGTTGTCCACTAAGTAGGCGCTACTTCCTATATCGAAATTCCCGATCTGGGAATCCGTAATGCCTGCAAGGTCCTTGCTCTGAAAAGAAGTCCCGCTGGCCTGAGTTACTACGAAGAATTTATTCGTAGAGCCCAAATCCATAAAGAAGAGAACTTCATCTCTTGCATTCGTAGTGTATCGGTCCGCCTTTCCTTTGAAAAGAGTCCTAACGGTCGAAGCCTCTGGATTGAATCCAGTTAATACGGATTCAGTAAAAGTAGATCCTTTCTTAAAATCGAATACCCCAGCTTTTCGATCATAGATCAAAAGCTCCGGAGAAGAGCTGCAATCGTCCTGCGTAAAGCAACCTGGAAAGACCAACTCCCCCTTTCCAGGATTCGCATTTCCATCGTATTGATAATCGAGTAAGACAGTTTTGGTATCGGAAGCGGCGTTAATTACTCCGAACCCTTTGGTAAGTTTTACTTCGTCCAGAGGAAGAGGAGTCTTCATGACCCGGCTTTGGTCCGGTCCATAAGACATATCGCTGTAAATCTTATATCTGAATCCGTTATTCGTTGCTTCTCCGATCCAGAACCTTCCATCGGAAGCAGAAAAGAATCCTATGTCTGTCTGTCCGTCTCCGTTGAAATCTCCTTGGAGCCAACGAGTGACAGAAGTAAATTGGGGGGTTTTAGACCAGATCTGAAAGTTGATCGTACCGTTAGTCGTTGCGCCAAGTGTCCAGTTCCCGGAAGCACGATCGAAGAGTAGAAAATCCGAAATGCCATCTCCATTAAAATCTCCGGAGAATCGATCGTTCGAGAATAATGCCTGCTCAGGTGCAGTAAAGATCTTATAAAGTACCCAATTGGTCTTAAAATAGATCGGATCGGTCTTATCCGGATTTCGTAGATTCTCTCCTACGAACCAATATCCGTTACGAGCATCATATAAAGAAATATCGGTGAGCCCATCCCCGTTATAATCTCCAACCAGGAAGTGAGTCTTGTACTGAGATCTTCCTTCTACCGAAGTGTCAGTTGTGCTCACGCTATCCATGTTCGCGTTCGGAGAATAATCAGATCTGTATAAGTTCTGGAATTTCTTTCCGATCTTTAGGAATTCGAAGTATCCGCCTTTATTCAACATCAGGGTCCAAAGCCCGGTAGGCTCGTCGAACAGCATGGAATCGGATAAACCATTTCCGTCATAATCTCCCGGGAACCATTCCATACGGAAAATATCCGGGATACCGCTCATCAATCTTCCGTAATTCTTGAATTGAAATACTCTCCCATCATGTTCCGCTACGATAAGATCCCTTGTCTCCGGCAGATAAAAACCGATATCGGCCCTTCCATCTCCGTTAAAATCGCCACTCACATTTCCCTTGAAGAATCGGATCTTAGATGGCCCGTCATAATTCTTATAGCGGTTCGCGTAGAGTTTGAAATTATATCCGCCTTCCTTACGGCCTTCTGCCGCCTTCCAATTCCCGGATTGAGGATTGAAGAAGAGCATATCGGATATCCCGTCTCCGTTGAAGTCTCCTTCAAAATATTGAGTGGAATCGGGAAGGACTTCCGTTTCACTCGAAGCTTGGTTGGCAACCGTTTGCCAATTGAGGATGCGAGTCGCTGTGCTATATTGGAATTCAGGTTTGGTAGTTTGACGATCGGAGTTTACCGTTTTTAGAATGGGCCTTCCTGAATCAAAGGAAGTATCGTATACAAGAGTATACGTCCAAAGTTTCCCACCGTTCCAGCCTACTTCTACCGTATCCAAAAGACGATCCATGATCATAATGAATCCGGGAGCCTTACTTACATAAGCATCTGGTCTTGTTTTCGTATTGAATCGGACATACTGTTTAGGGGCAACACCGCTTTGTGTATTCCCAGTATATCGAATTTCTTGAATATATAAGTTTCTCTTTTCCGAATATTGGGAAGTGTCGTATTGCACTTCCATATAATTGCCGTTTCTATCTTCCTGCTTAGAAAGATACCAAGCATAGGTCCGAGTGATCTGACTCGGATCGTAGATCCGATTCGAAGACGTATCCCCGTAAGTATATTTAGTGCCGGAAGAATCCTGGACAGTCCAAATCCCTCCGTTCTCTATACTCGTTAAATTTAAAATGACGAAGTTCTGATCGGTAACTTCAATGCGATAGGTCCCGTTCTCATTCGAAGTGGAACCGGAAACCTTGATCAATCGTTTACCATTCCAGGTAAATGTATCGCGAGAATCGTAGAACAAAGCCCCATATTCCGGAGTTCGAGTAATTGCTCCCAATCCTAAGCTCCAGCCGATACCGACCCATCCGTCTCCACCATTGGAAGAATAGGACAACGCCAATTCAGGCTGCATTCCGGCCCGCCCGGAAGGAATTTGGATCGGATAATTTAAGGAAACCTCTCCGAAATGATTGGGCTCAGGTGGTGCAATAAAGATCGCTCCACTTAACGGATCCGCTTTCGTCTGCGGGTCATCTATGGACTCACTATAGTTCGTCGAGATAGAGAAAAGATCACTTCCCTCAGGAGAAGGTGCCGAACCGGGAGAAGGCAGTGAACTTCCAGTAGGAAGCACCGAACTGAAAATCCGATTCATAAGACCAGTTCCATGGGAACAAGAAACAAAGAACAAAGAGGCAGCTACAAGAAAAGCTCGGACGAAAAGATACCCTTGAAAAGAGCGTCCATTTCCTTTCCGAAAGAATTTGGGAACATTCAAGAATGGCTTCGCCTTTTCCCAAATATAGGATCTCTGCCTAAACATGTATAACTGCCTTTGTTTGATCGGTTAGCTACATAAACCTTGCCACTTTCTAGTTTTATAAAGTGGCAAGGTTCCTCTTTCGTCTTACGGAACGATTTGCACGCTGAGCGTGTAGTCCCTTTCGAGCAAAGGAGAAAGGAAGAAGTTATTCAAACCGTACTGCAAGGATCCAGGACTGTTCAGATCCAAATTGAATCCGCGGATTACTTGCTGAGTCGTATCCTGCGCAAACCAGATTGGGATCGATTTAGTATCGTTCACGGCGATAGACACTCCAGATTGAGTTCCTTGGTTCGTAGTACTGATGAAGAACTCTCCGCTTCCTTTTAAAGCAAATGGTGAGAGAGTCGCAGTCCTACCTCGGATCGTCCTTTGAGAATTCTCGTAATGCTCCCAAACAGATACGATTGTATTGTTGGAAAGAACCGTCTTGCCAGGTCTTTGCACTGCAGCCGCAGATACGGAACCGATTGGCAGTGCATTCGTATAAAGGAACTGACCGTCCGCAAGGTTTAATACCTTTAGGTTCATCCCTCCATTCAGAGAGTATGTAACGAAGAGGTAGTTTCCTGAAATCGAAGCTTCTAAGTCGGTTATATTTGAATCAATAGTAAGATCCGTTGTTCCCAACTTAGCCCCGGTTGCCATATCAATTCCACGAGCATACCAAACATTCGAGTTTGATTGCCAGACAACAAATCCTTTAGTCGAAGCTCCTTTCACATGAAGGAATCCAGGAGATGCGCTTGCTGCGGAAGTGATAACTTGGTCGGTCCCGACCATTGTACCTGTTGTCAAACTATAAAGGCAAGCGTTCGTAATCTTATTTCCGGAATTAGGATTCACGTAATGCCTTGCGACAATCGCAGTCGATCCGCCTAATCCTCCCACAGAAACTTCATATCTAGCCGGATCTCCGTTCATCGTATCGCTAATCAGGAAAGTATCGATAGACAATGCACCAGTCGCCGCATTGAAGATCCGTCCTCTTACCAATTTATGCGTATTAAAAACATCAATGTACTGGTTGTCACTCCAAGCAATCAAGGCTCGATCTGATCCTAAGGCGAGGCCAATTGTAGACCATGTGCCTAAATCGTAATTTCTCGTTACGATCTTCTGTTCAGTCCCAATCGCTGCATAAGTAGACATGTTTCGGAAAGCGATATAAATATCCCTACCGTTGTCCCAAACGATCGCCACCTTTCCATTATCCAGCTTTGCCAACAATTTGTTAGGACTTGTAATTGCTGTAGTGCTGATCTGGAATTGGGTAGAAAGAGCAGTTCCGGTTGAAACCTGGAACACTTTTCCGTAGATCGCAGTATCTCTTCTCCAGATAACCATAGTAGCGTCGCCTGAAGTAACGGAAACAGGCTCACTCAAAGGAACCGCAGTTCCTGGATCGCTCAGAACATAATCACTATTTAAAGTTCCCACTTTGTAAGTGCGTCCAGAATTTGTGCTCAGCTGAAACATCCCGGAAGAAAGAAAGCTGCTAAAACTTCCGGCATCCGCCCATGAATTCCAGTAAGGTACTCCTGTATTATAAGAACCCATCCAGTTTACAGCTCGATAATCAGGAGTATATCCTAAACATCCGAACGGATTGAAGAGATTCGTCGTTGAGCAACTGCTTGGACTTCCCCCTGTTAGGAAAGGTAAGAATTGCGGAATGGTAGGATCCGAAGCAGGAGCTGCATTGACCTGAGTATTCCAGTCTGTAATAAAGGAATTATCGACGATCAGACGAGCATCAGGAGCGGTCAGAATACTCGGAATTGTAACTCCGGTTGTTCTACTATTCTTAGTGCGGATCGCGCTGTCCACTACCACAGTATAATATCCGGAAGGAGCGCCTGGAGTTGGAGTGCTGCTTACTACATTATAAGGATAAGAGTCGCCGCTAATATAGATAGAATCGTTCGGCTCGATATTCCCATAGGCGCCAAAAAGATAAAGTGTAGTGTCTCCAATACTTGTAGGAACATCCAAGGAACCGCGCATCTTCTTCACATCTGTGTAAGCCAAAGGCCAGATCGTATTTCGATATGCGCTATTTAAAGCGGGACGGATATAAATATTTACCAAGCTATTGGATGGATCTACCACTTGGCTTAAAGTAGGCATACGTAGACAAATACGGAATGTCTGATCCGCATACCCGGAAGTATCGATCCACATCTTACGGACTCGATACGGATCGTTTAGATCGGTATCTTTATAGACATGGACCCAGTCTGTTCGACTTCCCCCGAAACCTAAGCTGATCTCAAAGTCCATGACCTGATCTATATTAAATCGCTTGGTAGCAATCGTAGGGGTATATTTGAAATTCGTAAAGTATTGGTAGGACCCTCCGCTCGTGGCAGTCCCGAAGTCAGGACTCAAATACTTAGTTTGATCCAAACGAACAGTAAAGACTACTTTTTCATCGAAGCCAACTTTCCCGACAAAGAAGGAATTTTGATCAGGTTCGTATGGATTCTGCCCGAACTGAGATAGATCCCAACGAGTGTTGAGCTTGAAGTAAGAATTTGGATCGTTTGGATCAATCGATCCTCCTGTGGGAGACGACCCGGAAGTTCCAATGGCGGTTGCACCATATGGAGGATTAACTTCATTCTTTGCCAAATCCTTTACGGAAATATAAACGATATCGTAATTATCTCCCGCCCAAATAATTGAATCAACACCCTTTACCATCTGGGCTTTTCTGACGTTTCCAGGATCGAAGATTCTAATATTCGTTCCATCTACCCAATATTCAGTCGGAGCGTTGAATTTACCGTTGGAATAAATTGCCCAAACGCCTGCATTCTGCATCTCATCGGCTGTCCAGGAGCTGATTGGTTTTTGAACACAGGCAGTTCTTGTAACCCCATCGGAACTAGTATACGTTTGATCCGTGCAGGGCAACGTTGTTGGAATTCCTGCGAACGATTTAATTCCTTTGATATGTATTTTAGAATTAGATAATGCAGGTGCAAATTCACTAAAATCAGCAACATAGTCTGCAAACTCCACCTGAGGCCCGGAACAAGAAATTCTCTGTAAAGCTTTCTTTAAGCTCACCCCTGGAGCAAGGACGGAGGCCGTTGTCGTAGTACACGGATCATTTGCGCTAAGATCATCAAAGGCAGCCACCCGAAATTTCTCCCTGTAGTTTGGCCCATAGACTTTAACCAAACTAGTTCTACCTTTGGAGTTCTCTTCGATAACTTTTAAATTATCTCCCGTAAAATTCAGGAGTACGGATTTATAATTTGAATCGGCAACGTGAGTCATTGTATAATCCACGATGAAAATCTTGGGATTATAACCAGAAGCAATAGCGCTTTCTATTTCTGCCGTATTCAAACCCGGAAGCTCCACTACGTACGGACCGAAATCGTCTCCCCCATACACTTCCACCTGAAACAAACTATAATCATCGTTTCTTAAACGAAAGCTTTGAACTGGAATCAAATTTCCTTTTGCATCTTCAAACATGAGCGTGCAAAGAATATTACTCAATTTCACTGGCATGTTTACAGATCTGTTCTTAATGTAAAGCGCCGCACGAACATAACCGGCATTTGATTCCACAACGGAGGTAGTACTGACTTTGGATGTTTTTTCAGATCTATACTTTCGGGCCGAAGTACTTGCTGAATCAGATTTAACAGAAGTCGCATCCTTATCAATATTATTCTTAAATGGTTTATCTGCCCATTTAGTGGTAGTCGCTTCTTGTAAATTTCGCGCGGACCAACTATTTGAATTTTTGATTGAAGCCGAGCCGGATATTGAAAAAGCAGAGTTGGACGAAGATTGTTCTCCTCCGCCACCACTATATTTAAAACTCGTACTTGCTTCAAAATCATGTGACTGACTAGCTTCCGTTTCAGTCTTGTATTGATCTTGGAATTGAACTGTTCTTAAATTCAGTTCGTTCTGATGGATCGATTCAGAACCTTGGTTCTTAGTGGATTCCAGATCGTCAGAGTTAATATCGCTCGTAATCTCATCGCTTTGACCAGTGCTGCTTTTTAAGATAGAGATCTTCATTGTGATCGGAGGAGCGACAGAGGCGTCGATGTCCGGATAATCGGCGACCCACACGTTAGTCGTCGATTCGTTGATATTCAGGATCCCGTCCCCATCAAAGTCGTTCACGATGGTAGTCCCTGTCGGATCGATCGCTCCACCTAAGGCACTAACGTTGACTTTCGTTCCCGGAGGAAGATTGAAGAGATTATTGACTGGCGTGCTTGTCCCCCCGCTACCGATAGGAACTCCGCCCTTATCTACAACAAGAGGAACCTTCTCCGCAACCAACCAGGTCGCACGAGAAAGATCCACGTTCCCACCTTTTCCTGCAAGCCAGTCCATGACACCGCAAGAAGCGATCCAGGGAAGAATAACTAAGGAAACAAGTCCTCGCAAAATCACGGCCCGACAATATGAGCTCTTCATAACGATCCTCCAGCCTTCTCGTTTCCGGAAGACCATCCAAAAATATAAAGGTCACCAGGACAAATTACGAACGCCTACGTTCGCGGCATTTGACCCGATTCAATTTTTTGCACATAGTTTTGCCGAACTCGTCGCCGAATCAGCGCAGAACAATGGCTGTTTGGGATGGACGTTTCAAGAAAAGGGCTATTTTTGTCGATTGGTTTGCGTCGGTTTCCCAAATTTTTCTTTTTGTCGCATTAAATTCACTACTCAAGTAGCGAGTTTTCGGGATTTTTTAAAAATTCCGGGAACCTTTTTTCTCAAATTTGTTTCAGGAAGGTGAATGCTTTATCCTATTTTGGATACAGTATGCGCCACAAATATCCCGAATAAGGATATTTGTGGTCGAAAAATAAAATATTATGATATTTTAAATTAGTTTTATATCATTTATTCAATAATATTTTTCATAAACGAAATAAATTACTGAATTGCCGGTCCTTTCGTAACTGTAGGATTAACGACAATGATTTGATTCTCTCACTTACTCGGTTGACTCCCCGTAAACTCAATCTCTCCGTCTAACTCCTTGATCAGGATCTTTTTCAGGTCCTGATACTCCGGAACGTCCTTGAATCCAAGTCGGGAAGTATAATGCTTGCGGGCTCCATTCTCGAATACGTCCTTGCTTAGGATATATTTCATCCCCAGCGCGCGAACGACTGCAGAAGATTCTAAATTAATATTCTTTAATAGTTTATCTTCCTTATCGTAAACGAAGAAGATATAGTAATAATACATGTCTCCGGACTTTTGGAAGGCTTCTTGGGCGACAATATTCACGTCCTTATGCGAAAATGAATCGAATCGAAAATATTCCGTATTCTTGATCCTTTCGTCTGCGCTTGCGGATCTCAATTTGATCAAAGCCGTTTTCAACATCTCTGCTTCTTTTGTCTTATTCAGTTGGAACTTATTCTCGAGAAGCATATTTACGAGAGTGAAATTATTCGGGTCTTGCCTGTAGCTTTCTTCCAGATACTTTTCGGATTTCTTGAATTCTCGGTTGATAAAGTAGAGATTGGAGAGATTTACCAAGGCCATTAAATTCTCAGGATTGATCTCCAATGCCTTTTCGAATGAATCGATTGCCTTGGCTCTTTCGTTTTCTTGCAAATAGATATTTCCTAGGAACGGATACGCGTTCGGAGAAGCCTTATCTAATTCTATGCATTTCAAGAATTGCTTCTTTGCCCCTTGGAAATCCCCTGCTAAATACAGACTCACTCCGTAATGATCCCTGTATCTAGCATTATTCGGATCTAAAGAGATCGCTTTCTCGAAATAGAGATTTGCATTCTTTGAATCGTTTAACTGGAAGTAGGCGAAGCCTACCGCGTATTGCAATCCGTCATCCTTCTCTCTGGACTTCGATAATTTCAGAAGGATAGGCAGCGCCGATTGAAAATCCCTTTCTCGCATGTACGTATCCGCTTTTTCGAAGTCGGCTCGGTCGGAAGCGGACGGAGCGGATTGGCCGTACAGGTCCAAGGATAAAATTGTTATGCAAACGAATAGGAAATAACGCATAGAGCCTTCCTTCTATCTTCTATATATAGCGGGGAAGAGAAAGCGGATCCCGTAGATCATTCCTTGGGCCTTCACTTCTTCGGGAACTCGGCCGAAATTCTGTCCTCGGATCGCATCTATGCAGGCTTGGTCCACAAGGGTTTGGCCATGGGAGGAAACCAGTTTCGTATCTATGACCTGGCCGGCATCGTTTAATAAGAATTGCACTCTCGCTTCTCCGGGAACGATCGCTTCACGGATCACGGTCCCTGCCCCGTCCCTATAGCCATAATTTCCTCCGCCCGGAGGGGAGAAACTCTGCTCAATTTGTCGGAGCATTCTCTTGAAGTATTCGTATCCTACTAACTTCTTTGTGGGAATCGCAGTATTCGGACTTCCGTCCCAACGAAAACGTATATCTTCTTGGAAGCGATAATTGGAAGGGATCTTAGTCATTCTTCCGGTAGCAGCGGTTTGCTCTTGGGTTTGTTCCGTAGGATTCGTATTTTCCACGGGATCCTGTTTCAAGATAGCGACTTCGTATACCTGCTCATCTTCTGTTTTCTTTTGTGCGGATTGTGGAGTCGCTTTGGAAGGATTGCGAGCTATATTACCAAAAATGAATTCTCTAAACGGAGAAGATGTATGAAATCCCTTCTCCTTAGTGAGTCCGCCCGAACCAGCGGAGTCCGCATTGGAAAGGGCTTTGTATTCGTCCTTTACTGTCTTGTCCACGAACTCTTGTTCGAGTAGCACTTCGTAGATCTTTTCTCTTTCCGCTCTTTCCTTTACCTGAACGAGCGGGTCTTCTCCCAGGATCTGGAACAGGATATTACGTGTGAATAAATGAGCTACTAAGAAGGAACAAAATGCGAATACGATAAATGCCGCGAACAGAAGGCGCTTATCATCTTCCGGCAAATTATTGGTCGTATCTATTTCGGTTTTAAAAAAGGCCGGGAGTTGCATCTTCTTCTATATGTTTGCCGAATGCCGGAGGGACCCTGTCCATCAGCTTGTAGGCCTTCTCTGTGGCAACTCTACCGGAGGAGGTCCGATTGATCAAGCCAACTCTTACCATATAGGACTCATAATGATCTTCTAGTGTGCGCTCCTCTTCTCCCACTACGGCGGCGATCGGCTTTAAGCCCACCGGTCCTCCCTTGTATCTGTCGATCATGCACTCCAAGATCCTTCGGTCCATCTTGTCCAGGCCGAGTTCGTCTATCCCTAAGCGGGAGAAGGCCTCTTCGCAGGCGGGGATCCGTATCCTTCTCTCTCCTTTGATCTCCGCAAAGTCCCTCACTCTTTTGAGAAGGTGATTTGCGATCCTAGGAGTTTTTCGGGATCTTTTTCCGATCTCGAAGGCAGCGGCTTCGTCGATCTCATAGCCCAAGATCTTGGAAGAACGAAGTACGATTTGCTGCATTTCGGGATCGTCATAATATTCCAATCGGAAATGGATCCCAAAACGACTCTTGAGCGGATCGGAGATCATCCCGCTTCTGGTAGTCGCTCCGATCAAAGTGAACGGTTTGAGCTTGATCTGTATAGTCTGCGCAGTGATCCCTTCTCCCACGAGAAGATCGATCATGAAATTCTCCATGGCGGGATAAAGGATCTCTTCTACTTTTCGATTGAGGGAATGGATCTCGTCAATGAAGAGGATGTCCCCTTCTTCCAGATCCGTGAGTAATTTGGCAAGGTCCGCACCTCTGGTAAGCACAGGTGCAGAAGTGACTACAATTCTTGCTCCCAATTCCTGGGAGATGATCCCTGCCAAGGTGGTTTTTCCGAGACCGGGAGGTCCGGATAAAAGAACATGATCGAGAGCCTGCTGTCTTTTCTTGGCAGCACCCACGAACACGGAAAGATTGGAAAGGATTTCTTTTTGGCCCACGAACTCCGAGAACAGAGAAGGACGGAGAGAATTGTCCTCCTCGAATTTGTCCTCGGGATTTAGGGTATGTCCTGCCAAACGATTTCTCTTATTCCGCGAGCTTAACCGAAATCTTTAGGGTCTGGCCTTTTCGGAAGACGGTTACGGTGATCCTTTGTCCTACCTTGGACTCTCTGATCTTAGCCGCAACTTCGCTTGCACTCTTTACCTTGACCCCGTCTAGTTCCAGGATCACGTCTTCTACATCGATACCCGCTTCGGAAGCCGCTGATCCGTTCTGCACTTGACGAACAAATGCTCCGTCCTTGCTAGGAAGTTTGAGTTCTTTTGCGATCTCTTCGGTGAGATCGTCGAGGCCCACTCCCAGTCTGGCGCGCTTGATCCGTCCGCCGGATTTCAGCTCTTCTACCACCGATTTAGCCTCGTTGATCGGAATAGCAAAACCTAACCCGATAGAGCCTTCGCTCGGGGAAAGGATCATTCGATTGATCCCGACCACTCTTCCGTTGATATCTAGAAGCGGTCCTCCCGAATTTCCTTTATTGATGGAAGCATCCGTTTGGATATAATGCACTCCTGAATTGTCTATGCCGCCTCTTCCTACCTTGGAGATGACACCTACTGTCATAGATTGCTCCAAACCGAAAGGAGCGCCGATCGCGATCGCCCAGTCGCCCACCTTGACATCGGAAGAGTCTCCGATCTCAATAGGCTGCAGGTTTACGGCGCCTTCTACTTTTAAGAGAGCTACGTCTATGGTTTGGTCGCTACCCACGAGCTTAGCGGAAACCGGTTCTTTTCCGTTCTTGAATAAGACCTTAAATTTATCGAATCCGCGGACCACGTGATCGTTGGTCAGAATATAACCTTCTTTGTTCAGAACGAAACCGGAACCAAGTCCGTTGATCTTTCTTTTTTGCGTTCTGACACGACCTTGGGGTCCGTAGAGAAATTCTTGGAACGGGTCGTTAAACTGAGGCACGTTAACCGTTCCTTCAGTAGCGACTAACACCACACTAGGGGAGACGTTTTCGTATACTTCTTCAAAGGCTTTTTGAATAGAGATCGCAGCCTTTGCCGCCTGGCTCGGTTCTTTGTCCGATTTTGCATTTAAGAACAGCGTACTATCGCTGCCGGTTCCGCAATATAGAATGGGAGAGAGGATCACTCCTGCCATCACGGATATGCCTATCACCAGGAAATTTTTGAATCGATCGTTTTTTTTCATGGATTCCTGTCCTCGGGAATGCGATTCCGGTAGTACGCTTCAGCATTCGAAGCAAAACCACTCATGTCAAGTGGCTTTCCTTAAGCATGGCGCATACACCGGGATTTTACGTTTTTGAAGGTTTAGACGGGAGCGGGAAAAGTACCCTCACTCGTCGCCTCTTAGACCTTTTGCAGTCGAAAGATGTTCCAGCAATTTGTTTTGCAGAACCTACTCGCTACGAATCAGGAATCTATCTTAGAAAATTTTTAAGCGGAGAAATAGAACTCTCTCCCGAGAAACAGATCGAAGCGTTCTTAGCGGATCGAGAAGTTTCCTTGCAAAGAAATATTCTACCTTCTCTCGCGGAGAAAAAGATCGTACTTCTGGATCGGTACATGTATTCGACTGCAGCATATCAGTCCGGAGAGAATTTTTCGGCAAAAGAGATCTTGGAAAAGAATTTAGAGAGAAAATTCCCTGAGCCGGAACTTGTCTTTTATTTGGATCTAAAACCGGAAGAAGCCCTGTCCAGATTAAAGGTGAGAGATACGACTGCGGATCGATTCGAGACAATCTCCGCCCTGCAAAAGATCGCGAAGGCGTATGAGGAAATCCTTCCGGAGAACACGATCCGTTTGGATGCGAATTTGAGTCCGGAGGCTCTTGCGGAACTCGCCCTGAAGAATATCCCTTACTGAGTGGAAGTCGTTTGCAGATTTCTTAATGTAGCCTCATGGATCTCGGCCTCTCTTTCTAACTGAGAAGCAAGCCCCACTAGTTTTCTTTTTCGACCGGAAGAAGCTTCGCCCTTAGGTTCGGAAGAAGCCAGTTCTCTCAGATGTCCGGCCTCGTCCCTCTTCTTCTTAGCTAAATTGAGCAAGTATTTACGAACGATGTCTTTTTGTTCCTGAGTGGAAAGGCTTTCTACAAGGGCCTTTTCGATCAGCTTCGTCTCTTCTTCAGCAGAAAAAGAAGAAACTGCAAATGGGAATAAGGAAAGAAGGAGCACAATTGCAAGAGGATATTGGAATTTCATCTCGGTTCTCTATATGGGGATTCTAACTAGCCGATGATCTTTGTTTTGCTCGGCTTAAGCTCAAGGAAACAAGAAGAAGAAATTCTGGATAGCAAATTTCTTGGAGCTCTTGCGCAACACCTTTAGAAGATATGTCCCACATCGATGAATAGCTGGGAATCTTCCCTGGACTTACCGTAATCGATCAGGATCACAGTGGCTTGGTTCCAGATGATACGTAGACCGCTACCGTAAGAGAATTTGTATCCCTGGGTACCGATATCATGGTATCCGTCCCAGACCCTTCCGAAATCGTAGAATGGAACTAAGCTCAAGGTCACGAGCTGATCCCAAAACTTGAAAGTGCCAAACCTCCATCTGATTTCCACATTCCCGAAGCCGATCATAGGACCGATAAACCGTTCCTGTCTATATCCTCTTAAGGTCTGAAGACCACCTAAACCGTTGATCGCTCCGTCAATGGACCACATATAACGATATTCTGAAAAAGGAACTTCTCCTTTCGCGTATTGAACGGCGGCGCGAGAAGCAATTACCAATTCCTCGAACAACTTGGGAAAGGGCATATAGAAGAATTTCCCTTGTGCAAAGAATTTCTGGAACTCGAAATCGGAGCCCGACTTTCTGGATACATTGGAGTAATTCACTTCCAAAAGCATTCCGGAATCAGGATCCGGCTCGAAGTCTCTGGTATCGTACGCGAGCCCCAGGTGTAAGTAGTTTACATTCCCCCCATGAAATCCGTTGATCAGACCCTTTTGATAGTCCTGAGTCAGTTTGCTTTTACCGTTCGGAGTAGAAGAAGCCCAACCAGTATTCGGATCCTTTGCCGGAGTAAAATAGTCCTGATTGTTTGTGACCCTTCCATTAGGATAATCGAATGTACGAATGATGTTCTGAGAAAACTCAGGGGCTACGATCCAACGGAACGCCTTCGCAAAGGTCTTATCGATAGAAAAGGTACCTGTAGTGGAACGGAACTCGTACGTATTGTATTCTCGATTGCTTTGGTACGGGAAGGGAGATCCTGGATCGGAAGGTCTACGATAGGAAAGAGCATCCTCCCGATCCCCAAAAGGACTACCTGAGATCAAGGCCCCAGTCGGTTGATTCTTATCTCTATATGTCAGATCGTGTAAAGTAGACGTCCCAATTCCGAAATACTGAGAGTTTTTGTTAACGCTATAGTTAATGCTTCCCTTCAATCGATAGGCGGTATCGAATAAGAAGGGACTGTCGAAGGTCAGCTCATAGTATGCGGCACCGTTTGTAGTCTTGTATGCCTGACCCCCGAACCTGTACATATACGGTTGGAATTCGAAATAAGGGCTCTTGCGATTTCCGTTTTGGTAGAGATAACCCCGAGCTCCATAGCCTTGGCCTCTTACTGGATCTTGGGAGAAGACAGGAAGTCCTGTAGCATACCAACCTTCTCTTTTTTCTTGCAATTCGTCCGGAGAAAGACGTTTCGATTCGCTCAACTCAATGGCAACCTTCTCATCCTCCGCAAATAAGGAGAAGGAAAAGCAGATCGCTAAAACCAGTAGAATGATCCGAAAGAAGAACAAAGATAAAGCCGCCTATAGGCAAGGTGAGGAAGAGGAATAAAAAGTAAGCAAAAAACCAAAGATCTTACGGTAACAAATCGTGCAGGCCCCTCTTCGAAGGAATGCGATTGACTTGGGAACTTCTTCTCAAAAACTCAACAACGTAGGGCACCTATAGCTCAACGGATAGAGTACAGGCCTCCGGAGCCTGGAGTCCGGGTTCGAGTCCCGGTAGGTGCAAAATCCCCGACAACATTTGTATTGGACTCGAAGCTTTTGCACGAAAGCATTTGCAGCGATCCATAGAGAGCGTCGCAAATGCGCCGCGAGCCAAGGATGGCGAAGCGAGTGCAAAAGACGCCCCAGAGCTTAGTTGGCCAGGATGGACAACTGCGTCGGGGCGAGTCCCGGTAGGTGCACTCGAAGCACTATTGTTCCTACAATCCGATGCAAAGAGTTCCTACCTCGTTGGAACCCGAAAAAAATCCTCTTGCGTAGTTTATGTTTTTCTGATATGAGGAAACCGCGATCCCACAAGGCCCGCCTCCTCCACCCAATTCAGGGTGGGGGCCGCCGCCTGGAACCGGTTCCTCAGTAATATTGTCAGCTTCCTTCTTCTTAAAACGCATTCCAAGAAGATGACCAGTTAGTCATTTTTTATTGACATTTCTCACCAATCGACTATACCACGGTCCGCATTACAGAAACTGGAGAGAAAAATGTTCCTACCCAAAGCTCCTCCCTACGACGCCTTAGCCTGGGCAAAGATGTCCTTTGCCGAACGGGCCCGTCTATCCTGCCAGGCCTGGGCAATCCAAGGCTATGGCTCCCCTCTCGGAGCCTATATCGTTTACGTACTAAAGATCGTAGGTTATATCGCGGGATGGATCTATTTCTGTTCCTTCACGCCTGGATTAGGAGAATGGGGAACGATCTCTTGGTGGTTCCAACCTATCGCCTTCCAAAAAGCGATCGTATGGAGCTTGTTATTCGAGGTTCTTGGTCTCGGATGCGGAAGCGGTCCGTTAACCGGAAGATACTTCCCTCCTATCGGAGGATTTCTCTACTTCTTAAGACCGAAGACGACCAAAATGCCTTTATTCGAAGGGGCTCCTATCATCGGAGGAAAGACCAGAGGGATCTTAGAGGTCCTATCCTATGCAGCTCTCATTGTATCTCTTGTTTCTTGCCTGATCCATCCGGCACCGGGTCAAGATCAATTCCTACCTATCATCGTATTATTAGTTGTTGCGGGAATATTAGATAAAACTGTTTTTCTTGCGGCCAGAGCCGAGCATTATTGGGTAACCGTCGTGGTGTTCGCTTTCGCTCCGAATTGGATCGCGGGGGCCATGATCGTGCAATTATCCATCTGGCTATTTGCGGGCTTTTCCAAATTAAATTCTCACTTTCCAAGTGTAGTATGCGTAATGGCGAGTAACAGTCCTTTCACTCCATTTGCCTGGTTTAGAAAAGCGATGTATAAGAATTATCCGGACGATCTACGCCCTTCCAATACTGCGATCGTAAAATCGTATATGGGGATCTTATTGGAATTAGGGACTCCTATAGTTTTATTTACGGGAGTGGTAAGCGGTTCTTATACAATCGTAACGATCGGATTGGGAATGATGGTATTCCTTCATAGTTATATCACGAGTAATTTCCCGATGGGAGTCCCGATAGAATGGAACTTCTTGGTAGTCTATTCTGGTTTCTTCTTATTTGGAGCTCATTCCCAGATTACTCCTTTCGCATTGGACTCTACAGCGGTTGGGATCTTCCTCTTCTTCTTCTCTTTTGCGATCCCTTTATTAGGAAATATTAAACCGGAATGGGTGTCCTTCTTATTGGCAATGCGCTATTACGCAGGCAATTGGGCGGTAAGCGTATGGATGTTCAGGGACGATAGCTACAAACGATTAGAAAATCTCACCAAGACTTCTGCATGGTTGTATGATCAATTGGATATGTTCTACGAAAGAAAGGTCTCTGTAGGTTTGGTCAGCAAGGTCATGGCGTTCCGACTCATGCACCTGCACGGAAAAGCTTTCCAAACCCTGGTCCCAAAAGCCGTAAAAGATTTTGAAAGATACGAATGGGTCGAAGGAGAACTCATTGCGGGAATGATAGTCGGTTGGAATTTCGGAGAAGGACATTTGCATAGCGAACAACTTCTCAGATCCGTGCAATCTCAATGCGGTTTCAAAGACGGAGAATTGCGTTGTATCTTCTTAGAAGGACAACCGCTCGGACAATCCACATTGCATTATAGGATTCACGATGCGGAAAAAGGACTGATAGAAGACGGTAAGATCCAGGTAAACGATCTGAAAGATCTGCAGCCTTGGCCGACCAAATAATGGAATATTCTTCCAAAGAATATGATGTTTGTGTAATAGGCTCGGGCCCTAACGGCCTGAGCGCAGCAGCCTTACTCGCGAGTGCCGGCCATTCGGTGCTCGTATTAGAAGCTTCCGATACGATAGGCGGCGGACTGAGAAGCAAGGAACTTACCCTGCCCGGATTCTTACACGACGTTTGCTCCGCGGCGCATCCCATGGGGATCCTTTCTCCTTATCTGAAGACCCTTCCCTTAGAAAAGCATGGACTGGAATGGATAGAACCGAAGGCCTCGGTAGCTCATCCTTTGGACGGAGAAAGGGCAGTCCTACTAAAACTTTCCTTAGAAGAAACTGCGGAAGATCTGGGAATGGACCGCAAAGCGTATCGTGATCTTCTTTCTCCCTTTCTAAAAGATCCGGACGGACTCCTTTCCGACGCTCTGGCTCCATTAGGAATCCCTAAACATCCATTCTTACTGGCTCGCTTCGGATTATTGGGAATACGCTCCGCAAGATCCATCGCCGAAAACTTCTTCCAAGAAGAAAGAGCCAAGGCACTATTCGCAGGATGCGCAGGCCATTCCATTCTTCCGTTAAGCAGAGCATTGACTGGAGCGCTCGGCCTATTATTCTCTATCACAGGACATATCAGATCTTGGCCGATAGTTGCGGGGGGATCCCAGATGATAGCAAAGTCCTTAGCCTCTTATCTCCAAACCATAAATGTAGAGATCAAAACCGGTCAAAAAGTAGAGAACTTAAGACAATTACCGAAGACAAGAGCGATATTATTCGATACCAGCCCGGACCAGCTAGCAATATTAGGAGAAAAAATATTACCTTCTTCTTATATAAGAAGAATTAAATCCTATCGTTATGGGCCCGGGGTATTTAAAATGGATTGGGCCTTGGACGGACCCATTCCCTGGAAAGATCCTCGTTGCCTCGAAGCCTCCACAGTTCATCTTGGAGGAAAATTCTCCGAAATTGCCGCCTCGGAAGCCGAAGTCTGGAAAGGAAAACACCCGGAAAAACCGTACATATTGGTGGTCCAACAAAGCCAATTCGATCCGAAACGAGCTCCTAAAGGAAAACATACGGGTTACGCGTATTGCCATGTTCCTCATGGATCCAATTTGGATCTAACCGAGGTCTTAGAAAAACAGATCGAACGATTTGCGCCCGGATTCAAAGATAGGATACTAGCCAGACATACAATGAATACCCAGGACTTCTATGGTTATAATGCGAACTATGTCGGAGGAGCGATCACAGGCGGGGTTGCCGATCTAACTCAGGCGTTCTTTCGACCGATCGCAAGAATGAATCCATACGGGACTCCCGATCCGCATTTGTATATTTGTTCCGCATCCACTCCACCGGGAGGAGGAGTACATGGGATGTGCGGGTATTATGCAGCCAAAAGCGTATTAAAGAAAATTCATACACTCAAACCGGTCCGGTACAAATAAGAATGAAATCTTCCCATCTAGTTTCCAGAAGAGAAGACAATAAGACCAGAAATAGGAACTCGATCATAGAGGCAGCGAGAAAGGTGTTCGCTTCCATAGGATTTGAGGCCTGCTCCACAAGGGAGATCATCCGCGCAAGCGGACTTGCCCAAGGAACCTTTTACAATTATTACAAGGATAAAGAATCCGTAATGCAGGATATCGCCGACGAATTATCGGAGGGTATCCGTTCCGGGATCCGAGAAGCAAGGGCAAAGGCAACGACTCCTCTCGCATTCTTAAGCGATGCCTATTTTGCGGTATTCAACGTAATGATGCAAGACCGAACCCATTTGGAATTGATCGCAAGGAACCGGGATATCATTCGGGGTTATCTTTTCCAAGGAGGCCCCATGACATATATATTAGAAGAATTAGATAGAGATGTGGAGAATATGATCTCTGCAGGAAGCTTCTCCGCTCACCCGATCCATATCACCTCAGTCATGATGGTCGCCGCCGGCTTTGAAGCAATGGTGCTCTTAGCAAATGAGAACCGCTACGATATCCGTAAGCTCTCGGATTTTCTAGGTCTCTTGTTCCAAGGCGGGATTGAAAGAGTCTCCCAAATGATGAAGGATGACGGAGAACTTTTTGTGTAACTCGGCCATATAGTTTCTCCGCTCGATCTAAAAACGAAGGCTTACACGATCCTTATATACAGGAGAAGAATTTGGATCCACAATGGTCCGCACAGTAGGATCCGAGAGAAGATTTATAAAACCTTGATCGACTGCATTCGCAATTCCTTTAGAAACGGAATCTGCAGACATATAGCCGGCGTGAGTCATCGGAGGAACGAGAGAACTCAAACGCCCTGATTTACCTTCTACAGTTTTCACTAAATTCTTTCCCTGATAAAATTTAAACTCCATAGATATTTGGAAAACGGTAAAATTGAAGATCCCGGTCAACGCGTCGGTATGAAATTCATATTTGATATCCTGTATTTTAGTAGAGATAGAATTAATATCCCTATGCTTCTTAAATAAGGAATCGATTACGACTACATTCTCAAACTGAGCTTCCGCCCGATTTCTCATTGCTTGTTCGACGGATTGACCGATCTTAAAAGTACTTTCCGAGTAGCGTGGATATGTATAGTCCCTTAGATCTTTCGGAATTAAAATAGCAATCTCCTGAGAATACTGAGGTAGATCGATCCTCACCTTCTCCGGTTTTTGGTCCACAGATATAGCGCAAGAAATGAAAACCCCAAGGCAGAGACTAACGAGTCTGCAATACAAAAAAGCCGATCCGATCGTTCTCAAAAAACTGCGAAAACTCATATTCATACTTGAGTTAGTATATTTGAGGGTTTAATAGGATTGTAAATAAAATTTATGAATAAAAATCAGGCGCAAAACTTGTAAGTAAGTCGCAATAGGCGACTATCAATACTTTTCCGGTTCTAATGCGCAAGGCCCGTTTCTTCTTAGATTTAAATCCCAAGGTGAGACTGCGTTAAATAAAAGTAAGATGTTCTTAACACAATTATCCACTTGGGCCTTCTTGTAATACTTATCTTCCTGCAATCCCTTGAACTCAGTCGCTAAAATATCGGTGGGATCGATCGCAAGAGGTTTTCCATTCAAAGAAGTAAACAACAGATCCGACTCGATAGAAGCGGTGAGTAATCTTTGCTTTACTACATCTCCTCTCTGGTAGTCAAACTGTGTCGCAAGTCCTATAGGACCAGCGACCATACATTTGGCTAAAATCATTCCGAATAGAACTAATACTGTTTTTTTCATTTTTTCCTTCTGATCATATAATTAAAAAATAATGTATTTCCCAGAGAAACTGCCTATTGACTTCCCCCGGTATCGATATGACACTTAGGTTCTACATCGCCTGGCTTGTTCTCTTCGATCTGGAATTCGAAAGCGAAGCCCTTATGGCCTTCCTGAGAGTTTTTATTTTCTCCAAGCTGGAGATGGATTACCGTGGGAGGATGCTTCGAATAGTCTAAGCGAGCCGGCAATACCGTCATTCGGATCGAATGATTCTCGGGGAGATTTAGCTCTCTAATTACTGTGCTAATCCGTTCATTTTCATGATCGTTTATATAGAATTGAAACTTATTCAATCCGGACGGCACTGGCATCCAATACTCACAGTCGAAAATAAAAAACTCTCTTCGATCTCCGTTTAGGATTTGCCAGATCCGGCTTCTATAAAGCGTATCCCCTTTATGAATATAATAATTTTCAGAAGGGTTTATCGAATATAGATAATCTCCTTTTGCTAAAGGGAATGGAGCATCAGGATCAAACCATCGAAGCACAAAATTGTATTGGTTAGTTTTGTAGATCCAATACTCAGGTTCATAACTCCTTCTATCTTTATAGTCTTTCACGTTGAATTTTAAGTAAGTAGACTTAACATTCTTTGCTTCATGACTATATCGAGATTCACCAATACCCGCCAAAGGAATGCAGCCGACATTATGAAAGAAATAAAATGTGAAAGAAAAGGATATGAGGAGGAAGCGATTCATGATTATTACTACCAAGATCTTCATTTATGCGTCTCCGCATTCTCATACAAATCGCATTGTAATTCTTTTTCGCCCGGCTTGTTCTCTTCGATTTGGAATTCGAAAGCGAAGCCCTTATGACCTTCTTGGGAATTTTTATTCTCTCCAAGTTGGAGATGGATTATTGCAGCAGGGTATTTAGAATAATCAATACGCGCAGGAAAAACGGTCATTCGAAGGGAGTGGTTTTCCGGGAGATTAAAATCTCGAATAATTTTGCTACTTCTTTCTTTCTCAAAATCATTTACATAAAACTGAAATTTATTATGCCCGGACGGCAAAGGAATCCAATATTCACAATCGAATGCAAAGAATTCCCTCCGATCTCCATTCAACATTTGTTCAAACCAATTACGATGCAAATGGTCATTTTTGTTTTTGTAATATTCTTCTGCAGGATTTATAGGGTACGAGTAATCACCTTTTGTATATGGAAACGGGGGATCAGGAGGGAACCATTCCAAAAGAAATCTATATTGGTTTATTTTATAAAACCAACTATCTGGCTGATAATTCTTACGATCTTTGTAATTTCTTATTTGAAATTTTAAAAAATTTCCTTTCGTAGTTTGTATTTCATAGCTCCTGTTACGAGGGACAACTCCTCCCAGAGGTATGCATGACTCGCAATGGATGCACAGTATAGTCAGCAGGAGAAATTTGAATTTCACAAACTTCCTCCACAGGTCTTATGAACCGCATCTCCGTAATCTAAAACTAGACCAATCGGTGGAGCAGCCTTTTTCGTCTCATACTCAATATAATACCCTACAGCGTCCGCACCGACAGATCTCCAATCCTTCTTATAAGCACTATTTGCAGTACTCGCGTATCCAAAGTATTCGGCGGCTTTCTTTATTAAGGTATATTCTCCAGTGATTGCTCCAAAGATCCCAGCAGCACTGACTCCCATCATGATCCCGAACTGGATACCGGTTGCATAGCAAGCCGCGATCCTCGCGTCCTTCTCGCTCCAATGTATATTATTGAAACTTGATTTAGACAGACCGCCTGCTATATACGCTTGAAGGGTGAATGGAGAAAGGACCGATCCAGCAAATGCGACCCCTACATAACCTGCAATTAAAGCAGTAGTGCTAAGCAAATACGCGATTCCCGCGGCGGGAACGATGGCAGTAACCAGAGCCGCCATTACCAAAAAAGAAGCGACCGTAAGAGCGGCGACTCCGGCAAGCAAGGCAGTAGCACCTGCAACCATTGCTACAGAAGAAGCGAGAAGTCCGGCCCCAATCCCCAAGGCTCCTGCTACCATGGTTATAGTCGAAGCCACTGAGACTGCTCCCATGCTTGCAACCAATCCTGTGACGGCAGCCATGGTCGCTCCTGCACTTCCCGCTAATGCACCTCCAAGTGCGACACCCATTAGATTCAGTCCGACAATGCTAGCGATCCCGACCCCTGCGGCGCCGATCCCAAGAGCCGTGCCGATCAGGGTTACGGGAGCGATCGCTGCCCCTACTCCTAAGGCATCGCTCCATCTTTGGGAACTGATGAAGAATGCGCGTTGGAAGAAGCCACTAACGGAAATATGAAAATTAAAAAAACCTAAACCGTTTCTATCCAAGAAACTGCTCAGGATGCTATTCCCGCTCGGATCCGTATATCGTACAGGATTTCCTTCCGTGTACATGTATAGATCCATGCCCATAGGGCGATTCGAATCCATAACCGTATCCGCTTGTAGGAATCTTCCTAAGATCGGATCGTAATATCTAGCCTTGAAATAATAGAGCCCTGTTTCCTTATCTTCTTCTTGTCCGTTGTATTTATAACGGAACACATCCGGTCCGGAAGAATCTGTGCGTTGTATTTCCCCATACGGTTTATATGAAATATAGGATGCTCCTCCCTGGTCTCCTCCGGCGATCCGATTCCCATTCCCGTCGGTTGCCATTGTGATCGAACCCAAATGGTCCGGATGTAGGAACAAAAACCCACTGAAAGGAAGTCCGGCTCCGGAGCCTGCTCCCCCCGGTTCGTACGGATTACTGACGGAAGGCGTATCGGAACTGAATTGAGGAGCAATCAACCAAGGGGGAGTTCCGTTCCCGTTAGGCATAAATACGGAGCAATGCGAAAAGCTTAAAAGAAGAATGGGGGTCGCAAACTTAAATAGAATGCTACGGATCCCCTCTTGGTAGGCTAAAAAGGCGAATCCTAAGCTTAAGAAGATTGCTATATACAGAAATCCCAAATTAGTTCCGGGAATTAAGAAGAAATACTTAATCCCTCGGATCGACTTATCTTTTAAGTTCCATACAAGGCCGTTCCAAGCCGATCGCATCTGGGAGGAAGGATCTTCGACCATTAGGGCCTTGCTTACTAATACCGCATCCGTTCTGGTCCATTGGCCGACCAGATCTCCCGCATTTCCCTTAAAGTACAATGTGTGTTGAGGAGATTGCCCCGGAGTTAGGACTACTTCATAGATCCCTCCGATCGAAATGGTTTTACTGGAATCGCTGGACTTTGTCTTTCGGATCCGAGTCCCTGTAAAATCGTAATCGAATAGAATGGTATCCTGATCGGCGGTGGTTAAGCTCTTTAATTTCTGAAAGGAATTATAAGTAAAATTTTCTCCGCTCCTAGAGATCACATTCCCGGAAGAGTCGTATGAATAATCGTAGCTTGTATTCTGCCCGACTACGCGACTCACCGCATTCTTATGAGATTGGTTCGTATAAGAATATGTTAAATTTCCTTTTTGGAGTAGTTTTCCGGAATCCGAATATTGATAGTCTTCGCTTCCATAAACTCCCGCCGCAGTTAAGAGACGATTGAGAGGGTCATAGGTAAAGTTTTGGCTTCGACCCGGATTTACCTTGTCTTGGATGGATAGATAATTCCCAAAATTGTCGTACGAATATTCTATACTTTGGTAGGTCTGGGTATCCTTAGAGGTCTTGAATTTAGTCGGCCTCAGTTGGATCGGATCGTAATAGATATCCGTACGGACCCCATTGCCTAGAACTCTCTGGATCTTGATCTGACCGTCTTCCAGAATGGGACCATTGTATTGAACTACAGGAAAATCCGAACCGCTTCCATTCGAGGGAGTCAATGTGATCCCCGAAAGATAACCCGCATCCGAGTAGAGATTCTTGGCGATACTGCCATCCGGATAAACGATTTCTTCTACTTGGTTCTGTAGATTGAATTTCTTTTGGATGAGAAAGGTCAAATCCTCATCTATTAAATTTTTCTGAATTAGAGTTTGGTTGCCACGAATATCGTATTGGAACTCCGTGCTTCCCAAATTATCCGTAACACGGGTCAATCTCCCGATCGCATTGCTTTTTTGCGGATCATCATACTCGTACGCATGCGATTCCAATTCTCCTTGAGAAGAACGACCCGTAACTTGGACGGTCCTCCCCAAAACGTCATAACCATATCCGACCTTGGATCCGTTCGCATTCCTTTGCTCTATTAGATTTCCCGAATTCGGATCGTAGGAGAACTCGGTAATCCCGGAATCGGGATGAATGATCTTAGTCTGTCTTCCTGCAAGATCGGTCTCAATGTATGTGGTCCCGTTTTCAGGATCGGAAATCTGCGAGGTCTTTCCGTTCGGTGAATAGGAATAGCCGATCGTCTTTCCTTGTTTCGTAACGGAAATTACTTGCCCCAGCGCGTTCTTGACCTCGACAGTCCGGCCAAGAATATTCCCACCCAAGGAATCGGTACTCGTAATCGAGAGTCCGTCACGAGAAATATCGGTTATCGTTCCATCGTTACGCGTCGCTTTGGTCTGGTTCCCTTCCACATCGTAGGAAAAGTCCGTCCAGGAAAACGGATCCGATCCTTCCAAATAAGGATCCACCTTACGAACGACCCGTCCCTGAGGATCCTTATGGGTCTCCTCCACGAGTACGTAGCCGCTCCCAAGACTGCTTCGCTTTTTAGAGATTCCGGTAATATAATTACTCAAATCTTCCCGCCAGGTCTCACCATTACTGATGCGAAATACTTTTCGGACAAGCTGATTCTCTAGGTCCCCGGTGTTCTCATATTCGAATTTTTCAGACCAATCGCTTTCTCCCGGCAGATAACTGAAGGCCGCTCGCCCCAGTGGATCGTATTCCGTTTTAGAGACCGCGCCATTCGGATCGGTATTAGAAAGCTCTAATCCTCTCGTGTAATCGTACGTCTTTAAGGTGGTATGGCCCAGCGAATTGCTGATCTGGGTCGGATACTTATGGACCACAGGATCGTATTGAATATTGCTAATATTCCCGTTGGAATCCTGGACAGAGATCGGATTTCCATACTCGTCATAAGAATGAATGAACTGAGCCTTCCAAACACCCGTCGAAACCATTTCCTGAACCGATGATATCGAAGAATTAGAATATTCCATTTTCTTGTAAGAGATCAAATTCCCATCTCTTTGGATCTGACGATCCGTAGGTAGACCCAGTATTCCCGCATTCCAATCGTTTTGATACGCATTGGTTTCCGTTAAAGTCGTTCCGTTCGTATTTGTAGATTTGCCGATCACATTCCCGAAGGAGTCGTATACTGGAGTGATCGTAGTGGAGCCGAGAAGTTGACCTCCACTGTAGGAATTTTCAGTCGAAGCACCTGGCAGGATCAATATGCTACCAAATTGAGAAGAAGACTTCGTATAAGACCTAAACGATTCTCCTACCTGGACCCCATTTCGAAAGGAAACCTGGTACGTAGGACTTCCTACCATTTCTAGGAAGCTTGGCTCATACTTGGACTGGACCTGGGAATTGGAGACCAAATCCGTTTGTCCAACGGATTGAAAACCGATATAGCTGGAATTCCGAAAGCCTCCTAAGAATATTCTGGAATTCGAATATTGGAATTTTTGGGAAGAAAGAACCGAATCTCCCGCCTTCTGGGACAGACTCGTCAAGAGAACATCCGTAAAGCAGACGGATTGGATCTTAGGATCCGAAGAAGGAGCGCCAATAGAACAAGCTCCGATATGATCCTTGGCAAGTTGGTAATCCAAAGTCTGCATCACTGTGCCGGAAGAAGAGACCGATCCGTTCTCCATTTGCGCGACCAGTCCGCTCGGTACTTCCTTACGGAAACGCAATAGCGAAATACTTACATTCGATTCGTACGGAAACTGGCGATACAGGGTCGTATTGATGAAGGGAGCGGAACTGGGAATACTGGACTGAAACCCCTTTTGGTTCCCATCCATACCGAGAAGCTCCGGCTTTCCATCCGAATTGATATCCAAGGCCATAAAGAACCCATTCGTAGACCAAGTATCGTCCCCGTCCGCGGAGTAGATTGTATTCCCATCACCACCGACTTTTGCATAAGAAATACTTAATAGAGAAGAAGAATCGTCAAAGCGTAGAAAGTCCGCCTTTCCGTCCCCGTTCAAATCCAGAAAAGTCTTAGGATTTCGCCAATTGAAGTAAGCATTCTGCGCCGCCGAGCCGGAACTCGGAGAAGCAGGCAAATAATCGCTCAGATCGATAGGCACCTCGTAATATAATAGATTCGTAATGCTTATCGAGAAATTCCGAGTAGTAATACTCTCTACAGAAGGGTCCGTATTCGCAGGATCCGTCGTATTCACAGCATTCGCTCGGATCGTATCCAGGGTCCCATCCCCGTTCAGATCCATGGATTGGTCCTGATTCCAATACAAGTTAAAGGCAGGAAGATAGGTGGATTGGACCGGATCGTACAATTCTACCTTAAAGAATGGATTCAAATAATTGGAAGTATCGTAAGTAACCCGATCCTTGATCCCGTCTCCGGAGAGATCGATCTCCAAATAAGAAGAAGATGCCAGATAACTGAACTTCTTCTTTTCCAGATTGGCATAGGCCCCATTCACTTCCGAACTTACGAACGGACTGGCCCCATTCGAAACGAATTTTCGTCCATCAAACGGATAATACGAGATATTCCCCTGGCTACCGGTCAAAGAGAAGAATGCAAAATCCGCATACCCATCCCCATTGATATCCGCTAAGAATTGATCCCCATGTGCGCCGAAACTTGGTCTGGATATCTCAGTACTTTCTAAGGGAAGCAATTGTCCGTTCTGAGAATCGAAGAAAGTGACGATCAGTCTCTTGTTCCCATTCGTAGTCGCTATTCTCACAAAATCGGGAACCCCATTTCGATCCAGATCCACGAATTGCTGGAACTCCGTCCCGAAATCGGTAATAGCTAAACTTTGGCTCTTTTGGAAACCGGAGCCGGTAGACAAAAACACCTCTATCGAGGATCCGTCTGCAGTTTGCAGAAAATCCGTCTTTCCGTCCCCATTTACATCTGCGGTAAAAAATCTCTGAGAAAAATCGTCCGCCGTCGAATCCAGGGTTCCTATTAGAATATTTGAATATTCAGAAGAGGAAAAGTTCGGACCGTAATGAACTTTTAAAGGCAAGCCTTTCTGTCTCAGAACTAAAAAGTCGCTCTTCCCATCCCCATTGAAATCACCAGGTAAAATTTGTCCTTGGGTGCTCAACCCGATGGGATCACCCACTCGATTTTCGGCAGCACTCAAGGAGATATTTCCGGAACCGTCCCAAGAACCCAAAGAAGAGACCGTAAATTTTTGGTCTCCCATTTCGCCTAAGATGCGAACTAGCTCGGGAGAACCATCTCCATCCGTGTCCATGGCAGTCACGAAAGACATCTCCACACCGTTCACGCAAACATCCTGGAAGGCTTCCATCCCTGCCCTGCAGAGATCCGGAGCGGTATAATTACTTGCTACAATGCATCCCCAATCCGCGGTGCAGGCACAGATTGCCTGAGTGATCGAGCAAGAAGATTGCACACTCGGCTCCAAGGCCCGATACGAGTTCTTAAAACTCTTGCCGGAAGATTGGAGAAGATCACTCTGCTTGGACCTTTGTGTATACGAAAATGTGATCGGTTTGTACTGTTCTCTATGAAAAGAAGAAAGAATGGACTGACCGTCTAACGAGTCATAGTCGAACTCATAGGTTTCCACTTCCTTTTCCGCACCGGACTCGTCCTTTGCAAAGACTTGGATCCGATCCAAAAGTTTTCTACGAGAGATCTGGCGAGTCGCATAAAACAGCTTTTCCCCAAAGCCATCCGAACGATCCGTATAGGAGAAAACGATCCTGGCATTCCCTCTGGCATACCGGACCTCTTTCGGAATAGGCTCATTGGATTGCAATGTTTCCGGATCATAGCTGATATCATATCCGTTCCCGAATCGATCCCGCACCTGATCCAGATAGTACGTAACAGGTTGTCCGTTCCCATCTAAGATCGAATTGGCTCCGGAAGAATTGTTTTGCCCGAAGGAATATACCGTACCGTTCCTATCTCGGATCTTCCAAACATTAGAAGAGAGATCTACCTTTGAAAAAGTCTCGTATTTGAATTTATAATCCCCATTCGAAGAAAGGATCTCTCCAAACTGATCCGAAACGAATCCATCCGAAGATCCATAATGAATTCCTAAACTAGGATTCTTGGCCACCTGAGAGAAACCGGATAAGGACCAACCCTTCCCCAGGATCCCTTGGTTTGTAGAACCGGAGTATTGGATGGAGATATTCGGCACCAGATCTCCTGCTCCAGGAGGGACCTGGATCCCAAGGGAAAACCTTGCCTTCCCCGTATGGTCCACATTCACTTCCGGAAACGGAAGAGGGATCTCCGTTTGGATCCCGAATAGATTCGCGAATAAGGCAAACATAGGTCGGAGAGGATTCCCCGCCAAGACGAATAACGCACTCAACAGAATCAGAATTATATAGTATTTTCTAGATCGAAACATTCTCTTGCGAATCCTCACCAATAGTTCCGGAACCCAAGTTCCGATCGGGGGAATCAGTCGAGATGTGAGCGGCACCAGATCAGGTGCTATTTATATAGGAGCACTAACGAGTCTAAAAAGACTTTTGTCAAACAGTAATATCCCAATTTAGGATATTTTTTCTTCCCCTCAAAATATTTTCTTTCTTTTTGAAGAAGAAAATGGAAATCGTTTCCAAGAATGGCAAATGGATGAGAGATGCTGAATTTCCGTTCCAGATTGAATTGCCTAGAACCAAGAGAGCGTTATGCGAAAAGAAATCTTGTTATTCCTTTTATCTATATTCCTATCCTCTTCCTCCTTATTATCGACAGAGGTTTTATTAAAAAATGGTGATGCATTCTTAGCAGAAGAAGTTCTCGAGACCCAAAACGATATCTCATTCTCTTGGAAAGATCAGAAATATAGGATCCCTAAGTCGGAGATCCAAAGAATAGATCCCAGAAAGAAGGGCTTAGACTCTTCTTACAAGTACGCTGAGTTTGTATTAAGCGATGGGACCATCTTGCGAGGGATACTCGTCGAGAAGAAAGGCTCGAAACTCGTATTAAAGACGGAGCTCGGTTTTGCAGAATTAGATAAAAGTAAAATAGTATCAGAGCCGTCCGAGGATTTGCAAACTTCTCCTACTCTTCCCGACAAATACTTGGATGCGACCCAGATCAATCGGAATTGGAGAATGGGTCTCTCCGGCTTCGGATTGGCGTCCTTAGGTGCTTGGTCCAAGGCATTTCCCTTGGTATACGGAGGCGGATTCTATCTAGAGAGGAATGCGAAAACATCGGGTTGGTTTTATGGTTTTTCCTCCGAATATTCGAGTGGCCCAGGAAATACAGGACGACTTTCTCTCTGGAGCCAAAATGCATATATCGGCTCCACCTATGGACATTCTTCCCCATATTGGCTTCTGGGAGCAGGAGCAAGTTCTATCACGAGAAGCCAAGGAGAAGATAGGACTTCTGCACTCACTCCCGATCTACTCCTAGAATTCGGCTGGTCCTGGGATATAAGCCAACGTCACCAGATCCGGATCGGACTCCGCTCTCAATGCCATATACAAACAGAAGCGAGCCTTTGCAATTCGGGAGTCCGGTTCTCCTGGGGGTTCTATATATGAGACCAGAATATTTTATTTTTATAATATTCTTCCTAGGATCGATAAGATGCAGTGATCCCGGTTTAAGCTCCATCCTAGGGGAAGAAGCCTCCAAAGTCGGAGTTGCTTACATTGCAAAGCTAGGTCCGAATTCAGCCACCCTTTCTTGGAATTGTTCCGAGCCGGCAAAAGGCGGAGTCTACAGCGAAGCAGGAATGGTTTCGGACCCTTCTTCCCAAAAAAATCATTGGATAGAATTGAAATATCTGCAACCGAACACGGAATATCATGCGATCTTGACCTGTGGCTCTCAGAGCATAGCCCAAGGGAAATCCATCCGCTTTAAGACTTGGATCTCTAACGATCCTCCGAAAACAAGGGGGATCTGGATCGTGGGAGGGATCGGTTCCACTGCCTTGCCGATCGCGGAGATAGATCTATTCGATCCTGTTACCGGGACCTGGTATCCATCGATCACAAGTGTTCCCACGCCTAGGGTGTATGCTTCCGTTCTATCACATAAAAGTAAAATATATGTGATCGGAGGAATGGAACTCGTCTCGGGAGTATACAATATGTCGTCAAAGGTAGAAGTATACGATCCGTATTCGGGTATTTGGGAGAACAAAGCCGGTCTTCCTTTCGGATCTCAGGGAGCGGTGTACGGCTCGGTAGGAGACGAGATCTATATTCTTTCCGGTTCCAATTCTAGCGACATGACGAACGGCCCCGTATTTAACACAATTCTAAAGTTCTATCCGGAGATCGGTGCAAGCGGACAATGGATCTCTTATTCTTCCTCTTCTAGTATCTTTAGCAGAGTGGATATGTCGGGTTGTGCAGTAGACGGTACTATCTTCCACTCGGGAGGAAGGACGTACAATACGGGAAGCGCGAACTCCAGCACGGACGGTTTCGTTCCTTCTGCAAATACGACCACATCTTTCAGCGAGCCCAGCCTTGTGGAATCCAAGCATGGTGGCGCGGGACTTTGCATCAATCCTGGCTCTCAAGACCCGTATCCTGGAGATGGAGTTTGGTTTGCGGTGATCGGAGGATCCACTGGTTCCGGAAATGTGTTCCAACCGGCGACTTCCATTCTTCCAACAAATAAAACGGAGTTCTATCAATTGGGCTCCGGAGTTTTTTCTGCGGGACCGACTCTTCCTTCTTCCTTGTATTATCCGGCGGCCCAGGCTTCGTATGAGACCAGAAATATATTCGTATTCGGAGGAGCGAGTGCGATTAACGTTCCGGAAGACTCCGTGTATTTTTTGGATTCCGGAAATCCCATCCTCTCCTCCTGGAGCCTTCATCCCAAACCGATGCCTCGCAGAAGGTATGCTCACAAAGCGATCCGGATCGACAGATGAATCGCCCTTTGAGAGCCTATCATCGTCCCCGTTCCTCTTATTGGAAAAAGGGCCCTCCTGAGAATATGATCTCGGTTCCTTCTTCCTTGGGGAAGAGTATTGTGGTATTTCTTTTATGTTATATTCAATTTTCCTTATATGCAGAAGATCCTTCCGGATCCGAATCCTCTTGGATAAAAGAAGGAGAAGTATTACTCGAGACGAAACAGTTTGCGGAAGCGGAGAAACTGGCAAATTCCATCTTAGGGTCGAATCCTTCCGATTCGAAGGCGGAATTCTTGCTTACCAGAGCCTGGATCGGGCTCGGTAGAGAAGAAGGACAAAAAGGCAATCTCGCATCGGCTAAGAATTATCTGGAGAGGGCTTACGAAAAATGGCCCTTGAACGAGGATTTGCAAAAGGAGATCTCCGAATTAGGCAAAGACTCTCCTACAAAAATGGGAATTAGGGGCCAAGCAAGGCAATTCCCTTCTTCTTTTCCTTGGGTTGAATGGAGGTCCGGCATGGAGTCCTTGCGGACCGAGATCTCCGGATTGAGAACGGAGATTTCTGAATTGAAAGCGGAATTAATGTCTATTCGTACACAAGGCAGCAGGATCCTCTTCTCGATCTTGGCCTTACTCTGCGTTCAGTCGATAGTGCAGATCCTTGTTTTATTCAAAAAAAGTAAATAATGAAGATATTATATACTTAAGGCAACTCCGCGTTCTGCGGCAATATCCCTGGCAGTCTTTCCGTCTTCCGTCTTCAGGTCCGGATCGGCTCCTTTTTGCAATAAAAGATGCACGATCTGTTCGCTTCCTTGGCGGGAAGCAGCTATATGTAGAGGAGAAAATCCGCCTTCTTGAGTGAAATTCGGATTGGCTCCGTACTCCAACAAGAGTGCCACTGCATCCGTCTTCCAAGAAGCGACTGCAGAATGGAGTGCAGTATTTCCCAAAGAGAACTTGCTTTTGGATTTCGCGTGGATGTCCGCACCCTTATCTAACAAATATTTGATCAAAGAGATATGTCCGAAATGCGCGGAAAGATGCAGAGGAGTCCAACCGTCAGGACTATAGGAATGCACCAAGGAAGGATTTCCCTCGATCAACTCTCTAACTCTCTCTTCGTTCCCTAAGGCAGCAGCCTCATATAAATTCAACGGGATCCCAAGAGTGAGATAGGCCTGGACGATATCTTCTTTTCCGAAATAGAGTGCGAATAAGACCGGAGTGATGCCTTCGGCATTTTGCTTGGAGCAAAGATCCGGGGCTTCCCTCAAAGAATAGATCACCTGAGCTTTCTGGCCGGCAGCAATCATCTGAAATATATCGGAAATCAAAAGAAGGGCCTCCAAAAACCACCGATGGATGATCCATTTTTTCGGCGTTTTGTCAATCCGCTTTCAGGGAGAATCTTTCAATTGGATCAGATCGAAAGGTTGCAAATCCACCGAGACCGGTAGAGGCGTAATGAGCTGATTCCCATTCTTGGTATCAAACATACTCACTCCCGGTTGAGTGAATTCGGTATTAGCAACGTACAGGATCCCATCGTCTCCGAGCAGAATGCTGGAAAGACTCGCATCAAAAGAAGAAGGAATAAAGATCAACGTGGATATCTTGTGACCGGTACTTGGATTAAATACTTGTAATGTTTTATTGAAGCCAGCATCCATCACGCTAGCATAGCCCAATTGGTCGCTTGCGATCTGGACCACCATCATGTCCCCACCCGCAGTCGTCTCCGAATACAAGTATCCTGAACGAAAAGTACGAGTAGAGAGTCGGAACGCAGTGACTCCCCCGTCCAAAGCGCTAATGAATCCCATTCGATTCGGGGTCGGAATGACGATATGAGGTTCTCCGAAAAGATCCAGTAACTGCGGTTTACCGACAGGATTGGGCGTCGGGAACGTATACACCGCGATCACGGAATCGGTTAGTATATCAATTTCTAATAATAGAGATCCCCAGGGTCCCGGCGGGAAATATCCGCTCGGATCATTCCGATCCAATCTCTCCAAACATAAAAAGAGACTATTCCCTACGATCTGCATTCCTGAGGCTTCCGGCAAGTTATCCGGGATAGCACTCGGTTCCGAATATCCTCCCAGATCCATATTCCCGAGAGAGGCCCCCGTACTCGGATCGATGATCCGGAGAAATCTGGAATTGTACAAGGAAACATATGCCTTATTCGGCCCCACAATGGCTATATCGTTCGGATTGGTTCCCGCTCCCATGGACCATTCCGCCACAGTTTGGAAGCCGAAATTCGGATCCAGTACCTGGACACTGTCCTTATTTAATCGATTTATAATATATACTTTCTCATTCCCGAAACGAGCGACTGCGTCCGAATGGATGGGGGTCAGTCCCGGATAAGAAATCAGTAGTTCAGGGTTGAGCACCTTGAACCTACCACTACTACTGAAATCCGTAGCTACCACTCCTATATTATTCGGAAGGTTCGGAGTGAGGAATAAAGTGTACAGAGGAGGCCTTTGTATATCCCCGCAAGCAGTAAGGATAAGGATCGAAAGGAATATGTAGTATCTTCTACTCATCTTCAAAACCTTGCACTCAGAGTAACAAACCAATTCCGACCAGGTAAAGGATACCCTACGATATCCTGGACCCGTTTATCTCCCATATTCCGCAGATCAATGCTTAGGAGTAATTCCTTAGGAGCCTTTTCCTGCTTTTGGTTCTCTTCTTCCGGAGAAGAATATAATATCAGAGTAAAATATGCATTCCAGATCTGACGTGCAGGCTGGTAATTTACGTATTCGTTGGTCCGGTCCTTAAAGACGGCCCCCACATAGACACCTTCGAACCCAAGCTCCCAGATCTTGCTCTTATACGCAAGGGTTGCACCTATCTCATGTCTGGGTCTAAGAGGCAGATATTTGCCATGCAAGTACGGAGCAGCGGACGTATTGATCGCTTCCTGGTACGTATAATCCACCAAGAATTTCCAACCCTTGTATTCGGACTTGTGAGAGACCTCCGCTCCGTCAATCCGTGCAGAGTCCACATTCTCCGGACGAAGAGTGAACTGTGAATTCGGTATGAATAGGATCATGTCTTGGATCCTTTTCCTGAAATAAGAAACGGTAAGGCTCGATTTCAGATCTCCGTCCTTATAGCTTCCCGTAAATCCAGAGTCGAAGTTTTCACTCTTTTCCGGTTTCAAGGAATTGTTCGCGATGATGGTCCCCACTTCTCCGAATAATTCCAAGAAGCTTGGGATCCGATTCTGCTTGGAAGCGTTGGTCTTAAAATCCAGACCATAATTTTCTTTTTCGATTATCTTCCATAAGAGGCCTGTCTTTGGGTTCGAGAACTTAGTAGTCTTGTCCGGAGAAGCAGTCGGGTCCTGTCTTTGGTACCAAGGTTGGTCCGATTGAAAACGATCCCTATAATTGTCCCAAGAAACGCCCGGGGTCAAGATGAGTTTTCCATCGAAGAAACGGATCTCATCTTCTAATTGAACAGTAGTGTAGGTCCTGAATTTCCCAGGCTCATATTTCAGATCTATATTTTGAGGAGTGCTCCTAGAACGATCGAAGCTTTCCTTCTCCAAACCGAAATGAAGTCGAAAGATCTGGTTATAATCCAATAGATACAAAGTAGGAGTGAGATAGGCTCCCGATTGATGAATGATCGCAGAAGAGTTAGGTGTTCCTTTCGAGAACTCGGACTTAGGATCGAATAGATCATCGTTCGCGATCGTAGTGAACGCGCGCGTCTCTATTCGCAAGAGTCCATCCAGAAGTCCCTTGGTATCCGTTCCTATGGTAGAAGTATTCCTCAGATACCTGCGATGCACTTGCAGGGTTTGGTTGCTTTCCGGTCCGGGGATCCCATGAAATCTATAATTCAGATCGTTCCAAAATTTGATCTTGGTATTTCCGATCTCCCCGTTCAGTCCGATCATACCTTGGGTCCTTTCAAACTGAGCGTTCCTTCTTCTGTCGATGGTATCGTCGAAAGGATTTACAAGAGAAGTGCCATGATCGTTTAGATAAGAAAAATTCTGGTCCGATTTTTCGCCCAAGAAGAAGAGACTGGTGCCTATTCCTCCATAGCTTCCCGTATGCGTTACGCTCCCCTTTCCTGTATTGAAGCTTCCTCCTCCGATATTCACTCTGGTCTTGGGAGGACCACCTCCTGTGCGTGTCACTAGGTTCACACTGCCACCGATGGCAGAACCCGAGAATCCTACGGGAGCCCCGCTCCTGTACACTTCTATGCTTTGCAAATTATCGAAGGGAAGATCCGCAAGATTGACTTCCCCTCCTTGCGTATTATTAAAAGGAACTCCATCGATATAGATCCTGGACTGGTTCGGGTTGGTCCCTCTTAAGGAAAGAGTTGAATAAGAGCCTAGGCCTCCGTATCTACGGATCCTTACCCCGGCCTCTCTTTCCAAAACATCGGGAAGACTAGTATAACGTGCAGTGTATTGATTTAGATCGATCGCCGTTTGAAAACCACTCGGGTTCTTTCTGAAATTCTCCGGATCGTTCGCTTTGGTAGTTTTTCCCACCACCTTTATAGGAGCGGATTCCGTCTTTGGCAAATCCTGAGAGAAGCTAGGCTTAGAGAGCAAAACGATCCCCAGAAAGAGGATCCTCTTTCCAGAAAAAGTTCTGTAGAAACCGGACTTTCTACCAAAGGTCGAGCGCAAAGAAATCTCCAAGCGGGAAGGAAGGAAACGCCGCTCGGTCGTATGCAGCGAAAGGCCTTAACTCCCGAAAGCCAAAGTACGAAAGTAAACCGGATAGGTTTTCTGACTCACACCCGATTCGGACCCTTCCCGTCCGAGGACAGTGGGCGATCTCCGATCGTTATTAGTGTTTACAGCTGCGGGTACAGCTTCGGGATTTCACCGAATTCCCTGTTCCAAATTACTTGCAAGACCAGGTTCCCAACGATCGATAGGGGGGCAATCTTAAAAACCGTCATATAGGAGCGCCTATAGAAAGCGTTCTTACAAAGTCCCTTCTTCTATAATTTCAGATCCGGAAAGAAATATTTTCTTGATGTCGGATGAAATCCGGAAAGGATTCACGAAATCCGTCGGCCGAAACATTCCGGCTTCGACAGGAAAACTAGGAGCTCAGAATCCGAATGAAACGTACTCGATCTATTAGCATTCTCTTTGCGGGAATCTTCTTCTTACTCACATCCTCCTTATCCGCAGCGGGAACTTATTCCGAAGGTTGGACCGTTGCGAAACTGATCCAATTCGAAAGTAGAGGTCTGATCTTTGATTCTTACGAAGGTACGATCGAAGTTACCACAGTAGACACGTCCGAAAATTGCGACGATCAAAAAGACGCTTGTTATACCGCGGTAAAGAAGAAGGTGGATTTCAGCGTTCGCCCCGAGAATCCGGATGTGGTCAACTTCCTCACTAAGAACTTGAACCAAGAAGTGCTTTTGCAGTATAGGATCCATAGAATAGAGCCTATTGCTCTATCCACGGATTTCGAAGTGATAGGAGCTCAACTCCAGGATAGGTCTGCTCCTAAGGATCTACAGGACAAATTCGTAGTTCCAAAATCCGGATCCAAGAGGAATTTCTCCGTATCAGGTCATATTCTAAGTTTGGAATATAAAGGAACCATGATCGGCACTTGGGAAGGGACCTACCTGGACGAAGTAAGAGGAAAAGTGCATCCATTCTCTATCACCGACGAGGAAATGGCGAACTATGCGACCAAGACCTTAAAATACGCGACCAAGTATTATATGGGGATCTCGGTAGCATTCACTACCGGATGGAGAGAATCCCATTACGATCTATTCGAGATCAACTTCAAGGCGCCGGCAGGAGCCTTAGATCCGACCCCTAAACCGCAACAATAAGTTAGGATCCGATCCCTAAACTAAAAAGCCCGCTCTCGCCACCGCGAGATCGGGCTTTTCTATATTAGAATATTCCAATAAATGAATTAAGGAAAGAAGGTTCCGTCCGACTGGATCTTCGGTCCTTTTCCTGGGAAATCCGTCTTGGTCAAGGATTGCATTAATTCTACAGTCTTTGCATCCGGATCCGGGGCCGGGATCCCGTTCTGGCTCAATTGCAAAGGCAAAATCTTTCCTTTTACGAAATTCCCCTTTTTATCCAGATCGGCTTCCAAAACTAAGGAATAGCCGCCGTATCCTTTGGTAGAGAATACTCTATAGCCCAAAAAGTTCCCGAGAGAATAAGCGATCAATTTCCCTTTATACAATTCCATGGCTCTAGGCAAATGAGGGCCGTGGCCTATGAAAAGATCCGCTCCTGCATCGATCAAAGCGTGAGAAAGAGCGACTAGATTTCCTCGATATTCACCATAGAATCTTTCTTGCTCATTCTTCACATGAAGAGCTGGTCCACCTTCCGCTCCGCCATGCACGGATATAAAGACGAGTTGAGCCTTCTTCTTAGCTTCTTTCACCAAGGAAACTCCTTCTTCGATCGCATTCACATGATTATGAGCACTTTCCATATGACTGAATCCGATCCATGCGATAGAAATGCCTTTCACATTCATATAAGTGATGGCACCTTTCTTTCCGGTAAATCGAACTCCTGCTTCGGAAAGATTCTTGGCTGTATCCTCGAATCCTTGCACATGAAAATCCAAACTGTGATTATTCGCAATGGATACGATATCGAATCCCACATCCTTTAGGATTTTTGCATACGATGGAGGAGTACGAAATGCAAAGATAAGAGGACGATTGATATTCTTAGCGCAATGAGGATAGTCAGTAAGAGTACTTTCAAAATTTGCGAATAGTATATCCGCCCCTTTCAAACTGGGCTCTACTTCGGTAAATAAGGTACGTCTCGGGTCCGCAGGAAGCTTGTTCTCAGGGTAATTTGTTCCCATGACCAAGTCTCCCACAGCTTTGATCTTGAGAGTTTCCGTTTCAACGGAATGGAGAGATTGACTTTCGGAAAGAAGGAATAGTATCCCCAGAAGAGAGGATAATGCGGCGATTCTTTTCATACTAAGGGAAGGTTTTTGAAAACCTTTCCCTTAGAAAAGCTGTTTTCTTCCGATGAGGTCGCTTTGGGCAGAAGGAAAGTCTGCGAACCAAACCGAACCGATGACCGCCCCTACGAACGGATCAAAGATAACAGTAAGATTGCCCAAGGGAAAACCTTCCGGCAGAAAATTCGCTGTCGGGTTATGGACTGCATGAGTAAAGACACAGGAACCAACCAGATTCGAATTTATATTTCCCCCGGAAAATGAGATCGAAATCGGCTCAAATCCAACCGATTGGAAAGAAGGACTGGAAGTAGAAGCCCCATCCACTCCGTCGATGGTAGTAATACTAGCATTATTGCAAGACGCTTGGATAAAAATATTAAAACCAAATTCGGATTGAGTCCAAGAGTTCGGAATGTTCGGAATATCCAAAGAATAGAATGATCCGGAAGTCCCGAACGGTATGACTACCGGATTCGGAGAGAATGTAGCAATCGAACTAGCGATCCCAAGAAGCGCGAAAAGAGGAGCTTTTTCTTGGTCCTTTTTCTTACTATTGTCACTCCCAACAAGCAAACCGGTATCGGGATTGAAGAGAACATAAGAGGCTCCGCAATTTACGGAGAATAATAAGACTAGTGTAAGAAGAGAAAATAATACCGCGATTCTTTTCATGCTAAGGGAAGTTTTTTGAAAGTCTTTCTCATAGAAAAGCGGTTTTTATTTCTAAATTACGAGAGTCTTTCTGCATCATTAAGGAGTGATCACAACAGGAAGGATCCCAATTACAGCTCCCGTCGGCAGACCGATATCGGGGGTAGCTCCGCTCACACTGTGAATAATAACGCAATTCCCTGTACCTAAAAACCGAAACGTCGCATTCTGAGCGGAATAGCTCGACGAACCTGAGAAGCTTATGGAGGTATAATTATCATCACTCGCGGAAGGACAACCGCTAGGAGTCAGAGTAAGATCCAAAAAGGATTCTCCGTCATTTGTCCATGTAGAAGGGATCGGAGTTTTGATAGAGGCAGTGTAGCTCTGATAAGCAAACACCGCCATAGTTAAAGTGGTGGGATTGAATTCTAGAAGAGAAGAGCCCGAGACCAATCCCAATAAGGAAGCGATCTTCTCAGACGAATCGTCCTTCTGATTATTAGATAAACCGAGTAATTCTCTGCCTACATCCGTGCCCGTCAATACAAGGCCGCAATCGAAAATGCAGGAACTTAGGATAACAAGAGAAGTGCTTATTAGAAATCTTTTAATAATATATTTCAGAGTTCGCATACAATCTGTTTAACAACGAATTTACCGAGAAAGCAAGCCTTAAAGAGGAGTGTAACGGAAAACTCAAAGAGTCCCGAGGTACAGAATAAAAATCCCCCATTCTTTGGAGTACATAATACGAGAAATTACTCATTTTATGTCTGAAATTTTACCAAAACGTCGATCCTTATACTATGCCACTTATACCTTGCAATACATGTTCTAATATCGATTTTAAACCCATGTTCACTAAGGCAAGTCCCAAGGGAGAAGTCTTCTCCATCGTAGAATGCAAACAGTGCGGACTCGTCCAGGTAAATCCACAGCCCTCTTTAGAAGAGGTCTCCAAATATTACGAAGACTCTTATTTCACCCAAAGGACCGATAGAGGATACGACAATTATTACTCGGAAGAAACGAAGAAGGAGATCGCAAGAGTATTCGGTTTAAACCTGCAGGACTTAGGCTTCTTTAAGTGGGAAAGAATGATGAGCGGAGAAAGATCCGCCTTGGACGTAGGATGTGCCGCCGGATATTTCCTGGACTATCTTAGGGGCAGAGGATGGAAGACCAAAGGATTAGACATAGCGAGTGGCCCGGTCCGATTTGCAAAGGAGACTCTGGGCTTGGATGTGGAACAAAAAGATTTTTTAACCTGGGACCTTGAGGGAAAAGAGAAATTCGATCTGATCACATTATGGGCAAGTATAGAGCATTTGCACCAGCCCAAGGAAACACTTCAGAAAATCTTAATGCATCTCAAACCGGGAGGAAGAATGATCCTCTCCACTTGCAGATACGGAGTCCTAGCAAAATACCTAGGACCTAAATGGAGATACTTGAACGTTCCGGAGCATCTTTACTATTATAGTCTACCGGGGATCATTTCCTTAGGGAACGAATTGGGTTATATTCCGCTGGCTCATATCTCGTATGGAAGCGGACTCACTGCGAAGAAAGGAGCCGGCCTATTTTACAAGACCGCAAAGAAGTTCGCGGACTGGTCGGTAAAGAAATTCGACCAAGGCGATATGATGGCGGTCTGTTTCGGGGTGAGTAAGTAGTCGGACTAAAGTTTATGGGGTCACCGTAACGGAAACGGTTCCGAGACTAGTACCATTTAGACTAGCATCAGGAGCGCTTGTAATGGTATGCTGGATCACACCGGAGCCGGGCTTGCCGCTGGAAGCTACATTTGGAAAATGGAGTGGATATCCCTGGTCATCATCCGCGATATTAAAACTAGTCAGGGTCATACTCGACAAAACTCCAGGCATAACTAGATTTACGTTGATCGTGCCATGCAGTCCAGTCAGGGGCCACTTGGAAAATACGATATCGTAAGAACCGGAATTGCCTGCCTTAAAGGAAATATGAGAAGGGGAAAAACTCGCAAGCCCAGTTCCTCCACTCACTCCTAAAGCAGCAAGGATCGCACTACTACTTGAATTGGAATTACTTTGCTGAGCGGCTTCTTCCGTTTGTTGATAGGTTAAGGCGGCACCACAATCTAATAATAAGGCAAAGATGAATAGGAAGGCCCCAAGTCTTTTTAAAGGAAGAACGCAATGAGTAAGGGTAAGGTTCATATAAGGACTCTGATTTCGCTTTTCATAATTGTATAAGAGCATAGCACGAGTAACACTCATCTCAAGTCGGATTTTCTTTTTTATACGGAAAGCTCAGAAATTTATTGAATTCATTTTATGTATCTCCCCTGTTCGAGGGAGATACATTAGGTCACAGCGTTAGATGGATCTCAATCCATCCTTGCATTTCATTCGAATCAGATCCTGAACGAAGATCATTTATCCTTATCTTTCGAGGTATCCTTAACGCGGATTACCTTCGTTGCAAAGATCACTTTATAGACTTCTTTCTTAGAAAGGTTTGATTCCTGCTTATGACCATTAGAATCATCTATCTCTAACTTCAAGGAATCTATGTCCTGGCCTACAACTCTCGCTTCCAGGATCTTACCGGTTCTCAGAATAATAGTGCTGTAATCCTTACCTGCATGCTCTGCTGGGCTCGTCTTTTCCAGATACTTGCGAAGACCTTCTTCCAATTCCTTTTCAGTCTTAGCGAATAGTTCTTGGCGTGCCTTCTCTCTTTCATCTTCGAAGAATTTTTCGTAATCGTCCCTATGCACGAAGCGAGTACCTAGATCGCATTCTGAAACATGCACTCTGTGAAATACGATAGAGGAGAAGAAGCCGGTGAGCAAGGTCAATCCGCCCTGCCACCAATTTACCTTATTTTCAGAAAAGTAAACGACGCCTGGTTTTGGATCAAACTGAGGATCTTTGGAAAGTTTCACCAACCCGTAAAACGCAAACCATCTAGTATATGGCGTTAATTCTGAGCAGGGTTTGCTACCGGACTCCAATCCAAGTTTGTCTTGTTCCGAAAAATCGACCCGTTTATCAAGAGTACATTGAATGAAAGTGAATAAGAAAAAAGTTATAAATAAGAAGAGAGAAGAAACTTTTTGCTTGGGACTGTTTGGTAACATAAGTCATGTTCCATATCAAACAATTCAGGACGCAAATCATTTTCCTACTTGGCAATTTTTTTTGGGTTCGAATATGCAATCTTCTTCTTACCACTAGAAGAAGCGATAGGCCAGGCCTGGCTCTTCGGGATCGGCTTTTCTCTTAACAATCTTACAATAAAATAACAAGGAAATGCGATAGCTAAGAATAAGAACAGATAACGGGGCAATAGACTTTCTAATATGGATTCTCTGAACAATCCGATGGATCTTGCTTCATTTTCCGGGATCTTATTTCTATAATCTGGACCGTACTCATAGGCATATACCTTTAATTTTAAGCCTCGCCAAACGCGCTCGATCGGATTCAATCGATTCTCAAATGCGGATTCGGAGCTGATCCGATCCAATCTAAGAACGCTTCCTAACATTGCGCTCACCAGAAAGATGCAGAAAGGGATCCCCACAAGCACAAGAAACAAAGAAGAAGGACGAGAGGATTTCTTCTTTGCCGAGACTGACGACTTCTTATGCTTTTTATAATGATGTGTCATGTACGTCTCGGATCACTTTTTGGGCTTTTCTAAGACTTCTTTGATAAACCTAAGAAGTAAGAATGTAGGATAAAGTAATATAGTTAAACTGAAGAAGAATTTAGGGATCACTTGTTCTAGGGAGAAGTCCCCGATCATCCCCGAGTCCCTTCTTTCATCCGAAGTCATCTTAGTTCGGAAATCGTAACCGTACTTGTGGAACATTTCCTCCATGGATAGATCTTCCATAAGTTTGTCTATATCGGATAAGGATGAATAGGCGCTCCTTTCTTTAGAGAGACGATACAATTTCAACCCTTCTCCTATAAAACTGGTAAGAATGAATAATGCAAGAGGGACCAAGAATAATATTTGGAAAGGAGTAAGTGGCTTTTGTAATTTCGCTGATTTCATCTTAGGATTGGTTCTTGTATTTTTGGGAGCTTCTACTCTTTAGTATCGATCTAAATTCCTTGCTTTTCCAAGGAGTTTTTCCAAGATTCCGGATAATTCAAACATGCGACATATTCGACTTCTACCTTTACTATTGCTTCTATCCTGCACCACCGTTGGATTTCATCGCGAAAGCGTAAGAGAGACCTACGATTACGGCAAACCTAGGACGGTCCGCGTCTGCGTTTGGAAGGATACGAATGTCTCCAAGGAAAGAATGGATACCCTCTTCGACTCTTGGAACGAAGAATTGAGTATGTATCGTTTGCAAGCAAAAGTAAGTAGGGTCCAAGACTGGCAGAGGCCAGGTTGGACGAGTAACGATATCATGAAGGAACTCTTTCAGGCGCCTCTTCCCTCGGATTGCGATCGTATCCTTGCTCTTGCGGGAGTACAATTCTCCGATCTTCTTTACGAATTTGCTTCTTATATTCTCGCTTTGTTTTTCATTCCTACCTTCGAAGTCTTGGGAGCCGTAGACAGTTATACGGGGACCAGAGGATTTGTCTTGGCTCATACTGCCTCTTTGGGCTCCTTATTGTACGGAGGCTCAACTCATACAATGGTTCACGAAGGATACCACATGTTCGGTTGCGGACATGCATTCTTTCTTTCGGAATGCTACGGAAAGATCAAAGATATTAAGGCCGCGTCCGAAAGATCAGGAGAGAGCTTCTTTCCTGCAGCATTGAAAGAAGGCGGATTCTTATATTCCCAAAAAGATGTGAACCTGATCTTTTTAGGACAATGATCCTTCTTTTTCGCGAATCTTACTTTTAGAGCTAACACGATCTGGAAACCTGGAAGAATGAGTTCCATTCCCGGAGAGAACAGACCTTCTTCTAAGTTTAGCGAAGAAACTCTGGGTTATATTTACGCGCTCGCGGGGACAGTCTTATTTTCCTCTAAGGGAGTGCTCGTAAAACTAGTTTATAAATTTGGAATAGACTCGGTAACTACTCTCGCTTTGAGAATGTCCTTTGCCATTCCCTTCTTTGCATACGTTCTCTACCAGGAAAACCGCAAGAAGACCTCCTCTCCTATTTCCAAGAAGGATTATGCAGTCGTCGTATTCTTGGCGTTCATGGGATATTATTTGGCGAGCTTTTTCGATTTCTGGGGTTTGGAATATCTATCTGCGTCCATCGAAAGATTGGTACTATTCACCTATCCTGCGTTAGTCCTCATTCTAAGCTTCGTATTCCTCAAGAAGAAGATCCATAAGATAGAGATCTATTCCGTAGCTCTGACCTATTCCGGGATCCTACTCGCATTCTTGCCGGATACGGAATCCCAAGGAAGATCGGTTTGGATCGGAGGGACCCTGGTCTTTCTATCTGCTTTAGCCTATGCCATCTATCTGATCGGAAGCGGACAGATGATCCCGAAACTCGGCTCCAAAAAATTCACCGCTCTTCTCATGATCTGGTCCGGAGTATTCGTGCTCATTCATTTTTTCTTAAAGAAGGATGTACAGATATTATTCCAACAAACCTGGCAAGTGTACATCTACGGATTTGCACTCGGGTTCTTGACTACTGTGCTTCCCGCTTTCTTAACCACCGCAGGGATACAAAGGATCGGATCGAACAAAGCGTCTATCGCAGGAAGTGTGGGCCCGGTATTCACATTATTCTTGGCATCCGCCACATTAGGCGAATCGATTACTTGGGAAAATCTGGCAGGAACTGCAATCGTTCTTTCCGGGGTATTCCTACTCGGTAGAAAGAAACAGAATATCGGATCATAGATCGTTAAGCATCGAACTCAACGATTGCCTGGGTTCCTTTCTCATTTTGGATCTGGAACCTTCCTCTCAATTGCTTGCATAGGATCTGGACCAGAGTGAATCCGATCGTCTTAGGTGTATTCCAGATCTTCCAATCCTCGAAACCGCTTCCGAAGTCTTGGATCTTGAGCCTGTACGTTCGGTTTATTCTTTCAAAGCTAACGAATATCTCCGGACTGTTCTTCTCTCTGGAACCATGAATGACCGCGTTAGAAACTAACTCGCTAAAGATCAACGCGAGAGGGATCGCCTTTTCCGTATTCAAACGGATCAGTTGCATATCGTTTTGGATCTTTAGATTGGGAATACGGTGCTTCTCACAGATCCTTGCGATCAGCTCTGCGCCTACTTCGGAGAATACGATCTCGTTATAATTCTGTTCCTTATAGATCGCATTCTGCACCTCGGAGATGGAAAGCATTCTTCTTTGGAATTCTTGCAAGATCTTAGAGGTATCTCCGTTCTCTATGCTATGCATTTCCACCAAACCGGAAAGTACCTGCATATTATTGCGGACACGATGGTGGATCTCCTTGATCAGATTGTCCTTTTCTTCTGCATGCCCATAGAGAAGACGAACGATCAGGATCGCTATACAAGAAAACATGCAATGCAACATGATCCTGTCGATAAACAAAAGGGATTGGAATTCCCCTTGCATATAATTCCAATAGGCTTCTATAACCAGGAGCAGAAGACAATATAAGCTAACGAAAATAGTCTTTCTGATATCCGTAAAATATAAGAATAGAAGAATGAGAATAGCGACCGCGTACGAGCGCGCGTCCGTCTTGATCCCAATAACTAATCCAATGGTGAGGGCCAAAAGACAACTCGACAGAGTGATATTGACCGCCCAATTGTATCTTCTATTGTACACAAGGATCAAAGAAAGTGCGGAAGAGAAACTTACCAGGGTGAATCCCGGTCGAAATTTAGGTACACTGAAAACGATCACGATCGCACAGGAAACCAATAGGAATGCGTTCAAGAAGAAAAGATGTTTGGCTCGGATACGGGTCAGATAATCCGAATTTATGTACAGTCGATCTAATTTATCGAACACGATCTACCCTGTAATATCCAAAACTAACATAGCCATATCGTCTCCAAAGACCCCTTCCGAGAATTCAAAAACATCCGAGACGACCTGATCTAAATATTCTTCTAGGGAGTTCAACTCCTTATGCTGAGCTAAAATATCCTGAAAACCAGGGAGATCCAAAATCCTTCCCTCGGAATTAAATACCTCGTACATTCCATCCGAATAGAATACCAATCTATCACCTTTTTCTAATTTAATGGACTCGTTGAAATACTCTATGGAATCGAAGATAAGTAGAGGAAGGTTCATCCCTTTAAGTTCCAGTCTCTCTTCTCCTCTGAATAGAACGATGGGAGGATGACCTGCATACGAATAGACCATCTTTTTTTCCAAGGGGAAGAAGCGGGCCCAGACTGCAGCAATATGATGCTCTACTACCATCGGTTTCAGGTCCCGAACGAATTGCTGTATTCCTTCCGCAGGTGAAAGTCCAGTCCGAGCATGATGTCTGAAGGAAAGCACCGCCATACCCGAAACCATCGCAGAAGAGATCCCATGTCCGGAGACATCTCCGAAGAGAATATCGATCACTCCAGTCTCATGCTGGATATATGTGATGATATCCCCTCCCACTTTTTCGAAAGGCCTAAAATAACTATCTATTTTATAAAAAGGAGAGGAAGGAAATTCCCTGGACACAAGAGATCTCTGCGTAAGGCGCGCAAGCTCCAGATCGTGGTTCATTCTCTCGTAGAAATCGTTTAGATCCGCTTCTCTTTTCTTTCGATCGAATGCGAGAACGATCAAATCCCCGACTAGGCGAAGAATATAGATATCCTCTTCTGTCCAGAGCTTCTTATTCTTTACGGAATCGAAGCCTACGAAGCCGAATTCTTCTTCTCCAGAAGAAAGACCAACTACGAGAAGGGAACGAGTTCCCCTTCTCTCCAATAAATTGCGAAGAGTGACATGAGTGTCCGGAATATTTTCCAGGGATTCATAGATCAGATGTCCCTTATTTCGGATCGTATCGTAATCCGTCTTAGGAAAGGTTTCTATGGGAAGATTTTGCAGAAGATGCATCCTGGGTTCTACATCCGGAGCGCACCATTCGTTCGTATTAGAAATTGTTAATCCTGCGTGAGTGTATAGAAATACGAATGCGCGGTCCGCTCCGCAGAACTTTCCTAGTTCCTGGAGGCTATAGTTCACTGCCTCGTTCGTATTCCCCGGTTCCACGCTTAAGAAATTACGGGAAAGTTTGGTCAGAAGGCTTTCGAGCGCAATGGTCCTTTTGAGGCGGGACTCCGCCGCGCGAATAGAAGTCACATCCCTCTGCACTCCCCACGCACGCAAAAGAAAACCGTTCTCCACCACACCCAAGGCAGTGCTCAGGAAGAAGCGACTCTTTCCTCTCTTGTCTATCTCTTCGGATTCTGCGTCATGGGTCTTGTAACCGGAACGAATGAATTCTTCGATCCCTAGAATATTCAGGCGATTGGTAGGACTGATAATTTCTTTAAGAAGAAGACCCTTTAATTCCCCGGCCGTATGGAACCCATACAATCGGGCCATGGTATCATTGCAATGAGTGAGCCTTGCGGTTTCGTACAAGCGGCGACACTGCTCTTCTAGGGAAAGAGAAGTATCCAAAGGAGAATCCAGCTCAAAACACCAGATCCCTTCCGGAGCTCGACGGAAATATCCATCGACTCGGTCGATCTCGTCGAACCGGCTTTTAAAATCCAATTCCATTCCCACCTGGGCCCTTGCCATTTTTCTATCTTATCGGCCTGGAAAATCGGGGAATTTCCCCGCTTTTTCTTTTCCCCCAAGCCTTTTTTGTCCGGGTGATTCCTTATATTTATATCCAGGAACCTAAAGGAGGGCCAATGAAAACCGAACATAGAAACACAATCAACCAAGAAAAAATCTCCGCTCTGGCAGAGCTGCTTGCTGACAAACTCATTGAGGAAATCCGCAAAAGAACTTTAGAAAGACACGAAAATTTCCCAAAAGAAGCGGCGTAATCCGAGTGAGAAGAATAAAAAACCGATTGCCAAAGGATATTCCTGCCTGAGACTTCCGCAAGTCGGAGGCGGGAATGTCCCAAGGCAATCTTTTCAGCGCTCGTCGCAGTATACTAATTTTAATCGCAGGATTCTTCTTATTCCTAACCAATTCATGTGGATATAATACGATCCAAGTCGAGGATGAGAAAGTAAAGGCAGCTTGGTCCGAGGTACTGAATGTGTACCAAAGAAGGGCCGACCTCATCCCAAACCTGGTCAATACCGTTAAGGGATACGCTGCCCAAGAGAAGGAAGTTTTAACGGAAGTTACAAAGGCCAGAGCGAGCGTAGGCTCCGTGCAGGCCACTCCGGAAGTATTAAATAATCCTGAATTATTTGCAAAGTTCAACCAAGCACAAGGGCAAATGACCTCGGCACTTTCCAGGCTCATGGTAGTGGTGGAAAAATATCCGGATCTAAAATCCAACCAAAACTTTTTGGACTTACAAGCCCAGTTAGAAGGCACAGAGAACCGGATCGCAGTCGCAAGAAATCGTTATATCCAAGCAGTCGAAGAGTATAACGTGACTGTTCGGACATTTCCGAATGTGATCACTGCCAAGATCTTCGGATATGGAGTGAAACCGAATTTCACCGTAGAAAACGAGAAAGAGATCTCCAAGCCTCCTCAAGTCCAGTTCTAAGGCTTCTTTCGAATGCTTATGAAGCGATTTTGGTTTCTTCTACTCTTCTGTCTTTGGACGGCCCCGATGTTCTCGGAGCCTGTTCCGATCCCACAGCTTTCTCATAGGGTCACGGATCTCACCGGTACCTTGACCGATGAAGAAGCCCAATCCCTGGAGACCAAGCTCAAGGAATTCGAGAAGAAGAAGGGAAGCCAAGTCGTACTCCTCATCATTCCTACAACGGGAGAAGAGACCATAGAGCAGTATTCGATTCGGGTCGCCGATGAGTGGAAGATCGGGAGAAAGAAAATTGCGGACGGGGTCATCTTTCTAGTCGCAAAGGACGACAGAAAAATGAGGTTCGAGATAGGCAGAGGCTTAGAGGGAGCCATCCCTGATGTTCTCAGCAAAAGGATCCAGGTAGAATACGTTAGGCCTCTTTTCAAAGAAGGGAAATACTACGAGGGGATCGATCAAGGGATCGATAGGATCCTTTCTCTCATAGACGGAGAACCTCTACCTGAGCCGACCCATACAACCTTTCAGGGCTCCGCTAGCAATCCGGACGAGGATTCTTTAAGCAATTATTTCTGGATACTCATCGGGATCGCGATCTTTATCGGTTTCTTCTTAAGAAGATTGTTCAGCCCTATACAAGCTGGGATCGCAACAGGGATCGCATATTATGTGGGAGGCTTTCTAGGACTTTCCTTAGAAGCGTTACTTCCTATCTTATTCATCTTCTTTATTATAGCCTGGGTGGCTTATGCTGCGGCTAAGAGCTCCGGCGGTGGCGGCGGAGGTTGGACCTCTTGGGGATCCGGCGGAGGTGGGAGCTGGGGATCTTCTTCCGGCGGTTCCTTCGGTGGTGGTGGCGGAGATTTTGGAGGAGGCGGGTCCTCTTCGGACTGGTAAATGATCATGGCTCGTAATTCTTCTCGAATAACTAGACTCTTTCAAAATTCCTGGGCCGGGCTCAGGGATTCCTTTCGGATCGGTGATTGGCATCTATCAGGTTTTAGTTTATTACGAAAATATTTTAGTTCTAAGGACCTGAAAGAGATCAAGTCTGCTGTTACCGATTCTGAAAAATCCCATAGAGGTGAGATCCGGATCGCGATCGAAACCAAGCTTTCCCTATATCAGGTCTTGTTCGGCAAGACAGCAAAAGAGAGATCCGTGGAAATGTTCTCCTTCTTACGGGTCTGGGACACCGAAGAGAACACAGGCATACTGGTCTATTTGCTTCTATCTGAAAAGAAGATCCTTATCTTAGCGGATAGAGGGATCTATAAGAAGATCGGACAGGATCGATTGAATGAGATCTCTCATAAGATTGGGACAGGACTCAAGTCTGGAAAAGCCAAAGAAGCAATAGTAGAAGGGATCCGAGAATTGAGTTCGGATCTAAAGAAACATTTTCCTGCCAAGGGAAAGAATCCGAACGAACTGCCGGATGAACCTTTCATTGTCTGATCTTCAACAATGTTTATCGGATCGATCGTTTCGTATTTAAAGGGATCAGACTTTGATCCGAACGAAAGCTGTTGATCCCCAGGATGGGGATCGAGATAAAGCATTAGAAACTTCTAATCTTATTTACCATGGAGTAGAGGCCGTTCCTGCGACTCATGGAAAGATGTTTGTCCAGACCGATCTCTTTTAGGAAATCCAAGGAAGCGGAGCGGATCTCATCTCTCGTCCTTCCGGAAAATACTCGGAGCAATAAGGCGATCATTCCTTTGGTGATTGCGGAATCGCTATCGGCTTGGATAAACAGTTTGCCTTCCTTTTCTTCCGGAACCACCCAGACCCTGGATTGACATCCTGGCACCAATCTGTCTTCGGTCTTCAGATTGGAAGACAAAGGAGGAAGTTCGTCCCCGATCTCGATCAGCATCTGGTAACGTTCTTCCCAATCGGCGGCTTCCGAAAATTCTTCTATGATCTCCTTTTGAGCTTCTTCCAGACTGGGCATTTGCTTCCTCTAAGGCGTTTCTTCTAAACTAAAAAGAAGGCCTCGGAGGTAAAACAAAAATACCCGAATGCTTGCGAAACTTGGGCAGTGTAGAATTTTCTCATAGGACCCTTGTTCTATTTTCCTAATTCTTCTTGAACCAACGGTTTCTTGCGAATCTAAACAAGAAGAAGGCTCCGGTCGCCAGAATAAGGAAAGGAATGCTGTAGATCAAAAGCACGATCAGCCTCAAGAATAGTTCGATCAGATCCGTGAACACATCCTTGAAATTCGGCACTTCCACGCCTTTCGGTTTTTCCGGTCCGTCGATTCGAATGCTGATCTTTGCCCATTGCACTCTGTCCAAGATCTTCCATTTCTCGAACTCAGCAGAGTCCGCCGCATCTTCCGATTGTCCTAAAAGTTCTTCCGCCTCTACCGCACCCTTAGAAGGCAAACGGGAAACAAGTTCTCCTCGTCTCACCATTCTGGTTTTCTCTCTGCGAGCATGGATCTTTTCCAATTCGAAAGCTTCCGTATGATCCTCTACTTGGATATTCTCATGAGTAAGAGTACCTAACTTGTCCAATTCTAAAAGCACTTGGTATAAGTCGGAAGATTTCACATGGATTACCACGGTCATCGTGGGAGAAGATACATCCAGATAGGTATCGAAGTTTGTGCTTTGGACAAAACCGTATTTGTCGGAAAGCTGTAAAAGAAATCTTCGAGCGGCGCCGAAATCCTTGGTTTGGAAGGCAAGATCTACTTTATATTCCAATAATCTTCCGATCTTTAATGTTCCCGTCTTTGCGGAGAAGAAGGGCTTGAACTGTTCCTGAGTTCCATCCGCGTCCTTGCCGGTCTTCAGATCGTCCAAGGCTTCTTTTTCGCGGTAAACCGCCGAAGGAGTAGGTGTACTCTTCTTTGCGGACTCGCCTGCTACAGCGCTTTGCTCCTCGTTCTGCTTTTCTCCCTTACATACGATTAAGGCAGACAATAGAAAGAGGAAGATCAGGGATTTTTTCATTTGCTTCTCCTAAGTGATCCCGGATGGCCTTAAGTCGACGATCCGTATATAGCTCCTTCTTAGAAACAAGTTGAGAGTAATTTCTTTCCCGATTTTACCAAAAATCGACTCCCTTCCTAGAAAGAACGATATGACGCAAAGAGGCGCATAAGGGCAGCAAGGCCGATTTATTCCTTTAAGAATGAAAAGGCTTGCCTTTCCTAGCTTCGCTTTTATAAAAGTTTCATCATTGGAAAGGAAAACTTTTATGAAAGCGAGCCTCGCCTCTAAGTCCGAAAAATCGAAAATAAAAAAAGTTTCCCCTAACAAGGCTAAGCCGAAAGGCATAGGCCGAGTAGAAAGATCCTTCTTCCCGGGAAAGGAACTTCCACGTATCTATACTCCGGGCGATACTGAGGCGCTCGAGCCAGGTTTCTTGCCGGCATGGATCTCTAAAAATAAAAAATCCGTCGATCAGGATCTTTTGGAATACGGTGCGATCTTGTTCCGAGGGTTTTCGGTCTCTTCTCCCCAAGAGTTCGAGGATGCGGCCTTAAGTTTAGATAAGAATCTAAAGACGGATTATTTGGGGACTTCTCCCAGAAATCGTATTACGAAATTTGTACATACTGCGAGCGAGCTTCCTCCACATTATCCGATCATGCAACATGCGGAGATGAGCTTTTTGGATCGGCCTCCTCGCAAGCTCATGTTCTTTTGCGCACTCGCCCCGAACGAAAACGGGGAAACTCCTCTCACAGATCTTAGAAAAGTATATGAGGAATTAGAGCCCGGCCTCTTAAAGAAATTCGAATCCAAGGGAGTGAAGTACATCCGAAAGTACGACGGTCCTAAGGCGTCCCGTTATAGTCTATGGAAGACGAAACGTTGGGATGAAATGTTTTCCACCACTGAAAAGAAAGAAGTGGAGAAGATCGCATCCAAACAACGCTTCCAAGTGGATTGGCTCGCAGAAGACGGACTCAAGCTCACGAACAAGCAAGTCGCAGTCAGGACGCATCCTCAGGCTAAGACCAAGGCTTGGCATAATCATAGCCAGGTCTTCCATCCGGATGCGGCCAGGATCGAATATTCAAAAATCCTAAAACACCAAGCAAATCTCCGAAGCCTGATCCTGGCCGGAGTATTACAGGTCCTGACCTTTCTCAAAAAGAAACTGGTAGAGACCCAGGATCTGGATACGAATGTGGAATTCGGGGACGGAACTCCGATCAGCACAAGCGAGCTAAAGAAAGTCAGCGAAGTCTTTTGGAGGAACCTGTCGGTATTCTCCTGGCAAAAAGGCGATATATTACTGATCGATAATTATTCCGTTTCGCATGGGAGACTACCCTTCTCCGGACCAAGAGAGATCCTAGTCACTTGGACGGATTGAACGTATGCAAGATTTCGATCTAGTTCGCTTAAACTTCAGCCCGAGTAGTCTATTCTTACTCAATATTTGTCTTGGGCTGATCATGTACGGCATCTCTCTGGAACTCAGTATTGCCGATTTCACGAATCTGAGAAAACAACCCAAGGCCGCCATGATCGGATTATTCTCCCAATTGGTCTTATTGCCTGCGGTGACTCTGGGGCTTTTGTACATCCTAAAACCTCATCCGGGTTTGGCTTTGGGAATGATCCTTGTCGCCGCTTGTCCCGGCGGGAATATGTCCAACTTCATTACCTTACTTGCCAAAGGGAATGTGCCTCTTTCCATTTCCCTGACAGCAACGACTACAGTGCTTGCCTGGTTTTTTACTCCCTTCAATTTCTTTTTCTGGGGAAGGCTCTACTCTCCTGCAGCGGATCGTCTGAAGGAGATCAGCCTAAACCCGGTGGATCTAATCCTTTCCATTTTTCTAATATTGCTTTTGCCCTTACTCTTAGGAGCGCTTACAAACCGTTTCTATCCGAAGCTGTCCAGCGTATTAAAGAAACCGATGAGAATAGGATCCACTGTGCTACTAGGGATCTTTATTCTACTCGCTCTTATAGGCAACTGGAGGTCCTTTCTAGAATATGGACCCACTCTGTTCTGGTTGGTCCTTCTTCATAACGGCTCCGCATTGACGGCAGGATATCTGGCCGCTTGGATGGGAGGACTTGCGCAAAAGGAAAGAAAGACGATCGCTTTAGAGACCGGCCTTCAAAACTCGGGACTCGGGCTGATACTCATCTTTACCTTCTTCCAAGGATTAGGCTCCATGGCATTGATTGCCGCTTGGTGGGGAGTCTGGCATTTGATCAGCGGACTGGCACTCGCGAGCATCTGGGGAAGGGAAAAAATTCCCCAAACATCGACCTAGACAAGTTGATCACACGAAATACGATCAAATAGATAATGGAATTTCTACGATCCGATAAAATGCAATTGCGTCGGTTATCAATTGCACTAGTCCAAAAGGATCTTACAGATAGTGATCAAATATGAATCCATCTAAGCCAATTCTTTCTTTCTGGTTCGAATTCTCGAGCACCTACTCGTATTTGAGCGCAGGTAGGATCCGATCCGTATGTGAGAGAGAAGGGATCGAATTCGAATGGAAACCTTTTCTACTCGGACCCATTTTTAAAGAACAAGGAATGTCCGATTCTCCCTTCAATCTATTCCCTACAAAAGGAAGATATATGTGGAAGGATATGGAGAGAAAGACTAAGAAATACGGATTGCCCTTCCGCAAACCGGATATCTTTCCTCGGAATGGGCTCAAGGCAGCGAGAATAACGACTGCCTTCTTAGATCAGCCTTGGATAGAGGAATTTATTTTAGAAATTTATAAATTAGAATTTTCTCAGAATGTAGACATCTCCGACAAGATTGCCCTTTCCAATCTATTAAATTCGCTAGGGCAGAATGCCGAAGAGATCCTTCTTCTTTCCGAATCCGCGGAAAACAAAGAGCTCCTTCGTAAAAATACCGAAGAAGCTTCCATCCTAGGCATCTTTGGCGCACCTAGCTTCATTGTGAACAGAGAACTATTCTGGGGAGATGACCGTTTAGAAGACGCAATCGAGTTCTTAAAAAGAACCTAAACGAATCCAAGAAACGCTTCTTCACTATCGATCGCAATTCGAATCTCGGAATTACATTTAAGCTCCGATCGAAAATCCTTCTTTCCTATTGGATCAAGATTGATTGGAGAATTCAAATCCTGATCCTGTCAAAGGATAAAGCTACTGGATCTTCAAACTCGTAAGAGAAACGGAACTTTGAATGACATCGTTATAAAAGTGGATCTCTTCCTTCTCCTCTGCGAGAGCCATCGTATATAGCACAGGAAGATAATGTTCCGGAGTAGGAACGGCCATCTGCACAGCAGTCCCCAGAGTCTGGTATGCGGATAGACTCTTTACATCTCGTTTCATAATTAAATCCTTGAAGGTCTCATTTGCATCCAAGGCCCAGTCTTGGGCATGATCCTGGTTCTTCCAATCGTATAGACGGAGATTGTGAACTAGGTCGCCGCTGCCTACGATGAGTATTCCTTCTTCTCTTAATTTAGAAAGGGACTTTGCAAATTCATAATGCCAAGAAGCAGGCTTGGTCGCATCCAAACTCAATTGTAAAACAGGGATATTCGCCTTCGGATACATATTCCGAAGAACGCTCCAAGTACCATGATCGAGGCCCCATTCATAATCCAATTGGATCTGGCCTTCTTCGTTCTTAGAAATGCGCTCCGCTAACTTTGGATCTCCCGGAGCAGGATACTGCACGTTAAACAACTCTTGCGGAAAACCGTAGAAATCATGGATGGTGGGAGGAAATTCCATCGCGGTCACATATTGGCCTCGAGTGAACCAGTGTGCAGAAATACAAAGAATTGCCTTAGGCTCCGGAAAATCTTTCACGCTATCGGCCCATGCGGTTGCAAACTCATTCGGACCAAGAGCGTTCATAGGACTTCCATGGCCTACAAAGAACACCGGCAGCTTTCCCATCTTTTTTTCTCCCTGCTTTCCTACTAAAATTTTTCCGAGCCCGAGTCCGCCGAGGACAAGTCCTCCAACGCCAAACAAGAACCCTTTCCTAGAAAGAAGGCCAGGTCTATCGGAAATTTTGAGTCCACTCATGGATGGCCTTCTCTTTTTCTTTTAGACGAGTTGTAACTCAATTAATTACAAGATATTTTCCCCTCCTGGCGAAAAGAAAAATCCATTCGAAGATCCTGAAGATCAGTGTCCTTTGTACAGCTCGAAGACTTTAGGACGGATCCTGGATTTGGAGAAATGTTGGTTGGAAACGGTCTTTCCTTTTCTCATCTTCTTCTGCTCCGAAACCGGCAAGGAGATAATCGACTTACATTCTTCAGAACAGCATCCGTCAAACTTCTCCGCACAGGATTCGCATTGGATGAATAGAATATGACAACCGGGATTTGCGCAGTTCACATGTCGATCGGACCGATTCTCGCATTGGTGGCACTCACTTAGGATCTCTTCTCCGATCGCTTCTTGGAGTCGGCCATCGAATACGAAGTTCTTACCCTTGAACTTGGAATCCAGTCCCTTCTCCTTGATCTCAGAAGCGTAAGAAATGATCCCGCCGTGCAATTGATATACATTCTGAAAACCATGATGCTTCAGATAAGCCGAAGCCTTCTCGCAACGAATACCGCCAGTGCAGTACATTACGATTTCCTTATCCTTCTTATCTTGGAGAAGGTCCAAGATCAAAGGCAATTCCTCTCTGAACGTATCGGATTGGGGAAGAAGAGCTCCCTCAAAATGTCCGATCTCCGACTCGTAATGATTTCGAACGTCCACAAGTACTGTGTTCGAAGAATCTAACTTTTGATTGAACTCTTCTGCAGAGAGATGAACTCCCACATTCGTAACATCGAAGCTATCGTCCTCTAAACCGTCGGCCACGATCTTACTTCGTACCCGAATGTCCAACTTCAAAAAAGAAGGAGAATTTTCCTCTACTGCGATCTTGAACGGGACATTTTTGAATTCAGGAATGGAGTCGATCTGATCTCGGAAGGCCTGAAAATTATGTTCCGGAACGCAAAGCTGAGCATTGATCCCTTCTCTTGCGATATAGATCCTTCCTAAAACACCCAGATCGTCCCAATTACGATAGAGAGAATTTCTAAGAGCCTGAGGATCTTCTAAGATCACGTACTTATAAAAAGAGATCGTAGTACGATGAAAATTCTCCGATTCCAGTTTCTTACGGAGAATATCCTTGCTATAAATATTATGAAGCGGTTTGCGTTTCATTCCTAAAGCGACTCTTCTGAAAATAGGATTTGGCGGAACTTTTCTCTGGCAAGCCCAAAAACGTAGGAGTTCCTACCTAATTGCGAGGCTTTTCACCTTCTTCTATAATGCTTGCCATTTTAAGGATCGGATCGGATGACTTTTCTCATGCCCAAGGCCCCTTCTCCCAGACCAAAGACTTCCTCCAAAGCCAAATCCGCATCTAAACTTCCGGGAGAAGATTCTACTGCGCGGGACTTGCTGCAAGAGATCCGTTCCTATGCGGATCCGAAAAAGGTGCCCATCCTTTCCAGCTTCTTCAAAACAGGAAAGGGACAGTATGGAGAAGGAGATCTATTCCTTGGGATCCAAGTGCCTCCTCTTCGAAAACTCTCCAAGAAATACAGAGGACTTCCCCTCTCCGAATTACAAAAGGTAGTAAGCTCCAAATATCACGAGGAAAGATTGGCCGGGTTCTTTGTACTCTGCGAGACCTTCCAAAAATCGACCGAAGAGGATCGAAAGAAGTTACACGAGTTCTATCTCAAAAACATGAAATACGTGAATAATTGGGATCTAGTCGACCTAAGCGCAAGGGATATGATCGGAGAGTATCTCATCGATAAGGATAGAAAGCTTCTCTATAAACTCGCTCGATCCAAGGACCTATGGGAGAAGAGGATCTCGATGATTGCCACGTATGCATTCATCAGAAAGGGAGACTACGCGGATACCTATAAGATCGCGGAGATACTACTGCGTGACAAAGAAGATCTGATCCATAAAGTTGTTGGCTGGATGTTAAGAGAAGCAGGCAATCGGGACCTGAATTCTGAGATCGATTTCTTGGATAAACATGCCGCAACGATGCCAAGGACCATGCTTAGATACGCGATCGAGAAATTCCCCGAGAAGTTGAAGAAGAAATATATGCTGGCCGGCAAGAGTTAAGACTTCTTTAAAGCTATGCACCAAACCTAGCCCTGAATTCATGGAAGAAACGACTCATTTAGAGCTGAAGTCTATCTAGTCCGATCCGGACTCACGAAACCCTCGAAGATCCAAGCTCTCCTCCTAAAACCGCAAAATCGCAAATTAGGCAAGAAATCATGTCGATCCCGGAGACCATTCGTGAAAACCAAAAAAACATTCCAAGACCTGGATCTATCCAATGAGATCCTAAAGGCAATCCAAGACCTAGGATTCCAAGAACCATCCGCTATCCAATCGGAGGCCATTCCTCTCATCCTAACAGGAAGAGATGTGATCGGACATTCCCGCACGGGAACAGGAAAGACCGCGGCATTCGCCATTCCAGGATTAGAGATCTTGGAAGAAGAGGAGAAACATCCTCAGATCCTAGTACTCTGCCCTACTCGAGAACTAGTAGTCCAAGTAGCGGAAGAGTTTCGAAAATTAGGAAAATATAAAGAAGAATTATCCGTAGCTGCTATTTACGGCGGAGAAGATATCAGCCGCCAATTCAAAGCCCTCAAGAAACATCCTCAAGTGATCGTAGGAACCCCAGGTAGGACCATGGATCATATGAGAAGAAAGACCCTAAATCTGAGCTCTGTTCGGATGGTGATCCTGGACGAAGCGGATGAAATGCTGGACATGGGATTCTTAGAGGATATGGAAACCATTCTTTCCGAAGTACCGGAGGAAAGACAAACCATACTATTTTCCGCAACCCTCTCCCCTAAGGTAATGGGAATTACCAAAAAATTCCTGAATTCACCTAAAACAGTGGATGTGACCGGAGGAAAGGCGGATCGCCCTAAGATCCAACAGATCTATTACGAATTGAGAGAAGGAGTAAGGACGGAAGCATTAGTCCGACTCCTGAGCCTATATACCCCAAAGGTAGCATTAGTTTTTTGTAATACAAAAATAAGAGTAGACGACCTTGTAGAAGTCCTGAAGTCCAAAGGGATCTTTGCAGAAGGATTGCACGGAGACCTTTCCCAGAAACAAAGGGACAAGGTAATGTCCGGATTCCGAACAGGGGTCGTAAGCGTACTAGTCGCCACCGACGTAGCCGGAAGAGGAATAGACGTAAGCGACGTGGAAGCGGTATTCAATTACGATATTCCCAGAGATTCCGAAGACTATGTGCATAGGATCGGAAGAACGGGACGAGCAGGAAGAAAAGGGATCGCACTCAGTTTCGTATCCGGAAGAGAGCTTCGCACCTTATACAGGATCCAAGACCAGCACGGATTCCAAATGGAAGCGGGAAAGGTGCCTAACGTATCCGAATTGAATGAGAAAAGATTCCAAGGATACGCACATCTGGTACAAGAAGTCGCAGAAGAAGGCGACCTCACCGAATATTCCAAACTGGTCAAGAAGCTTACTTCGGATGGGCTCCCCGCAGAGGATCTAGCAGCCGCATTATTCAAATTAGCCTTAGGGACCCGTTTGGACAAATTCGACGAGACTGTTCGATTCGACCAGGAATCCCAGGGAAATCGGGACAGAGGGGATCGCAATCGCTCCGATCGGGATTTCAAAGGAAAGAACCGAAAAGACGGCAGAAAACCGGATCACAAATCTAAACGATTCGATCCTCGCAAGAAAGGAAAAAGCGGCCCGCCCCATAAAAAACGCAGCAGATAAGCAGATTTGTCCGGGCTCCTCATAAAATGGAAATCCTGTCTAGGAAATGGATTTCCTGGAATCGAGTAGGTTCCAAAAAGGAGGAAGAATGGAATTTGCAATCGTACTGTTAACCGGGCTTCTCATCGGATTCGGGCTGGCGTTTTTTATCGCCAAGGCACTGTATTCCAAAGAGTCAGGGATCAATCCAAGCGAACACGAAAAGCTGAAATTGGATAAGGCAGGCCTAATCGCGTCCGAACAAAGATCCAAGGAAAGGATCTCTCAATTAGAGAAAGAAGTCAAAGAAGGCTCCGAAAAAATGGAAGAGGCCATTGGCTTCTATCAATCTATGAAGAAGGAATCGGATCTTCTGAAAGAAAGATTGGAGAATCAGAAAAAAGAGTTCGAAGAACTCATGTCCAAGTTGGACGAGAAATTCAAGCATGCGGCCAATCAGGCCCTTCTGGATAACTCCCAAAAATTCAATCTGCAAACCCAAGAGAAACTGACCGATCTACTCAAGCCTTTCAAGGATGAGATAGAGAAGTTCGGTGTCAAAGTCGAACAATCCCATAAAGAGCATAAGGACGACACCGCGAACCTAAAGGCTCAGATCAATAATCTATTAGAAATGAATAAAACACTTTCTGAGGATGCTAAGAGTTTAGCTTCCGCATTGAAAGGAAATTCAAAGACCCAAGGAGATTGGGGAGAGGGAATTCTAGAGAATATCCTACAGAATAGCGGACTCGTAAAAGGAAGAGAATATACCTCCCAAGAGTCTGTGCAAACCGAAGACGGAAGACTTCGTCCGGACATAGTGGTTAAACTTCCTTCCGGAAAATCCATAGTCATAGACTCTAAGGTTTCTTTGACTGCATATGTGGAGTATGCAGCCGCAGAAACGGACGAGGGAAGAAAGACAGCTCTTCAGAAACACCTCAAGAGTCTCTATGATCATGTCACAGGCTTGTACAAGAAAAACTATCAATCCTTGTACGGGATCGAGTCCTTGGATTTCGTACTCATGTTCCTACCGGTGGAACCTTCTTATTATGAGGCAGTAAGAACGGATCCGAAATTCTTAGAAGAAGCGTATGCCAAGAATATCCTGATCGTAACGCCTTCTACCCTCATGGTCTCTTTGAAAATGGTGGCTAATCTTTGGAGAAAAGAAAAGCAGAACAAGAACTCGGAACAGATCGCGGAAGAATCCGGAAAAATGTACGACAAGATCGTAGAAGTAGTCACCGCATTAGAAGTGCTCGGAAAGTCCTTGGATAAGTCCAAGGACAATTACGATGCAGTATTAGGAAAATTGAAATCAGGGCGAGGGAACCTTCTTACAAGAGCGGAAAATATCCGAAAGTTAGGAGCAAAAGTCCGAAAATCCCTGGATTCCATCTCCGAAGAAGATATGAACGAGATCGAAGAGACTCTCTTCTTAAACGGAGAATAAGTCCTTTAAGCCAGATCGGGACCAGGCTGCACCTTGCCGGAGCTAGGAGAGATCTGCTCCGTGCATCTCTTTAAATAAAGATTCGCAGCCTTGTCTCCCGAATAGATCCGTAAAACCTCTCTAAAAGATTCGCCTGCATCCATATATTTTCCGGAATGGAATAGATCCACCCCTCGTTCGAAATTGATCCTGGAATTCCGAAAGGCTTCCTTTTCCGTAGTGCTCAGATAATCCCCGACCTCATGGATATTCAGGCTTTCCATCTTGCCCTTGAACTTCAGACGATCCAGTCTTCTTAATACGAAGCGATCCGCTCCTTTTAGCTTCCGAAGAGTGTCTTCGCTGATAAGAATATTCGAACCATAATATTTATTTAATGTTTCTAACTTGGAGGCCAGGTGCACAGCTTCGGAGATGACTGTGCTTTCCATTCTTCCACCGGAACCTACAATCCCCATCATGAGAGAACCTGTATGAATACCGATCCCGACTCGGATCGCTCTTTCTCCCTTTTCGATCCTTCTTTGGTTATATTCCAAGATCCGATTCTGCATGGAGATTGCCGCAGAAACCGCGTCATCCGTATCCGAGAAAAGAGCCATGATCGCATCCCCAAAATACTTATCCACGAAGCCTCGATGTGCCTGGATCACAGGCTCCATTTCGGAAATATAAGAATTCAATAATTCAAAACTTTCCTTGGAATCTATGCTCTCGGAGATCTCCGTAAAGGAACGAATATCTGCGAACAGAATAGTCATCTCCTTCTTGATCTGGTCTCCGGGCCGCATATCTTCCAACTTGTCCTTGCCCAAGAATTCCAAGAAACTCAAAGGAACAAAACGACTGTACGTATCGTTCAGTCTCATCAATCTCTCCGAAAGCTTCTCCTTCTCCCGATACAGATCCCTGTATTTGGAAGAAAGAATGAAAGCCTGGTTGAAGACCGCGATCAGTAGACCGACTGGAATAATAAAACGAGTAAAGATCAATTGATGAGCAGAAAGAACATCGAAAGTCCCCGCACAGATCAAGGAAAGGAACGCAAATGTGATCGGAAGGGAATATGGAGCCTTATGCGCTAGTGCTCGGAAAATCACGTAGATCGCCACTGCCACCGCAAAGAAGAAGGTACCTTGGAAATAAGGAACAGCGGAAGAAGGGAACGGAAACGGGAAAAGAAGACTCAAAGAGAAAACGAAAGAAAGACCATAAAAGAATAAGATCCATTTCCGAGGAAAATAATCGGGAAAGGTATATCGTAAGAAATGCATGGCAAGAGGCATAGCGGCATACATGGTCACGTATTCCAGGATCATCGAGAGCCTGTATGAAATATGGAAATAATAGAGCAAAAATTTTTCTTCAGTAACGAAGATCCGCAGAAAGATCACAAAGCAAAAGAGAGCAAATACTAAAGATCCTCTGTCTATTCTATGCAGAAAGAAAAGCCAAAGGTGATACAACCCTGCCAAGAAGAAGATCCCGGCCAAAAAGAAATCCCAGTCCCGAATAGTCCTGACCTCTTCCGACAAAGCGCTCGCCTCGCCGAAACGAATATGATACCAGAAGCCGCCAACTCTATGATGAAAATTAGAAATTTCGAATATAAGATCCAGATTTCCTCCGGAATCATCCCATTCATAATAAAGAGGAAGATTATCCGGAATGCTCGTCTCTTTTGTTTTTCCAGGAATTCCGGAAGAAGCTACTGCCTTTCCGTTCAAGATCAATCGAAATGCAGTAGACTGCCATTTGGAATAGATCGCAAACCTCTTCTGATGCTCCGGAAGAAGTACCTTCAATCTCACAACCGCATACCCATCCCCAGGCCAAGTGCTCGGGACCATATAAAATCTATCCGTAGAGGAAGAAGGAGTTAGATCTTGGAATAAGACCTGAGGATAATAAGACCATTCGCCACTCAGATCCAGAATGGGTTGAGAGGAAAAATCCCAAGAACGTAAATCCAGAACACCTTTCTGAACGGAAGGTAGTATTAAAGGTTTAGGAGAACAGGAAACTAGGCAGAGAAAAAAGAGAATAAAAATTAAAAGCGATCTAAGAATGAAAAGTTTTCGAATCATATCTCGCTTCACTGGTTTTCAACTGCCCGCATACGATCTTTGGGAAAGAAGCCTTGTCAAGAGAATAAGATCTTCCGTTTTTTTTCTTTACCCGATAAAGAGTTCCACTAACTTGCTTCCATGTTTCAGAAGTCTCTCGGTCAAATTTCAGTATTTCTTTTATTATGCAGTCTTTGTCTAGACTGCAGCGATAGCTTAAAAGGCAAACCTACTCCCGCAATCCCTGAACTCGCCGGATTCTATGTGAGCGAAAGATCGAGAGACTGGTTGAAAGAGAATAAATTAAAGATCCAAGCTCTATGGATCAGACGCAGCGCAAACGGAGAGATGGAATTCATGAACAAGAGCATCACTCGTTTGCAATTCAGCGTTAGCGACAATAGAGAAGAATTAAAGACCAGGACAGGCAAAGTACTCACCAGCGGAAGAGAGATCCTTCTTCTGGAATCCATATATAGGGAATATCATAGACAGTACTCCGGCAAAAACAATCCGGATGCGAAGGATTGGGATCTCAGATCCTTTGGACCGTTCGCAAAGGTAAAAGAAGTAAGCAATCTAATAGGAGAAGGAACCGGAAGAGGAGGACAACTCGCTCCGGACAACAACTCCATCCGTTTTTCCAATGGAGAAACCTATTATAGGATAGGTGGCCCGCTTTTAGGAAGGATTTCCGTAAACGTAAATAAGACCAAGAGGGTCATAGACAACGAAACTGCCGGAGTGATCTTCTTTCCATTAAGTCCCACCGCATTCCCCGAAGAGACTGGAAAGCAGAGCTATCTGGCATTCTTCTCCACAACGGAATCACTCAGCCCAGGAATGCCGCTTAGGATAGGAGACTATTCCGGTTCCATAAAAGAAGTATTCGATCATCTATGCGTAGTAGACTTATCGATAAAGCCGGGCACCCAGGCGCCCAGCCTCACCTATCTGACACCGATGGTCTTAGATGGACAGGTGGATCTGAAAACAATCTCCCATAAAGAAAGCACAGAAGAACTGATCCGCAGACTAAAGCAAGATCCGAACGTATCTAAGGAAGAATTGATCCGAGAGTTAGAGAAATTAAAAGGCAGAGACCAATAGAAGGATCCGGTTTCTAGGATCTATTTCTCATTGCTGAGAGAGTATACCTAAACTAGAAAGGAAGCCTTTACGATTCGTACCAAGAACCGTAAAGAATTCCTCATCGAAGTCTTCTACGGCTTGGATGGCTTGCTTTAAAAGTTTCTGACCTTCCGCAGTTGTGAGAACGATCTTGGCCCTAGTGTCCGTTCCATGAGCGGAACGTTTCACGAACTTCTTACCTTCTAGAGTTCTAAGTACTTGGGACGTGGTCATCGGATCCGTCTTTGCTTGGTCCGCGATCCTGATCTGAGTCGTTTCCTCTCCGTGGGTCTCCAGCCAATGAGTCACGGTGAGTAAAACGAATTGAGGATGTGTCAAACCCAAGGGCTCCAGTACCTTACGGATCCCTCTCTGCCAGAGATTCGTAACCTGCCAGAGCAAAAAACCGGGACTCTCTTCGGATTTTTCGTATCTAGAAACCTTATCCTTGGACACTCACACCCATCCTTTCCGAGATCAAAAGGAAATCTTTCGGACCGATCTCCAAGAATCCAGTCCGAAACGGAAAGCCCCAGGACTTTTTATTCGGGATAAATTCCAGAGAAGGGATCAAAGGAAGAATATCCGCTTCCTTCGCGTTCACATACTCCACATTCCTACGGAAAGGGCAAAAGTCCGAGCTCATTTGAAAAGGATACATCAGATCGTCCGATACCTTACCGATCGAAGTGAATTTACGACAAGCCTCACTACCTCCAAAGATTTCTTTGGAGGAATAGACCAGAACCCAGTCCCCCTTTCTCATTCTAGAAAGAGGGCCCTTCTTGCCGTGACATGCTTGGATCATCCCTTCGGAGATCCCTCGCATTGCATGTTCTTTAGAAGCGACTACGATCCAATATCTTGGGCTCATTTCTTCTCTTCCTTTACTAATTGGGAGAAGGTCCTGATCTCCTCGCTCATACCCTTGGCCTGTTCTTCTCCGATGATCTTTCTCCAGAGAAATCCAAGAGGCCCCGTGATACTCAACTCCACCTTGATCTCCGTTCCATTCTTCTTTTGAGAGAAGAAGTGAACGAATTTCATTTTAGCCCCAGGAAGACGAGTCACATCCCCGAACACAAAAGGCATTTCCGATTCGGTGATAATAGCCTTACAGGTAAAGCCTCCCTTCGGCTTAAGAAGGAATTCTTTTCCTACGACCGGCTCTCCCTCTATCCTAGTCCACTCAATGTCCGAGTCCCATTTAGACCAATTGCGGACATCCGCTCTGGCCTTCCAAAGGGATTCGGCATCTATTCCGGAAACCTCGGTCACATATTCATACTTCCACATAATCGACCCCATTTAGTAAGCATGCTTACTATTTATAATAAGTATACTTATTATAAATATATTTATCAATCAAGCATTTTTTATATGTATACTTACTATTTTTCAGGAGGGAAGAAGGCATAAAAAAAGCGCCTCCTTTCGGAGACGCTTTCTCTTCTCTAAACTAACTTCTCTTATTATTGATTGCTCTTAGCGTTTTGAGCCATTTTCAGGAAGTACCCGTTCGTATCATACCAGGTCTGTCCCAAGTAGAGAGCATTTGTAGCTTCTAAGTGGTCGATACCAGTGGTAGTGATCGGAATAGAAGGACCGCCTTTCCAGGTTCCCCATCTCATAGAGGTGTCGGTAACCACTCCGTCGTTCAGAACGCTTTGTCCGAAGAAAGGAGCACCGATCCCGCAGATAGGCGCCAACAGTCCCATAGCAGGGTGTTGGATCAGATCCGCAATAGTGATATAAGATCCGTAGGAGTAGTATTTGAATCCGGAAACGTTCGGGGTGTTATTATTGAAGGTAGTAGAACCTGCAACAGTAAGTAGCTTCAGAGCTGCTACTGCGTTTTGGCTGGATTGGCCATATACCACACCAACAAGAGTGTTGATTACGGTTCCTACATAAGGAAGAGCCCAAGAAGGGATTACCGCGTCGATCACGCTCGCAACTGGGCTACCCAAGTGAGGAGTGTTCAGAGTGGTCAAAGTAGCCACTTTGCCGGAGAATCCGAGGTTGGAGATGAGATATCTCGCGTCCAATCCACCTTGAGAGTGCCCGATGATATGCACTTTTCCGGTATAGTTATTCGCCGCCATTGCAACTTGGATCGCAGTTTTCAACTGAGCCGCGCGGTTTGCAGAAGAATCCGTAGCAGTTACAGTTGGAGTTAGAACGGTTGCCCCTTGAGAAGTCAAATAGGCCGCATTGCCTCCCCAATAATCGATGATCCCGGTGGATTTACCCCAACCGAAAATACCATGAGTCAAAACGATAGGATATGCACCTGCCAATGGTTTACTTGAAGATCCACTTCCGGATGCACTTACCATACTCGCCGCTAGGAATAAAATCCCAGCTACCAACAGTTTCATTGTACGAAACATTCTCTTTAACCTCTTCCTTTTAAACTATTCTCTCTAAAGCGCCCTCTCCGGCTTCGGCCTATAGAGAGAAGGAACTCTTTTTATTTATAACGAACGAAATGTTTTATTTAAAATTCCGTAACGTTCGTTATCGAATCCTACGCATACAAAACTAAACGCAAGTTCAGCAAGTGGAATACAAAACACTGTTCAATTGTCAATTGAGAAAATAAGAGAATTATAAGTGAAATGAAAAAATGATACTAAAACGATCGTTTAATCAAAAATAAAAAATCGGAATATTCTAAAATTCTAATGTAATATTATTCAGAAATAATTGTATCGACCGTTACAATGGCACTTCCAAGAAGAAATAAAATCTATGATCTTCTGGATCCATTCCAATAGGGGAAGCTACGGCAACCATAGGCCAAGGAATAAAAAAACCCGCGAATCTCGCGGGTTTTTTCGTTTCTGAATGATCCGTCTCGGATCCAATTTGGGAAAGATTGGGAGCAATGATCCCTCTCACCAGGCCAGGGCATTTTTGATTGCCCCGACTTAAAAACGGTTCTGAAATTATTTCCCGGAACGTTTCCTGAGGTTCGGATCCAGGATCTTCTTACGAAGTCTCATGCTCTGAGGAGTGACTTCCAATAATTCATCGTCGTCCAAGAACTCGATATTCTGCTCTAAGCTGAATCTGCGAGGAGGGACCAGGCGGATCGCCTCGTCTGCCCCGGAAGAACGAACGTTGGTGAGTTTCTTCTCACGGACAGGGTTCACCTCGAGATCGTTCTCTCTGCTGTGGATCCCGATAATCATTCCTGGATACACTGCTGTTTGAGGATCGATGAGTAGTTCTCCCCTTTCTTGGATCTTCCAGAGTGCGTAACCAGTGGTGTCTCCGGAGTCCATGGAGATAAGCGCTCCGTTCTTTCTACCAGGGATCTCACCCTTGTATAGATCGAATCTTAGGAAGCGACTGGACATCACCCCTTCTCCCTTAGTCTCCGTCACAAAATAACCTCTGAATCCAATAATCCCTCTAGTTGGGATCACGAATTCCACTCGGGTCATTCCGGATGGATGGGCTTCCATGAGTTGGAGTTCGCCTTTTCTACGGTTTAATTCCGCGATGATACTTCCGGTGAATTGGTCCGGTAGATCCATTACGAGATATTCGTACGGCTCCAGCTTTTCTCCGTTTTCTCCCTTCTTGATGATTACTTCGGGACGGGAAACTTGGAGCTCGAATCCTTCTCTTCTCATTGTCTCAATGAGAACGGAGAGATGTAGCTCTCCTCGGCCTAGGATCTTGAAGCGGTCCTTGTCTTCGGTCTCTTCCAAACGCATTGCCACGTTGGTCTCTAACTCCCTGTCCAAGCGCTCTCTAATATTTCTGGTGGTTACGAACTTTCCTTCCTTACTCGCAAAAGGAGAATTGTTTACCATGAAGAACATGGAAACGGTAGGCTCTTCTACCTCGATGGCAGGCATAGCCGCCGGTTTTCCTGGCTCGCAAACCGTATCTCCGATGAACACATCAGGAAGGCCCGCGATCGCAACGATGTCTCCCGCTTCTGCTTCTTCGATCTCGTTTCGTTTGAGACCTTCGAAGTTGTATAATTTCGTTACTTTGAGTATTTGGCTCTCATCCCTTCCGTTTTGCTTCGGAGAGACTTGCACCACGCTCATTCCTCTTTGGAGCTTTCCGTTATAGATCTTACCGATCGCGATACGGCCCACGTAATCGTTATAATCCAGTGAAGTGACTTGGAATTGAAGTGCCGCGTCTATATTCGCTTTCACCGGAGGAACATGAGAAAGCACCATGTCCAAAAGAGGATCCAGGTTTGTTCCAGGAGCATCTTCTAACTTATTTACTGCCCAGCCTTGCTTTGCAGAAGCATAGATGATCGGAAAATCCAACTGCTCGTCGGTAGCTCCCAAATCGCTGAATAGGTCGAAGGTCATGTCCACAACCGCGTCCGGACGAGCTCCGTCTCGATCGATCTTATTGATGACTAGAATAGGCTTATGGCCCAACTGAAGGGACTTGCCCAATACGAATCTCGTTTGAGGCATAGGTCCATCGAATGCATCCACAAGCAACAAGCAGGAATCCGCCGTGGAAAGCACTCGTTCCACTTCTCCTCCGAAGTCCGCGTGTCCCGGAGTATCCACCACATTGATTCGAGTTCCTTTATAAACAACTGCGGTATTCTTGGCCTTGATCGTGATCCCTTTTTCTTTTTCGAGATCGTTATGATCCATGATCCTTTCCCCGTCTTCTTTAGCCGTAACGGCTCCAGTTTGGCGTAAAATGCCGTCCAAGAGGGTAGTCTTACCGTGGTCAACGTGTGCGATAATGGCGATATTGCGGATTTCCATGCTATGACCAAAATTTACGGAAGGGCCAGGGTGACAAGGTGGAATTTTAGGAAATTCTTTTCATTGCGATGACAAGCATAGGCCAATGTATCGCTTATTGATGGAGTTTACTATTCCGGCAATGGGATCCTTTCCTTCTCTCCGGGAACATGAGCGAACCTGTCCTCTCTCCAATCTAACTTGGCCTGTTCGATTCTTTCCAAGGAGCTAGATACAAAGTTCCAATACATATGTCTCGGTGTTGAAAGAGGGGTCCCTCCTAAGAGCACGATCCGAGACGCCTCTTCTGCCCGGAACTTTACGCTTCCTCCCTTAGGATAGATAGCCATATCGCCTATGGAAACGATCCTTCCCTCTGCGTCCGCCTTTCCTCGAGCCACATAGATCCCTCCTTCTTGGTCGGGAGGGACCGGAAGTTCCACTTCTGCTCCGGCCTCTACCTCCAGGTCCGCATAGAATAAGGGAGAATATACCTTAACCGGGGACACTTCCCCCATGAATGAGCCTGCTATTAAGCGAAGTTCCCAACCTCCCCCGCTCAGTACAGGCAATTGGTCCTGGCTATAATGAAAGAATTCAGGAGAAGTCTCTTCGAATTCCTTTGGTAAGGCCACCCAGGTCTGGATGCCTTCTAAGATAGAATATTCCGGATCCAATTTGGATCTTTCGCTATGAACGATCCCGGATCCTGCGGTCATCCAATTCACCTCGAAAGGACGGATATCTTCTACCATCCCGATACTGTCCCTATGAGTAATGACCCCATCGTAAAGATAAGTGACTGTTGCTAGGCCGATATGAGGATGAGGCCGAACGACTAGCTCCGTTCCTGCGTGGATCGGAACAGGGCCCATATGATCCAAGAAGACGAATGGTCCCACAGAACGGGCCTCTATTTGAGGAAGGATCCTTCTTACGATAAATGAATCGCCCAGGTCTTTTTGTTTGGAAGTAAGGTATCTCATAGTGCCTCAATCTTTAGACAATGAGATTTTTCTCATCCGGCAAGAGAGCAAGACTTAATCCAAAATTCGAAGTCCAGCTTGGAAAAGCCGGCCAAACGGGCTTGCTTACGCATGGGGGAAGTTACAGAATAACCCCTTCAAACCACTTGACATGGTCCACTCTCGAGCAAAACTGGTCAAAACTCGAGAAAATTAGGCCTTAAAACGATGTTCGCGATCATCTCTGTCGGCAATCGACAATTTAAAGTTACTCAGGATCTAGAATTCCTGACTGAAAAGACCGGAAAGAACGCCGGTGAAACCTTCGACGCTAAGGTACTTTTATTTGCTGAAAATAATAAGGTCCATATCGGATCTCCTGAACTGAAATCTGCAAAGGTTTCCTTGAAAGTCATAGAAGACGTGAAAGGGGAAAAGGTTCACGGATACGTTTATAAGAAACGTAAGAACTACCAAAAGACCTGGGGACACAGACAAAAACTACAAAAAGTTAAGGTAGTTTCTCTTTCGGCAGTTTGATCCGAATCCGAATACTCCGAAAAGGAGAAGAGATCCTTGGTTTGGAATCTTCCGGGCATGCTTCGAAGATGCACGGGTCCAAGGGAGAAAATCTTCTCTGCGCCGCTGTCGGAGTACTCGTCCAAACTCTTTACCTGCATTTACATCAGGAAGGGTTTACAGAAGAAGCGGCAATCGGGGACGGTCTCTTAAACTTTAAGATCCGCTCCGAAAGGAAAAAAGATCCGATCGTTCTTACGAGCTTTGCTCTGATAAGAAGCGGATTGGAAAATTTGAAGGAACAATATCCTTCTGAAATAGAACTCATAGGAGAATAAACATGGCACATAAGAAAGGTGGCGGTTCTTCCAAAAACGGTCGTGATTCCCAATCCAAACGTCTGGGTGTAAAGCGTTTCGGAGGAGAATTGGTTTTAGCGGGCAATATCCTTGTTCGTCAAAGAGGAACTAGACTGAACGCAGGCAAAAACGTAGGCGTCGGTAAAGATCACACTCTATATTCTCTAGTAGAAGGTCACGTGAAGTTTGAACACGTCTCTAAGACAAAAGTTCAAGTTTCCGTTTACCCGAAATAAGCATTTAAAATACTTATTTTTAGTGCGTGGAAAAAGAAAGGCCTTCCGGGGAATTTTCCTCGAGCGCCTTTCTTTTTTTATTTTAGGACCTGACCAATGGAAAAATTCATAGATGAAGTGCTAATAGAAGTCACCGCAGGCCATGGCGGCGCGGGCTCCATGCATTTTCGTCGTGAGAAATACGTAGAATTCGGTGGTCCCGACGGTGGAGACGGAGGCGTAGGAGGAAATATCCTTCTTCGGACGAATCTCTCCATGGTAACCCTGGATCGCTATCTCACCAAGAGAAGGTTCCGAGGACAGGACGGTTTTCCAGGCGAAGGGAACGAAAGGTCTGGTAAGAAGGGAGAAGATCTCATCCTCCAGGTTCCTCTGGGCACCCAAGTCTACGACGAGGAAAGCGGAGAACTACTTTACGATTTCATAAAGGAAGACATGGAATTCCTCGTGGTCAAGGGAGGCCGTGGAGGAAAAGGAAATACCCATTTCAAATCCTCCACTCACCAGACACCTAAATTCTCCCAACCAGGAGAAGACGGAGAATACAAACATCTTCGCTTGAGCTTGAAACTTCTTGCAGACGTAGGCATCGTAGGTCTTCCGAATGCAGGCAAGTCTACCCTTCTCTCTAAGATCACCGAGGCTCACCCTAAGATCGCGGGCTACGCATTTACTACTCTCTCTCCCAATCTAGGAGTAGTGAAACGCAAAGGAGATATCTATCGTTATACGATCGCAGATATTCCTGGCATTGTAGAAGGCGCAAGCAAAGGGATCGGTCTCGGCCTCTCCTTCTTAAGACATATAGAAAGAGTAAAAGGTATATTATATGTTTTTGATGCAAGTGCTCTGGACATCAAAAGCGATTTTAAGATGCTACAAGCAGAATTGCAGACATACAACCCTGAATTACTGAATCGTCCCCATCTGATCGTTTTGAATAAGATAGATGTTTGGGAAGACCAAAGTTTTACCCAAGAGGTACTGGAATCCGTTTCTTCACTCGGAAAAGTGGTTCCTATTTCCGCTCAAGAAGGACTGAATCTCGAAAAACTATTGGAAACCATGGATGAGACATTCTTCAAAAAGGAATGGGAAGCTTTGGAGTCGACCGATCGGAACAAAGAAGGTTCGGATGAATAGAAAAGATTACGACGCGAGGATACGATCCTCTAAGAAGATCGTGATCAAGATCGGCTCTGCTCGTCTTTCCGGTTCGGAAGAAGAAGTGAACGATTTCCTTTTCAATCTTGTCTCCGATATCCGACACCTTCGCGACCTTGGCAAGGAAGTCATCATCGTCTCCTCCGGAGCGATCGCCAGAGGGAGAAAACTTTTAGCTACTCTTTCTAATTTCAAGGATGCCGGAGAGTCCCTTCCCGAAAAGCAAGCATTGGCAGCGGTGGGCCAAAACCGCTTAGTGAACTTATACGATAGTTTCTTCTCTAAGGTAAATATCCCGATCGCTCAGATCCTGTTCGGTGTCATGGACATAGAGACCGGAGAAGGTTTCAAGAACCTCAAGAATACATTCGGGCAACTTTTGCAATGGGGCATCCTTCCTATCGTGAACGAGAACGATTCCGTTGCCACGGACGAAGTAAAATTCGGGGATAACGACGTTCTTTCCGCCATAGTCAGTCTAATCGTAGAAGCTGATCTTCTGATCATTCTCACCGGAGTGGAAGGTTTTTTAAAAGACGGCAAGCTTGTATCCTTCTTACAAAGAGTGGGAGAAGAAGAATTGTCCCAAGCCGGCGGCCCAAGCGGCCCAGGCACCGGGGGAATGTATACAAAGCTCAAAGCGGCTTCCATCCTGAACGAGGCCGGAATTCCTTGCGGGATCGTGGATGGGAATTCTAAAAATTGCGTGCGCAGGTTTTTAGAAACGAATACACTCGGTACATTAGTATTCTCGAATGGAAAAGAGAAAAGCTTTTCGGAGGAAGAGATCAAATCCATCCTCCGGGCCAAGCGCAACGGAGGTCACGAATGATCCAGAGATCCACCGAATCGGCATATGTGGAAGGACTTTGCAAGGAAGCAAAATCCGCTTATAGACAGATCCGTTCTTTGAGCTCTTCTCAAAAGGATCAGGTATTGGAAAGACTCGCCTCCTCTCTCCTTTCCAGAAAAGAAGAGACCCTAAAAGAGAATGCAAAAGATCTAGAAGCCGGAAAGTCAAAGGGTCTTTCCTCCGCATTACTCGATCGACTCACCTTAGATGAAAAAAGGATCCAAGGACTGTCCAAGGCAGTTCTGGAGATCAAGTCTCTTCCGGATCCAGTAGGAGAAACGGTTAGAGGACTAACTCTTCCTAACGGGATCCGATTGAACACGAAGAGAGTACCTCTTGGCGTTGTAATGGTCATCTACGAATCTAGACCCAACGTGACCATCGATGTGGGAGCGCTTTCCTTTAAGTCCGGCAATGCTTGTATCTTAAGAGGCGGTTCCGAAGCGATCCATTCGAATACGATCCTCGCTCAGATCTTTCAGGATTGCCTGAAGGAAGCTGGTCTTCCGCCTAACGCAGTTACTTTTGTGGACCGTACCGAGAGAGAGTATATGGTCCCCTTTCTAAAACAGACCTCTTATATTGATATTGTGGTGCCTAGAGGTGGAGAAGGTCTGATCCGATTCGTCTCCGAGAATTCTCTCATTCCCGTCGTGAAGCATGACAAGGGAGTCGTGAATCTGTACATAGATAAGTCTGCGGATCCCAAGAAAGTGGTTCCGATCGCGATCAATTCCAAGGTGCAAAGACCCGGAGTTTGTAACGCAGCGGAAAATCTGGTCATACATTCCGAATATCCTTATACCAAGGAACTTCTGGAAGAACTGGCTGCCAAAGGAGTGCAACTTCTTCTGGATCCTAGATCACTTGCGATCTATCCGAAGGGACAGGCAGTTACCGACCAAGATTATATGGAAGAATTCTTGGACTTAAGGTTCTCCGTAAAGACCGTAGATCATATCCAAGAAGCGATCGAATTCATAGAAGTGACAAGCTCCGGTCATACGGAAGCGATCGTAACAGAAGATATTTCCGCTGCGAATTTCTTTACTCGGTCATTGGATTCTGCTGCTCTGTTTGTGAATATCTCCACACGCTTTCATGATGGAGGAGAATTCGGATTAGGTGCTGAAGTCGGCATCTCCACAGGCAAGTTGCATGTAAGAGGTCCTATGGGCTTAATTCATTTAACAACCACAACTACTTACGCAGAGGGAGAAGGTCAGGTCCGAGGCTGATCGGATCTCTCTTTATGAGTTCCTCTCAATTGATCGGTGTTTTTGGAGGAAGCTTCGACCCTCCTCATCTAGGACATTTGGGAATCGCGGAAAACTTTTGGAAGAATTTCCCGAATGCGGAAGAATTGGTGGTCATCCCGAATTTCACTTCTCCTTGGAAACAAGGAAAGAAGGCTTCTCCGGAGGACGTTCTAGCCTTAGTACAAGCTCAGTTCCATAAACTTCCTAAGACCAGGATCTGGGAGTGGGAACTCCAACAAGGTAAATCCAATTATACGGACGAGACCTTGGCGGAACTATCGAAAGAGAGACCGAATTCCAAACTGGCTCTTCTGATCGGAGAGGATAATTATTCCGGGTTCCATAAATGGAGAAATTGGGAAACCATTTTGGATCAGATCCATCTTCTTCTTGTGTTTCGTAGATTTTCAGTATCCATCCCTCTCAACCCAGAACTAAAAGAGTACCAGGACAAGATCCTTTTCTTAGATAATCCGATCGTAGAGGCTGCTTCCGTAGAGCTAAGATCCAATCTAACCGAGTCTATTCATAAGAAGGAAAAACCTTCCGTTCTTTCTCAAGAGGTTTGGGAACTTATTCTAGAAAAAGAATGCTACGTAACGGAATAATCGAATGACCACGGAAACTGTACAGGCTCAGATCCAATTTTTTTGGGACATCGTTCCTAAGGAGATCACTCACACTCGTTGGGAGCATAGCATCCGAGTTGCGGAGATCGCAAAGGAGCTAGCCCAGATCCATGCTCCTCAATTCTCGGAAGAAGCGTATCTATCCGGGATCGTTCACGATATTACGAAGCAGAAAACGAAAGAATTCCATCTGGCATTATTTGATAAGGTGGGAGATTCGGAATCGCCGAACCTTCCGGAAGCAGCTTGGCATTCTCGCTCCGGAGCGCATTTTTTAGAAACGGAGTTTGGGCTCAAGAGAGAGTCCGTTTTGGGTGCGGTACGTCATCATACCTTGGGTGGGAAAGATCTGAGTCTTCTGGAGTGTATTCTTTATGCTTCCGATTTCTTGGGTTCGGATTTTGCGGAAAGACAACCCGTTTATTCCGATTGGAGAAGAGAGGCAAAGGAGAATCTATACTCTGCCGTTTTGAATAAGGCAAAGCATACGATGCAAAACCTTCTGGATCATAAGAAAGAGATCCATCCTCGAACGATCGCCATGTATCATTTTGCCTTGGGAAAATTATCCAATTGACAGACTTGTTTTTATGTTCTGAATGGGATTCGAGGCTTTGATTTGAGTCCCTCTAAACCGACTAGACCCTTTCCACTTTTCGTTCTTTGGATCGCATCCGGGTTTCTATTAATCGCATTCATTTTCTTTCTATTCCGGAATATCCGAAGGACTGGTCTGGACGAAAAGATCAGCTCAGGCAAACCGATCCATATTTTAGTACATGCGGTCGGCAACGACGATGTGTATGAGTTCGGGTTTCTAGCTACCCTATTTCCTTCGCAAGAAAGGGCCGGTTTATTCTTCTTACATCCGATCACTACGTTCGAGGATCCGGACGATAGTTTGGAGCAGCTCAAGTCCAAGGCTACTTCTACCGCAAAGGATGCAATCCAAGATATCCTTGGCGCCAAGCCTCATTATACGATCAAGGTAAACGCATCTTCCTTTATTCGTATCGTGGATCTTTTGGGCGGAATGGTATTGTATACGGACAACCGGACCATTCGTAATTCTCCTTCTTATGTGCGCTCTCCCGGGATGTATGCCTATTCGGGAGAAGACGCGTACGATTATATTTCCTTTATGGACAAGAAGGAAACCTTGGACTACTTGGATCGCATCAGTAGACAAGAGAGCGCGGTTCTTTCCCTTTACGAGACTTTGTATGAGAATAAGGATCTTCTGAATTCGTTTTGGTCCGAATTCGTATACGGACTATTGGACTCGGATCTAACTAAGGAGGATTTTTATGCCCTTCTCAAGTATCTGACCTCTCATAGACTTACATTCGGGATCACGGAACTTCCTGGAGAACCAGCCTTGGACCCTAAGACAAGACGCTTATTCCTAAAGGCGGATCCTGCCCGCGCATCTATTGCATTAAGGAAATTTCATAAAGATGTATCTTCCGAGATCTTTGCCGACGGAGAATTTGCAAGGACAGAGGTATTGAACGGAACAGAAGTGCCCGGACTTGCAAAGGATGTGCGAAGCATTCTTGCGGATAAGAGGATCAAGGTGCTTTCCGTGGATAATGCCTGGACGAAAGATATAGAAAAGACGATCATCCTGGATCGTTCCGGAAATACCGCCGTCTCCGATAAGATCTCCTCTATCTTGGAAAAAACCAAGGTATACCATTCATTAAGAAAGGATTTAGGCTTAGATGCAACAGTGCTTTTAGGCTCCGATATAGAACCGAAAAAATAATATATGACCCCTGCTCCGAAACATCCACCCCAAGCCACATTAGAGATCCTAAAGACAGTCCATAAGATCATGACTGATAAGAAATGCGAAGAGATCGCAATTTTGAACTTAGAAGCGGTGCATTCTTACTTAAGCTTTTTCTTAATTTGTACTGTGAACTCCGCGGTGCAGGCAAATGCGGTCGCAAGAGAGATCAAGAAGGCTCTGAAAGGTTTCAAACTTCCTCATAAGGAAACAGATAAGACCGGGGCCTCTAGTTCTTCCGGATGGACTCTGCTCGACTATGGCGAATTCATTATCCATATCATGACCCCGGAAAAGAGAGAATATTATAATCTAGACCGTCTCTGGAGAGATGCGGAAAGAATAGAGCTGGACTGACTAAACCAGTTTTTCTCTCAACTCGGCCCAGTCACTCACAGGAAGATCGCATTCGAATCCTTGGCATAGATACGCCTTGACCCCGCCACCGGAAGTCCTGTTCTTCAATAGTAAGAATTGATCTCCGTTGGCTTCTGCTTCCTTATCGGTTACCCAAGCAAGTACAGTTTCCGGTAAGAAGACCGAGCCCACTCCCTTCCAGATCGGAAGAAGATCTTGTTGGCTTGAATAGACCACCACCAATTCCTTTCCGGGAGATCTTCTGAGCCAAAATGCGGAAAGCATGTAAGGATAATTCATCGGATAGGATTCCAATTCTTCTTTAAAATAAGTGAATATAGAATCCGCATATTGAAAGTATCGATCGGAGTCTATTCCTAGTTTTGCCAGGAGCACGAATGCCAATGCAAACGAACTATTGGAAGAAGGTTCCACCCCGTCATATCCGTCCACGGTCCTTCTAAGCAAGGTCTCCGAGTCGGAACCGGAATCAAAGAATACCCCGGAAGGACTGATGAATAATCGGATCGCTTCTTCCAAATACCGGATCGCATTCTGCAGATAGTGGTAACCCTTTCCTGCCTGGAACAAAGAAATGGAGGCAAGCACGAACTCCGCATAGTCGGTGCTATACGCAAGGAACCTTGCTTCCCCTTCTCTAAATCTTCTAAGCAAACGTCCATCTTCTCGGATCAGGTTCGCTTCCAAGAATTTATACGTTTCTTCTGCGTCACCAAGTAGATCTCCATCCCCGAACGCCAGGGCGGCCTTTGCAACTGCCTTGATATAGAGACAATTCCAGGAGAATAATACCTTATCATCCCGAAGAGGACGGATCCTTTCCGATCTCTTCTCCAATAATTTCTTGCGATTTCGACTAATGATCTCCTGCAGTTCGCTCGGTTCCAAACCGTGAAGTCTAGAGAAATTCATACGGAAAGTTTCATGAAGTATATTCTTCTCTTCGAAATTCCCTTCTTCCGATATATTCCAATAATTCTCTAAGAGAGAAGAGTCCGACCCGCAAACTTCTCTGAATTCATGCTTGTCCCATAGATAGAAGAGCCCTTCTTCTCCTTCGGAGTCGGCATCCTCTGCGCTAGCGATCCCTCCACCGGGAAGTCTCATATCTCTGTGCAGGTATTCGATCACATCGTAAGCTGCGTCCTTATATTTCTCTTCTCCCGTAGCTTGGAAACATTCCACTAACGCTTCTAAGAATAAGGAATTGTCATAGAGCATTTTTTCGAAATGTGGAACGAGCCAATGATGATCCGTAGAGTATCTGCAAAGCCCTCCACCGATCTGGTCGTAGATCCCACCCTTCTTCATAGCAGTCAGGGTTTCTTCTACCATTTCAAGGGCCTTTGGTTCTCCCGTTGATTTATAATATCTTAATAGAAAGAAGAGTCCCATGCTTGGCGGGAACTTATTCACCGAGTTGGACTTGAAGCCGCCATACTCATGATCATAGAACCGATCGTATAATAAAAATCCGTTCTCGAAGCAGGCTGTAGACGGGAGATCTATGCCTTTAGATCCTTCGGAGGCTTTGGTCTCTCCGGATTCCCTCAGGTATTTTGCCAACTCTTCGGAGGCCTCGAGTAACTCTCCCTTCTTCTCTTTCCAAAGCCCGTTCAGTATGCTCAATACTTCTTTAAAACTCTTTCTTCCATACTTTGGTTCCGGCGGAAAATACGTGCCCCCAGTGATGGGTTTGCCTTCCGGGGTAAGGAACATATTCAAGGGCCATCCTCCTTGTTGGCCCATGGCGTGCAACGCGTCCATATAGATGCGATCCACATCGGGTCTTTCTTCCCGATCTACTTTAATAGAAACGTAATCCTGGTTTAAGAATGCAGCCGTGGTTTCGTCCTCAAACGATTCTCTCTCCATTACATGGCACCAATGGCAAGTGGCATAACCTATCGAGAGAAAGATCATTTTATTCTCCGATTTAGCCTTGGAGAATGCTTCATCCGACCAAGGAAACCAGTCGACCGGGTTCGATGCATGTTGCAATAGATACGGACTTTTTTCAGACGCAAGTCGGTTCAATTTCTTGTCGGGAGTTTTCATCTATTTCCGTTGTGTTAGACTTTGAGATTCGATTTTTCGATTTGGCAAATTCTTCCAAAACAAAAACCATGCCACGTAGGAAGTTCACTGCGCATGCCCAGGCTCTCAGCTATTCCTTTCGTAAGGAAATTCTATCTACGGCTTTTTCTGGTCGGAGCCTTTAGCATGCCTTCTGTTTCCTTCGCGCAGGATCTTGGAACTTCTCTTCATAATCAACCGCGGATCGTGAAGCTTACCTTAAGAGAAGCGGTCAATTTCGTTCTCGATAATAACCTCACAGTTAAGAACGCGAAAATGGATTTCGTGAAAGCGGACTCTGCCGAGTTAAAAAATCTATCTCAATATGCATGGACGCTGGTCGGCTCTATTTCGAAAACAAAAACAACATTACCGAATAACAATAATAACGTATTGAACGGTCAAAAGATTTCAAACGACCGGATCGCTATGGGATTTCAGAAGCAATTCCAGACCCAGACCTTCTTCAGTATGGAATTGAGCCATACACGCTTTGACTCGAACGCATTCGAGACCGCTGCCTCTGCCTCAAGGCTTGGCGCCGTAGGCCCTCTTCTTGCGGCTCCTCCTCAATACACGGATGCTCTGACCGTTACCCTGGCCCAGGAGTTCTTGAAATATTCCTTTGGGGAAACGGAGAAGGACAGACAAAAAGTCCTAAAACAAAACGCAGTCATTCGCAGGGATGAACTTGTAGATATACTTTCCCAACTTGTGGTCAAGACCCTGGTGGATTATTGGACCTTAAGTGTTTATGATTCTCAGGTAGCCACTTTCGAGAAGTTAGAGAAAAACACTCGAAATATCCGCGACCTTACCATTCGCAAAAGAAACCTAGGCCTCTCCGAATCTTTCGAAGTGAATCAATGGACAAGTGCTCTTACCCAGACTGAGAATAGCTTGGAAAGAGCGAGACTCTCCAGAGCCGAATCGGAACGGAATCTGATCCGAGTATTGAACGTGGATCCGAGCTCTAAAGTAGCCGGGATCACCGATCTTCATGAAAAAGTCCCTACCGATATCAATCCGGAAAGGGATTATAAATACGCTTTGGAGCATAGGATAGATCTCAGAAACTTGGCTCGCCAAAGAGAGATCGCAGAAGTAGAACTCAGGATCAAGCAAGCAGAAGATATGCCTTCTCTAAAGGTTACGGGAAGTTACTCCACAAGAGGACAGACCTTCCTGAACCCGATGCAAAACTATGTGAATCCAGAGACGGGAATGATGTCCTTTCGTTATCCTGAAAAGACCTTAGGGATCGCTCTCTCTTATCCGCTCTTCGATATCGGGATCAAAACGGATATCAGAGACGCGAAATTCAAAGTAGAGACGTTGGAGAAACAGGAAGCGGATCTAAAGGCTCAGATCAAAGAAGAGTTAGAGAATAGATACAATTCCATCGTTGCCGGTGCCGAACTCTTAGAGACAGCTACTAAACAAAGAGAAGAAGCAGAGAAATTCTACCAAGGCGTTCAGTTAAGATTCAGCCAAGGAAGATTCACTGCAGTCGTAGTAAAGTCGGCTTTGGATGGACTGATCCAAGCAGAACTGCAAGTCGCCCAAGCAAGAATTAATTTTAATATCGATATAGTGCGCTACGATCTGGCACGGAATTACGTCTTCGAGAAATTCGGAGTAGATATCAAACAAATCGTACACGAGCTTTCCAAACTGGATTTGGAAACCGTATCTAATTCCCAATCTAAATAAGAGTTTATTAAGCTTTCGGAATAGAAGGGATTTCCCATTGAATAGGTTCCCCTTCTAGTGCCTTTAAGAATTCGATCAGATCCTTCTTGTCCTGATCGGAAAGTTGCGCAGGCTTTAAGAGAGGGTCCCGAATTCCTTTTGCATGTCCCCCATCTGCAAAGTGGTTCACCGTATCCTCCAGAGAGCCGAAGGCACCATTATGCATGAAGAGTTTCTTTTTACTCACATCTCTCAAGGTGGGAGTTCGGACCTTATCGCTGATCCCAGGAAGTCCAGTAGCATGCAGTTCCGAATCTGAAAAATTAGGACCATGATGACATTGCACGCATTTGGCCTTGTTCTGGAAAATATTCCAACCGCGGATCTGTGCAGGAGTCAGCGCGGTCTCTTCTCCCATAACGAATCGATCGAAGCTGGAATTCTTACTTACGATCGTCCTTTGGAATGTGGAAAGAGAAAGCACGATCCGATCCAATGTGATCTCGGGAGTCCCAAAGGCGCGATTGAAAAGTTCCCTATATCCTTGGATGGACGAAAGCCTCTGCACAGTCTTTGCCTCATCTCTTAACAACAGGGAGGAATGCACTTTTTCCTTTACGATATCTTCTAGTTCGATTGCTTCGGGATCCTTGAACACATCCTTGTATAAGGCAACGTTCGTTAGAGAAGGTGCCGGATTATGGATCTTATTTCTAGGGAAGCCTTCGGACGGGGTAGCGGAATTATGGCAGCTCGCGCAGCTCGCATCTTCTTTATAGGAAAGACGAGGATCGAAATATAAGATCTTTCCTAACTCTACTTTATCCTCGTTAAATGGATTATTGCTAGGATGGATCACATTCTTAACTACGAATTTCTCCAACTCAGGCTTAGGACGTTTATCCTTGCACTCTAATAAGAAGAAGAGGGAGAAAACAAAGACCAGAATGGAAAAGAAGCGATTCATAGTTCCCTACCCAGGATGCGACAAAGTTGCGCCTTGTCAATCTCCTAATAAAAGAGAGTCCCTTTCGTCCCAATACCTTCTCGAATAAAATCGAAACAGGTGTCACAGCCTCAAAGGCAAAGACGTCTTCCTTGTAGAACGGGAGGAATTCCATGTCAAAGAAGAACATTTTAATCCTTGGTGGAGGCTATGCCGGGATCATAGCCGCAAATCGTTTGGCTCGGAAGAAGGAAGATCTTCAAATCACACTTCTTACCGCAAATCCGAATTTCGTGGAGAAGATCCGAAACCATCAGGTCATTGCGGGGAACCTGAAAAAGACTCATTCTATCCGGGACCTACTCCATAAGAAAGTGGATCTTGTTCTCGCAAAAGCAACGAAAATAGAACCGCAAAACAACAGAGTGATCTTGGAAAACGGAGAAGCAATCTCTTATGATTTCTTAGGTTATACTCCGGGAATGAGAAGTGTTAACCTGAAAAATCTTCCGGGCAATTACTTTTCTATCGTAAATCCGGAAGATTGCTCGCAATTGAGAAAGAAAATGGAGAAGTCTTCTTCACCAAGGGTTACCGTTTTAGGTGCGGGACTTACAGGAATAGAGACTGCCACTGAGATTGCCGAGACTTATCCTCATGCTCGTGTTACCCTTATGGACTCAGGATCGGTCGGAAAATCGTTCTCTTCCGTAGGTGCGGAGTATATTAGAAAGATATTAAGCGATCTTAAGATCGAAGTCGTCGAGGACAGCAAGGCGGAGTCCCTAGGAGAGGACCATATCCAAACTTCTAAGGGGAGCTTTCATTTCCACGACTATTGCGTGACCTCTGTCGGATTCGTTGCCTCGGATCTGGGATCGAAATCCGGTCTGCCTCATTATCCGAATGGACAGGTAATTTTAGACGAATACATGCAAGTTCCTGAATATTCGAATATTATAGGCGCCGGAGACGCTGTAAAACCGGAAGGTGAACAATATTCTCCGCTCAGAATGGCATGCGCTACTGCTCTGCCAATGGGGATCTATATGGCGGAAAGGATCTCAGGGCTCTTAGGATTGAAAACTTCCGTAGGAAATACTCCATTCTCCATGGCCTATGTGATCCGTTGCGTTAGCCTGGGAAGAAATAGAGGGATCGTGCAGTCAGTACAACCGGACGATGTTCCTGTGGAGAAAATTTGGACAGGAAAGATGGCGGCTTTTATTAAGGAAACGATTTGTAAATTCACCATCCTATCCTTAAGAATGGAGAAATACTTTGATTTTTATCCAATCCCTAAGGCAAAGCAAGAAGTCGTTAAAAAAGAAGAAGGGCTTTTAGCCACAAACGCAAAATGACGAACCAAGAGAAACTAGACCAATTCATCGAACATAAGGGAATCGTTTTCGGGATCGCCTATAGAATGACAGGTAGCGTCACGGAGGCGGAAGATATAGTCCAAGAGAGTTTTCTTCGTTGGGAAAAAGCGAAGGAGATCAGCATAAAGTCTCCCAAGGCTTTCTTATCTACGATCGCCGCGAGGCTTTCCTTGGATTCTCTCCGAAAGGCCAAAAGAAAACGAGAAACTTATATCGGCCCTTGGTTACCGGAGCCTATGGCTCCGGTCTCTTCGGAGGAAGAACCTGATTCGGAGACATTGGATCTGGCCTTCCTCCATATATTAGAAAAATTGAATCCAATCGAGAGAGCCGTCTTTCTACTGAGAGAGACCTTCGAAATGGAGTACGACTCGATTTCCGAAGTAGTCGGCAAGTCTGTCGAGAATTGTCGTCAGATCCTCAAAAGAGCCAAGGAAGCTTTAAAGACCAGCCGCAGAAGGTATGAAGCAAATCCGGAAACCAGAAAGAAGATCTTCAGAGATTTTCTTTTAGCAGCATCCAAGGGAAAACCGGAACTTCTTGTCCCTTTCTTGAAGGAAGAGATCGTGATCTGGTCGGACGGAGGAGGAAAAGTAAACGCGGCAAGGATCCCTATCTATGGACAAGAAAGGGTTTCTCATTTCCTAAATAAGGTGCGTGCGAATCCGCTTCGACACCAATTGGACTTCTATTATACGTTCGTAAATGGAGCGGAATCCCTCATCGGCTATAACGGGAACGAGCCTGTATACTTCCAAAATTTCCTCATCGAAGAAGAGGGGATCTGGAAGATCATGAATGTATTGAATCCGGACAAGCTTAACTCTTTCCAAAATAAGCAGGAGCTATTGGACAAAGAATTGATCTTTCCCATAGAGAATTTTCTTTTATTCCCGAATTCGTATCACAAAGGAGTTCCAAAGTGGCTGAATCCTGTGGTGCAATTAGTGAAGTGGGTAGTCTCCAGATAAATCCTGATTAACATAGGATAACCGCTTTCATGCTTAGGAGAGTTCTCGGATGATTGACTCTTCCCGTATTTGAGTGCAGACTCTATACATGAAACGACAATTCATTCTTACTATCATGTTAGTAAGTTTCATGATATTCCATTGTATGGGAGCACAGAGCATGGAAACAACGATAGAAAATCCATCCGGGGTAGAGAAGAAGCCGACAGGATTCTTTCCTTCTAAGTTAGGAAAGATCGCATATTGGATAGAAGGAAAAGGAAAACCGATCATACTTCTCCATTCCGCGGGACATGATCACCAAGACTTCGACTCCGTTCTTCCGGAGCTTAGTGCAAAATACAAGGTGATCTCAATCGATTGGCCAGGGCATGGAATGTCTCCCAATCCCGAGCCCAGTTCTTCTGCCTCTGCAGTGGAATACGCTCAGATCATTCCCGACCTTGTAAAAGATCTCGCGCCGGAAGGAGCCGTACTCATCGGAAATTCCATAGGCGGATTTGCGTCCTTAAACCTTGCTCTTCAAAGACCGGAACTAGTCAAAGGATTGATCCTTGTGGATTCCGGAGGAATGAACGAACCAAATTGGGTTGCCAGGAACTTCTCCGCACTTAAAGGAAAAGTATGGTTCACAGGTTTAGTTTGGAACTTCTTCCCGAATCAATATATCAAGATCAAGAATCGACACACGCAATCCATTCTCTCCCGTATCAAAGAAAGAGAAAATATAGAAGGTGCAAAGGAAGTGAATGCAGCTATCTGGAAAAGCTTCTTAGACGAAAGACACGATCTAAGAGCGAAGGTGGATCGGATCAAGGCTCCTACTCTCATCGTTTGGGGAGAATTTGATCCGGTAATAGAAGCTAAGATAGCGACTCAGTTACATGAGAAGATACAGGGATCCCAAATAGCCCTCCTTAAAACGGGGCACGTCCCTTTTGCGGAAGACCCGAAAGCATTCCTGCAAGTTACCCTTCCCTTTTTACAAACAATATATTAAAGGAAGAAGGTTTCGCCTTTTTAGAATCAGCTGGTCAATATGATTTGCAAAAATTCCTCCCCGGCCTTCCCTATAGGTCGTGGGGGAATACAAGCTCAAAGAAGGTGAACCGGACTGGGAAATGATCTACGAGACAGTAAATCTGGTTTCTCCCATCCCCAAAGAAATTTGGTCTAAGGCCGGTAATCTATATACGGTCCGCAATCTGGAATACGGAGATTATTTCGTAAAGCAAGGCGGTAACGCAACCGAGTTCGCATTCGTTTTCTCCGGAGTATTAAGAGAATATTATCTTACCGACCAAGGTAACGAGTATATCAAGAGCTTCAATTTTCCAGGAGAATTCACCGGCTCTTATTTCGATCTTCTTTCCAACCAACCTTCTACCTGCACGATCCGAGCGATCACAGATTGCAAACTGGGAGTCGCAAAATTTTCCGAGTTACGAGCCCTCTTTTCCCAAGACATAGCTTGGGAAAGATTGGGAAGAAGGTTCGCAGAACTTCTCTTCTTAAAGAAGGCCAAACGAGAATACGAACTCTTGGCCTTGGATGCGGAAGCCCGATATGAGTCCTTATTGCAAACCTATCCTGATATAGAAGAGCTCGTGCCTCAGTATCATATCGCAGCCTATTTGGGGATCACTCCGGTTTCCTTGAGCCGGATCAAGTCGAAGAGAAAGAGCGAGAAATAGTTCCTACATAGAATTTTACAGAAGGCGGCCCCCGCCCTGGTTCGGGTGGGGAGGAGGGCCCTGTGGGAGAACCCTTGCCCTATATCATAAAATCTTTATTCCTTCAACCGAAATTTCCAACAGTTCCCACGCTGTAGGAACTCTTTCAAGTTCTTGTAGGAACCTTTTCGCTCACTTTCTATTGGTCCTCGAAAGGAACCGCCCTAAGATAAAAAAAGCGCCGGGAAAACCGGCGCTTTCTAAAGGATCTCTTATATTCAGAAATCCGAATATTGAATTCTTTCGAATTCTTATTTTGCGGAAGCTGCCTCGCGAATTACGTAAGCTGCGATCTCGTTCTTTTGGATTTGAGTCGTTCCTTCGAAGATACAAAGGATTTTCGCGTCTCTCATCAGTTTTTCAACAGGATATTCTTTAGTGTATCCGTATCCACCGTAGATCTGAACTGCATCGGTTGCCGCTTTCATTGCGGTTTCAGAGCAGTATGCTTTGGCGATTGCAGAATACTTAGGTAAACGAGGATCATCAGCGTCGGACATGCGAGCGGAAAGATAGCAGATCTGACGTGCAGTCTCTACCCCGATAGACATGTCAGCAAGCATGTGCTGAACTGCCTGGAAGCTGGAGATCTTGGATCCAAACTGCTCTCTTTGACGAGCATATTTGGAAGCGTGGTCTAAAGCTGCTTGCGCAACACCCACTCCCATAGCTGCCACGTAAGGACGAGAAGCGTTCAGAGTTTGAAGTGCGTAGATGAAACCGAGGTTCTCTTTTCCGATCATGTTTACTTCTTCAACTGCGCAGTCTTCGAAGATGATCTGACGAGTGTCGGATGCACGAATTCCAAGTTTATCTTCTTTTTTACCTACGATCAGACCTGGAGTGTCGCGTTTTACGTAGAAGCAGGAAACTCCGCGAGTTCCACGACCTTTATCGGTATATGCGAAAACGGTATAAGCGCCTGCGCTTCCACCACCGGTGATCCATTGTTTGGTTCCGTTGATGACCCATTTGTCGCCTTTTTTCACTGCAGTAGTGCTCATTCCTGGAACGTCAGAACCTGCGCCAGGCTCGGAAAGACAGAAGGAAACTCCGTATTCTCCGTCGATTACCGGTTGGAGCCATTTTTTCTTTTGTTCATGGCTTGCACCTTTCATGATCGGAAGAATTCCCAAACCGGTGTATCCGAAACAAAGGCTGATCCCGAGGCATCCTCTGGAAAGTTCTTCGGTTACAAGACACTGTTCTACGGAACCAAGTCCCCATCCACCGTATTCCTCGGGGATAGTGAGTCCATTGACTCCAAGCTCGGTTCTCATTCTATTAATAAGTTCTTCCGGATGTTTGTTTTCTTCGTCCCAGTGGATGGCAACCTCATGGGTGATCTCCTTCTTAACGAAGCTGCGGATCGTGTCCCTAATCTCGATTTGTTGCTCAGTCAGTTCCTGATACATCTTTTCCCTTCTTGCGAGAGTTTCTAGTCCTAATTTTTCGCCAGGGTCGATTCAATCAAGAAAAACATAGCTAAGTGAGCGTTCATTTTATCTCTAATGGGACAGAATTTCGGGAATTCTACTTATTTTAGCGCATTTTGGCGATTTGAACACTTATAAAAAACAGAACGTTCGTTCTGTTTCAAAAAATGCTTCTTCTACATGGAAGGACTGCTTCCACCAAAGATTTATTTTTGATCTAAAAAGAGCCTAGCCTTCGCTAAGCTCTTTTTAGATTTAACTGTTACTTTGTAGGTGCGATTGCAGTGAAACTTTGGTGCCCTGGGTGTACTTGGATCTTAGGGAATTTTGCGGCGATCTGTTTTAGAAGATTCAAACTCGCAACATTCGCGTCTTGATCCTTGGTGAATCCGCCGGGAGTTACGCTATTCTCCCAACCCCATTTCGTATGGCAGGTATCTCCTGTAAGTAATTGAGTACCGGTTGTGGATTTCACTAAGAATGCCAGGCTTCCAGCAGTATGGCCCGGAACATAGATCACGTAAAAGGATTGGTCTCCAAAGAAATCGATAATATTGATCTTAGAACCTTCTTCCTTTCCGGAGAAGTTTAACTCGGAAAGTACAGTGTTTGGTCCGAGAACCCTATCCGTTGTCCCCTGTACGAACATATGAAGAAAACGGGAATCTCCAGGCTCGTTCGGTCCAGTATAGATCGGAGTTCCTACAGGAAAATCGGAAACCCCGAAGATATGATCCAAATGCATATGAGTTAAGAAGATTCCCTCTACCTTCTTAGGGTCTTTTGCCATCCATTCTTTGATCGTAGTATGGATCTTTAGATCCGGTATATTCATTTGAGAAGCAACGATCCCCGAGACTGGCCATTCCTTCTGGTCCTTGCGAAACACATCTGCCATCCCGGTATCGACTACGAATCTCCCGAATTTAGGATGATCGATCACATAAAAGTAGATCTGGATGGGTTCTTTTCCGGGCTGCAATCCGGCAGCGGCTACTTTCGGATCTTTGAAATTGATCAGTCCTTCTCGATCTGCAAGCCAATCGGATGCTACGATCTTCTTAAGAACGATCGGACCTTTTTCAGTGAGTGGGATGTTTTGCAATTCCGCCGCGGTTCCTTTGGAAACGGAGACGGATTGATTCGAAGTGACCGCGCAATATGGGAACATCGCGAGGAGGAGAGATAGATGGAGTAAGTGTTTCATTTTCACAGGAAATAGACCCTAATTTATTTCCTGCGTGCGAAAAGTTTTTTTTGCCTTCCGGAAAAAGTTCCTACAAGGAATTTTGCAAAGGCGGCCCCCACCCTGAATTGGGTGGTGGAGGTGGGCCAGTGGGAGAACCCTTCGCCTATATCACAGATTACCTACTTTCGCAACTAGAATTTTAAAGAGTTCCCACCACGTGGGAACTCTTTCCATCTGTCGTAGGAACTTGGACCCGAACGAGAACCTAAATCACTTTATCCTTTTTCAATTCCTCGATATCCGCGTCCGAATATCCGAGAGATCTCAGGATCTCGGCATTATGCTCTCCGTGAGCTGGAGGTTCACTGCGATAGGTGACCTTGCTTTCGGAAAAAGGAAACGGAGAACCGAATTGAATATAGTCCCCATACTCTGGATGCTTGCGATCCAAGATCAACCCCTTCTCACGAAGAACAGGATCATGTGCCACTTCATCCATCGTTTTCACTGGAGTTAAACAAGAATCCGGATTTTGAAAGATCGGATCGAGATCGGCTAACGTCTTAGAGGCAAAGTATTCGGTCAGGATCTTCTTCCATTCGGCAAAGTGAGACTCTGCGATCGGGACTCTTTCCAAATGAGAATCCAAACCGGATTGGCGAAGGAAGGTCTTAAAGAACATCTCTTCGAGAGCGCCTAACGCAACCCATCTACCTTCTTTCGTTTGATAGGTGCTATAGTTCGGCAATTTCCCGGAAAGCAATTCATTCCCCCCTTCCGGATCCTTTCCGGTTGCGGAATAGATCCCTCCATACAAGGAGATGAATTGCAAAGAAGCTTCCATCATGGAAACGGCGATCTTCTGTCCTCTTCCCGTCTTTTCCCTATAATACAATGCGGCAAGAATGGAAGATAACGCAGTCAGAGTTCCCCCTCCTATATCCGCCAATTGAAAACCGGGAGCCTGAGGCTTTTTGCCTGTCTGAGAAAGAACTCCGGATAAGGAGAGATAATTCAGATCGTGGCCCGCAAAATCCTTATAAGCACCGGAGTCACCGTAACCATAAATTCCACAGTAGATCAATCTAGGGAACTTTTCCTTTAGGTCTTCGTACCCGAGTCCCATCTTGGAAAGTCCATCCGGTCGAAAGCCTTCCAAAAGGATATCGGCGTCTTCTAAAAGCTTAAAAAGGATCTCCTTAGACTTCTCCCTCTTAAGATTGAGAGTGATCGCCTTCTTATTCCGATTCAGCATGAGATACAGAGAAGGAGCCCCGTTGTCTTTCTTGAACATGACTCTGGTCGCATCCATGGCTCTTGGATTTTCTATCTTGATGATTTCAGCTCCCATGTCTCCCAGATACATGGAGCATAAAGGACCGGGAAGAAGAAGGCTGAGATCTACGACCTTAACTCCGGAAAGTGGACCTTTGTTCATTTTATATAATCTTCCTGCTGTTTAACTTCCGACCTGTTTAGATCTAAAAGGAGAGAAGGAAAGTCATTTTTAATTCTAAAAAACAGCGTTCACATTTACTCTTCTAAAACTTCTTTGGTCGTTTTTCCCCAGCGCCATTTTGCATAATCTTCTGCAGTTCCGAACTTATATCCTTCTTCTTTTAATTTTTCTATTACGAATGGTAACACTTCTTTGGTGGTTGGATGCGTATCATGGAATAGGATCACTATTCCTTGCCCGTCCGTTTTAGAAGTAAGCTTCATATAGATCCGATCCATTTTCGCTCGGAACCGGTCGCTCTCTATGTTGATCCTCGGCCCCTTCTCATACCATTCTCCTCTGACCCACTCTTTGGAATCGGAAGAATCGAAAGCCTTAGACCACATGAAGACGATCCCTTTCTTTTGCAGAACGGAGCTTACTCTTTTCTTCTTCTCCTCGCTCAAATTCCTGTTATAAGGAGATCCGAAAGGAGGACGGAGCAACGTTAGTTTTTCTGAATATTCTCCCAATTCCTTTCTATACAATCTCTCGTTCTCATCCAACTGCCTTTCTATCCTTGCCTCCGACATATTCGCAAGATTCGGATGACCTAAAGTATGGTTTCCTACTACGTGGCCCTCTTTTCTCATTCGGATCAGAGTGTCCCTATACTTCTGAAAGCTATTACCGCTCCTGCTTTTCTGCGGAAGCCAAGCACCGCAAACGAAGAAGGTGGCCTTAACGTTCTCTTCTTTCAATACATCCAGCACTTCGGAAGTCCAGTCCGAGGGCCCGTCGTCGAATGTAAGGAATGCAGTTTTACTCGGGAGAGGATCTCCTTCATAATATCCTAACGCATATTGATTGGAAGAAGGATGCAGATCCGATCGTAGATCGGCAGCAGTACATTGAAGAAAGAAAAGAATAAGCGAGGCAATCGCTAAGACGAAAGCGTTCATAAGATTTTACCTTCCCAAGAAGCAGAATACTTTCAGCATGGAAACGATTGAGATCTTACTTTGCGCTTATCCTCTTACCCATTAGACCGCCCTGGGAAATTTGTTCTGACAGAAGAGAGATTTTATTTCTCTCGGTCCTTATTCCCAAACCGGGAAATAAGGATGAAAACTTTGGGAATTTTGAAACGAACGGGAAACTGAATTGTTTAAGGTCGGAAAAATCTAAGGACTCAATCGAACATTTCGCCGGCGGTCAGCCATACTCCAACCACGATCAATGCGATCCCGGTCCATTGGGACCAGTTTAATTTTTCCTTAAAGAAAACTGCGGATGCAAGTAATACGATGATGAATCCCGCGGAGGTGAACAATGGATAGGCCAAGGATAATTTCAGTCCTTTTCCTAAAACCCATCTATATCCAAGCAAAGCGATCCCGAATGAAACTAGTCCTGCAAAGAAAACAGGGTGAATAAAACTTTTGATCAATCCTTCAATTCCGGGAGTCGTATCCGTTTTATCTCCTAAGGAACTCGCTTTGATCAGGATATTGGCGAGCGCATTGAAGGAGAGCGCGACGATAAACACAAGAATCACAGTTGCTTTCATTCGTATTTCTCTAATGTTCGATTTTTGCTTTCTCGGAATCTCCCGAATGGAAGGATGTATTATCCCGGTCTTCGGGTCCGGGGATTGAATTCCCGAATTCCTATCCATCGAATGTAAAGGAAAGGAAATAGCAAGGGCAAATCTTGAATGCATAGAAAAACGTTCCAGTTCCGTGGGATCCAGCTCTCTTATCTAGATTCGGGTCCGAAAGAAAAATCTCCCATCCTGATCGCACATGCGAACGGCTTCTCTGCAGGATGCTATTCGTATTTGATCCGAGAACTCTCTTCTTCTCATAGAGTCTTAGCCTTGGATTTTTGCGGTCATGGGAATTCTGAATCTAATATGGATTGGAAGAATTGGTTCTTCTTAAGAGATCAGGTTCTAGCATTGATCGAAGAAGAGAATTTACAGAACATAGTCGGCATAGGTCATTCCATGGGAGGAGCAAGCCTTCTTCTTTCGAGTCAAAATAGGCCGGGCTTATTCCAAAAGATATTCGCTCTCGATCCGGTAGTTTTAAATATCACGTATACATTGCTTTCTCTTCTATTCGGAAATCCTTTGGCAAAAGGTGCAATGAAACGAAGAAGGGAATTCAAGAATCTGGATGTGATCCGCAAAGCATACCGCAAGACTCCCACATTCGCAAATTGGACCGACGAGATCTTCGAGGACTATCTTCATTCTTGTTTAAAAGAAGAAGGAGACAAATGGGTCCTATGTTGCCCGCCCGAGCTGGAAGCAAAGATCTTCACCTCCATGAACCCCCTCGCCTTCTTGCAGTACGGAAAATTTAGCACCGAAATGCATATTACGATTCCAAAAGATTACGAAGTATGTTCTCCTAATTCGGCAAAAAGGATCATGAAGGGAAATCCCAATTCTTCTTTGGAATCTTGGGAGAATGTATCCCATTTTTTTCCTTTCGAACAACCAAAACGCACCTTGGAAAGAATTCTAAAAAGATTATAAACAGAATGGAAGGGAATCAAAGCGGAGTTCTATTTTATTTCGGAGGAAGGGTCTTACTCGCTCATAAGGGACTCGTTACGGACCCGCATTCCCATTACGCAGTCTCCATTATCATTTCCTTAAGTTCCAATTTCCAGATCGTGGACGAGTCCGACAAAAGTAAGGACTACCAAGCCGTCGTACTAGCTCCGAATACCTATCACACACTTCTTGCGGAACATTCCGATCTGATCGTCTTGCAAATGGACCCATATGGTATCGATTATGCGGGAGTTGCAGCAAGATTCGGAAGAAAAGGGATCTCGGAGATCCCGTTTCAGGATCTGGACTCTGTATTGGATCGTTGCAAGGATCTATTCCGAGAAAAAGTAAATTGTCATTCTGCCAAGGAGCTCTTTGAAGATATACTGAATGCTGTGGGCTCCCAAAAACCTGTACGAGTCTCCTTGGACTCCAGGATACTGGATGCCACGGAAAAGATGAAGGCCGCTCTGCCAGGTTCCATTTCCGTTCCGGAACTCGCAAAAGAGATCGGATTCTCAGAGACCAGATTCATGCACGTATTCAAGATGCAGATGGGCCTTCCGGTCAGACAATTCCAACTCTGGCTTAGACTGCATGAGGCGGCAAAACTATTGAAAGAAGGTGGTAATCTCACCGAAGCTTCTCATGCGGCAGGCTTCGCGGACCAAGCACATTTGAGTAGGACATTCAAAAGAATGTTCGGAGTGCAACCCTCTCGGTTCTTAGGATCAAATACGAACGTCACTGTTCATTTTTGCGTATAACGTTCCAAACTTTTTGCCGCAGAGAGAATCGCTTCTTCTACGGAGCGAGGCTTCCATCCTAAAACTCGTTTCGCTTTTTCGTTTGTTGCATTCTTCCTCTTGCCCAATTCAGGAAGGATCTGTCTAGCTAAAGGATTAAATAAACCTGCAAGCCTCACGAGAAGGTTCGGCAATTGCTTCTTCGGAACCTTGTCCGCGTATTTTCCCAGGTTTTCCCTAAGTATATTCGCGATCTCTATCATTGGAATAAAATCGTCTGACACCGCAATAAAGCGTTCTCCCTTGGCGTTTGGATGAGTCATCGCTTTCAAATGCAGATCCGCCACGTCACGCACATCGACTACCCCAAAATAGATCTCAGGACAGCCGGGCATGGCCCCACTTAAGAGACGCTGCAATAATACGATCGAACTGGCAAAATCCGAACCTAGGACAGGTCCAAAGATCCCGACAGGATTGATCACAGAAAGTTCCATGCCATTCCCTTCCCGATCCATGAAGTCCCAGGCCGCCTTCTCTGCAATTGTCTTAGACTTATTATATGCAGGGACCTTTGCATTCAAGTTGGTCCAATTTGTCTCGTTGAAAGGAATGCTTTGAGGCTTATGACCGTATCCGATCGCCGCAAAAGAAGAAGTCAATACTACCCTCTTGACCCTCGCTTCTTTAGAAGCGCGTAACACTCGAATCGTTCCTTCTCGAGCAGGAACAATTAGATCATCCTCATGCTTTGGTACACCTGCAGGAAAGGGAGAAGCCACATGCAAAACAAACTCGCAACCTTGGACTGCTTCCTGCCAACCTGCGTCCTTTTCCAAGTCTGCCTCAAAGAAGGAAAGATCATCTTTAGCGTCTACTCCTCCCTCTTTCAGCATCGCCCGGACCTCGGATTCTCTTTTTAAATTCCTTACGGTGGTCCGCACTCGATGTCCGTCCTTTAATAACTGAAGAATAATATGACTTGCTAAAAATCCGGATCCGCCGGTGACTAATACTGTACTCATTCTACCTCCGATCTTTACATATCCGAAATTGGCCAGAATATTCGAATGGATATTCTTTACTTGTCCAATCCGACAGCACGACCTTTCTTTAGCTAATTTGTTTAACTTTACCAAATTAGTAAAAATAGTCAACAATGATTCCCTTTAGTCCAGAGCATTCATTTTGTAGCACAAGCGAATTTTTCCCTTTAATTAGTTTGGTATTACGAACTAAAAAACCCATTCGTTCACAATAATTAGTTTTACATAAAACTAATGACGATATATCCTTAGTAAAGTATATTAGGAGTTCAGAATGAACGAAGAAAAATACAAAGGCCAGATCATAGACGCCTGGGCCCAGCCTTCCCTCTTATCCATGTTCGAAAAATTACCCGAGATCTTATCCTTATTTAAGCGTTCCGGTTCGGGTGGATATGCAAAGAAGAATCTAGGCCCGGAGGATATCATTGAGCTCATGGACAGAGCAGGAGTGGAAAAATTGCTCTTGAGAGCTTGGTGTCGTCCCGGGCAATGGGTATGCACAAACGAACAGATCTACGAATACACAAAAAAGTATCCAGATCGTTTCGTAGGGATCGCAGGCGTAAATCTGGAAAAACCGGTAGAGGCAGTGAAAGAATTAAGAAAGGCGGTCCGGGAATACGGCTTTAAGGGCTTATTCGTACTTCCTTGGCTTTGGAAACTTCCCCCAAATCATAAATTGTATTATCCTCTCTTTGTGGAATGCATTGAACTCGGGATCCCTTATTGCACGCAAGTGGGACATACGGGTCCTCTCATGCCATCCGAACCGGGAAGACCGGTGCCTTATCTAGATGAGGTCGCTCTTACATTTCCGGAGCTAAAGATCGTAGGAGGTCATATCGGTTTTCCTTGGACGGATGAGATGATCGGACTCTGCATGAAGCATGAGAATATCTATATAGATACTTCCGCTCATCTTCCGGCTCATTATCCGAAACAACTCTTGGAGTATATGAAGACTTCGGGAAGAAGTAAGGTCTTGTTCGGGACGAATTTCCCCCATTTGGATTTCAAGAAATGCACGGACCAGGCCATGGAATTGGATCTTCTGGAATCTTCTTTGAAAAGATTCTTTTATTCGAATGCTAAGAGAGTGTTTAATATTTAGAAAAGAAGAACGCCCGCAAGAAACGCGGGCTTTCAGAGGGAAAGAGAATGTTTAGTGAGCGGTGCTGAAAGTTTTCAACTTACCTTGAGCGGCAAGTTCCTTACGGACTGCTTCTTGCACGTCCTTTCTATATCCAAGTTCGAAGAACACATCTGCAACTACAAAGATAGGAGCCGATACGATCGCTTGGAATAGATTGTCGAAAAGAGCAGGACGACTTTTTTCGAAGATAAAATGTCCGTAAAATTGAGCTCCCCAACCGACTAACTGTGCTACTGCAAATACTGTCCAAGCAGTTGTGGAATCCAAAGAGGCAGTTAGATATTGAGCCAATGCCATCAAGGACCCGAAAACGAGGGTAGTCGTCGCAGCAAAAATAAAATCTAGAGTGAAATAATAGAGTATAACCACAAACCCGAATACGGTTGACGCAGTGATATCAAACCCTCCCAAATTCCATATATGAAATCTACTCAGCACTAAGAAGAGTGTGAATGTGATGGTAGGAACCCCTAATACGTGGATCCATACGTTTCTCTTCTCTTGGTGGTATGCGGAATAGAAAGCCATTTCCTTAGCGAACTTCATGTAAAACTCCTCACAATTTCGAGTTTGATTATAAGCGAACCTTGCCTTTCCGGCTTGAACGAACCTGCCGTTTTTGGAAAAAAAATCCGTTGCATAATCCTCGTTCGAAATAAATTTAGAAGCAGATCCAAGGAATCACTACGAATATGCCTTATGTTAATCTAAAAGTCGCAGGAACTCTCACGAAAGAGCAAAAGAAAACGATTGTGAAAGAATTCTCCGATACACTTGCAAAAGTAGCAGGTAGAGCTCCGGAAACTACCTATATCGTGATTGATGAGGTTTCTAGAGAAAACTGGGCCAAGGGCGGCGATCTTCTCGAGTGAGTATGGATACCCTCTTCTTTGCGGTATCTAAACTTGCGGGGGCCTTTTTGTTCCCGCTTCCCGCTTGCTTGCTTCTTCTTATTTTCTTTGGGCTGCGGCTTCCTAAGTTCAAACATAAGGTTTGGATCCTTCTTCCCACCTTATTTCTTTGGGTATGTTCCACTGACAGTTTTTCCCAATGGATGATCTACGGATTGGAGGAAAACCATCCTCCAGTTAAATGGGAGAAGCTCCAAAACTCCGACGCCATCTTGGTATTAGGCGGAGCCGTGGATAATCTGGCCTTGCATAATGAGCAGGTGCAATTGACTTCCGCTGCGGAAAGAATGACGGATGCTGTCTTCTTATTTCAAAAGAAGAAGGCTCCGAGGATCGTATTCACTGGTGGTTCCGGAAATCTATTCTTCCAAACTAGAAAAGAATCCGATTCGGCAGCACTATTCTTTCGTTCATTAGGTGTGCCGAACCATTCTATTTTCTTGGAAACCGAAAGTAGGAATACCAAGGAAAACGCGGAAATGACTGCCGAGTTATTCCGTAAGAAAGGTTGGAAATCCGCAATACTCATCACTTCTGCATTTCATATGGAAAGGTCTATTTTGGTTTTCCAAAAGACCGGTTTAGATATCAGGCCTTGGCCTACGGATTATCGCTCTCGGGTGAAGGTGCTAACCATCGATGATTTTGTTCCTTCTTCTCAAAGTCTGGAGAATACGAGTATCGCTTGGAAGGAGAGGATCGGCCTCTTCGTTTATAAGCTTAGGGAGAGTATTTCCACTTTTCTTCCCCTCCGCTTCCGATATCCTTGGTCTAAGAACTGGACTTCGGCCTAAATATGAACCTTAAATTTACTGTGCTTGCGAGCGTGATCGGACTCTCTCTGGCATCTATTGCTTTTTTCTCTTCCAAAGAAACCTCTTATACCCTACTAGACGCCTCCGAACTGGCGGCTCATCCCGCTAAGTACGAACCGGACGAACTCTTAAGAGTCAGAGGCTTCGTGAAATTGGGCAGCCTGATCCGAGAAGGAAAGACCGCAAAATTCACTCTTCAATTGAACGAGAAGGAAGTCCCCGTTTACTTTACTGGAGCCACTCTTCTTCCGGATGCTTTTAAGGAAGGAGCTAGGGCCAGAGTGGATGGTGCCTGGAAAAACGGGGTACTGGTAGCCGACAAAGTGGAGGCTAAATGTGCTTCCAAATACGAGGCAGGATACCAGGGAGAAGAGAAAGAATATTAAAGATTTATTATATATTTAGCTTCAGGATTTTTCAATGAACGATTTAGGCGCCCTCTGTCTTATCTCCTCTTTTTCCGTTTTATTATTCTCCTTGGTCCAAACAGGCTATGGGATCTTTAAGAAGGATTTCCGCGCATTAGAATTAGGCCGTTATACTCTGATGGCAAATTTCGGTCTCATCCTTCTCGCATTCATAGTGCTTGGGGTCCAGCTCATGAGAACGGATCTTAGCAATTATTACGTTGCGATGCATTCCAGCGAACATCTTCCGATGTTCTATAAGGTCACTTCGATCTGGTCCGGTTCGTCGGGGTCCCTTCTCTTCTGGAACCTTCTTCTTTCCTTATTCACTTTTATCGTTCTTTGGCAGACCAAGGATCTGGCAAACGATCGGATCCCTGTTATGCATTTCAGCCTGGCGCTGATCTCCTGCTTCTTCTCCTTCTTGGCTATCTTCTTTCCGGATGCACAACCTTTCCGGGAATTCCAACCGGCAGCTGTCGCAGGAAGAGGATTAAATCCTCTCTTGCAACACTGGGCCATGATCATCCATCCTCCTATCCTTTACATCGGATATGTGAGTTTTGCGATCCCTTTCTCTATCGCGACTTCCGCATTGATCACAGGACAATTGTCCGAGAACTGGTTCCGTTTCGTAAGAAGATGGAGTATCTTCTCTTGGTTCTTCTTGGGTACCGGAATTCTTTTAGGTTCCAAATGGGCCTACGAGGAATTGGGTTGGGGTGGTTACTGGGCCTGGGATCCGGTAGAGAATGCAAGCCTCATGCCTTGGCTTTTATCTACGGCATTTCTTCATTCCATGATCATTCAGGAAAGAAGAGGAATGTTAAAATTTTGGAATATGCTTCTCATCATTTTAGCATTCCATTTCTGCCTTCTTGGGACCTGGATCACTCGAAGCGGAGTATTAGAAGGACCCCATTCCTTTTCCAAGTCTAGCATAGGAACTCCTTTCATCATTTATATCGGGATCAGCTTCTTCGCTCACATAGGTGTTCTTCTTTATCGCAGAGAACAGTTGAGACCGGAAAGGAATCTAGAGGCGATGACCTCTAAAGAAGGAAGCTTTCTACTCAACAACTTCCTTTTAGTGATTGCCACTCTTTCCATTCTACTCGGAGTATTCTCTCCTTTACTCTCAGGCGTAGAATACAAGGCTCCTTGGTTCAATTCCTGGGGAGTTCCTGCAGGGATCCTTCTCATTCTTTTGATGGGAGCGGCTCCGTTGCTCGCTTGGAGAAAAGGCGCTGATAAGATCTTCTTTACCACCTTATTCAAGCCTTTGCTCGCGGGTGTGATCGGTGCCGGGATCTATATACTCTATTACTCTTATAATTTTTCCATCAGCGACTACAGCTTAGGCGACGTATTGGGAGAAGTATACAGTGTTCTCACAGTCGGTCTTGGGATCTTTACCATCGCTGGGATCGTGCAAGAATATCATAGCGGGATCCAAGCGAGAAGAGCCACCATCCCCGATGAGAATTATTTCTTAGCAGGATTTCGCATGCTTCTCAAGAACAAGAGAAGATACGGCGGATATTTGGTTCACCTGTCCATGGTGATCCTATTCATCGGTCTCGCTGGGAATGCATTCAAACAGAATACTTCCGTGAAATTCTTTTACTTCCTGGAATTGTCCCAAACCAACGAGGTCATTTATACGAGCCAAGACACCGCAGTGATCGGAGATTATACGATCACCGCAAGCACCTTGAAGATCAAACCGATCATCAACGGAGACGCCTCCAAGGGAGTAAATCATCGAAATGTGATCGTGTCTCACGAGGCTACCTTTAATGTGAAACGACAATTGAAGGACTTCGAAACAATGGTGACGGAGCGTAGATACTATCCTCAGATCTCTCATTTAAGCGGAGACTTTGAGACACATATTCCTACAAGCGAACCAGCGATCGCTTCCACTCCGAAAGAGGATCTATATATCCAACTCGGGGCCATCGAACATGCGGATCTTTCGGACGAGAATCCGGATCTACCTAGAATGTTCCTGAGCTATTTCTTTACTCGGGATCCTGCCATCAAACTGGATCAGTATCTTAGTTTTCCGAGACAGATCGTGGCGAACCTGGAAGTCTGGGTGAATCCTATGGTGAAATTCATCTGGGCAGGCTCCTTGATGTTCTTTCTCTCCGGGCTTCTAATCCTTCTTCCTATAGGAGAGAACCGAAAATGAAGGCTCGTACATTCATAGATTTTAGATCCATCCTGGTCGCGGCCTTCGTATTCGCGGTTTCGGCTTCTTCTTCCTTGGTTGCGGATTCCACATTTACCAATCTAACGGAGCCGAATCAGATCCGGACCTTTCACGATGTAACGGACAGGATCCGATGCATCTGCATTCCTTCGATCCCGATCAAGAGCTGTTCCTTTAACAATTGCACCGTATCTGCCAAACTTAAACTGTTCATAGAGAATCGGATCCGTGCAGGAGAGGACGCGGATACCATAGTGAATAAAATGGTGCATGGCTTCGGACCGGAAGTAGTCACCGATCCCATCGTGGCAAAATTTATAGAGAACGGAAACCAGGGAATGGCCCAAAGCATAGTGGTGGGTTTCGGTCCTGACATCCTTGCCAAGCCGGATTCCACTTGGATCGATCTTAGCATAGCTGCAGCAGGGGCCTTAGGAGTACTTTTAATGTATCTCTATCTGAAAAGAAGGACCGCACCGAAGGCGGCCATTGCCACAGAAGTGGATGGTGATTCTTCCTTTCACAGATATATCTCAGAAATCGAGGAAAAACAAAAATAGTGGATTTCTTATTAATTTTCTTTTATATACTTTTGGTCGGATTACTGGTCTCCCCTTTCCTATACGTTGCCTTCGTTGTGGAGCATAAAGAGTTAGAGACGGAAACGGAACGCTCCGAGTTATTCGATAGAAGAGCAATCCTTTTAGATAATTTAAAAGATCTTAAAATAGAATTCGATACCGGAAAACTGACCGAACAGGAATTCAAATCCATCTCTGCAGGACTGATCCAGGAATTAGAAGAGCAGGACAAAAAGATCGAATTAGGACCGATTGCAAAGCCGCAACCGATCCAAACGGCATCAACTGCCAAGTTCTGTCATAATTGCGGATTTAAAATCGAGATTTCCGGAGCTAAGTTCTGTCCCGAATGCGGGACCAAGCTGATCGCTTAAGATCTGAAAAGAATTAAGAATGTCTTTTGCGGAGCTCTTCTACCACGTCGGTAAGAGATAAGCCTCTCTCGACCAGAAGAACTTGCAAGTGGAAGAGTAGATCCGCCGACTCATGAGTGAGTTCTTTCTTGTCCGCGTTCTTGGCGGCGATAATGACTTCTCCAGCTTCTTCTCCCACTTTCTTTAGGATCCGATCCACGCCGCTTCGGAAGAGATCGGCAGTATATGATTTTTCAGGTAATTCCTCTTTGCGTTTTTTCAGGATCTGCTCTAACTGAAGTAGGAATTCCATCATTTCCCCCGGAGATACTTCGAATATTCGGGCAGCTACCTGCGGGTAAACAAAAATTCTCAAATTCCCGTTTCCTTAAGATCAGCCCGGGTAAAAAAAGGTCGAAGAGAATAGCATGCGTCCCTTCTTTCCATTCCTCCCCACTCTGATCGTCCTAACTACCTTCTTCTTTACGAACAATCTATTCTCGGAAGTAAAATGGGAAAGCTCTGTAGAAGGCGCCTTCACTAAGGCCAAGAAGGAAGGCAAACCCATCTTCATAGATGTGTATGCGGATTGGTGCGGTTATTGTAAGACATTGAAAAAAGAGATCTATCCTAAGAAGGAAGTTCAGGCAGAGCTTTCTAATTTCGTTCTTCTCTCTTTGGATGGGGATCGTTTTCCGAACCTAAAGAGAAAATACCAGGTCAGCGGTTACCCGACTCTTCTATTTTTGGACAAGAACGGTAGCCTAACGGAGAAGATCGCGGGAATGC